>CAZKOY010000061.1:0-29582 GCA_964554495.1 uncultured Myxococcales bacterium
TTGTCAGCCGGCTATATCCGCATCCACACTTGGACGACGCCGGGCGCTTCATTCAGGTGATTCCCTACGAGATGAAGATCAACAATCTGCCGGTCGAGTCCTTGCAGACACTGCCGGTGGGTCGACATCGGCGATAGTTTTCATTTACACAACGTCTCCCTCCTCGGCGAACCGACGCACTGCGGTGAACGGCGGGCTCGGACTGCCGGCCTCCGACAGGGGCGTCTCTCTCTGGGGTGGCTACGAGGTCTTCAGCACCGTCGTGCGACCCATGCCAGCGCCGTTGAGCGGAACCGCTCTAACGGGCTTCCGACACCTCGTGAAGTAGCCATCGCCGCCGTCTCGTGGTAGCTCTGTGCGCTCGGCAGGGGAGAATTGACTGGCATGGCTGGGATCAACCTTGATTGGAACGCCATTCGTCCGCTGAACGGATCGAGAGCTGAAGGGTTTGAGGAACTCTGCGCTCAGCTCGCTCGCGAGGAGTCTCCGTGTGACAGCCGCTTTGAGCGCAAGGGCTCACCGGATGCTGGTGTCGAGTGCTATTCGGTGTTTGCGGACGGCTCAGAGTGGGGATGGCAGGCCAAGTATTTCAAGTCCGTCGGTGATTCGCAGTGGTCTCAGCTTGATGAGTCAGTGAAGACCGCTCTTGAGAAGCATCCAAGGCTGGTCCGCTACTTCGTCTGCATTCCGCTGAACCTGCCGGACGGACGCAAGGATGGGCAGAAGTCAGCGAGGGAGCGATGGAATGAGCATGTCACGAAGTGGTCTGGCTGGGCCGCTGCCCACGGTATGTCCGTGGAGTTCGTCTATTGGGGCAGTCATGAATTGTGGGTTCGACTCCAGCGCCCAGAGCATGCTGGCCGCGTCCAGTTATTCTTCGGCGTTCACGCCTTCGATCCGCAGTGGTTCTCGGCCCGCCTTTCCGAAGCGATAAAGGCGGCTGGTCCTCGCTACACTCCTGAAGTCCACGTTGGGCTGCCGATTGCGGGCGAGTTTGACGCGCTTGGACGTACCGAGTCCTTCTTTGATCGGATCAAAGGATGCGCGCGGCCACTACGGCAAGCGTATGAGGACTTCCAATCTTCGGCGCGCAAAGAGATAGATGTACGGCTGTCCGCAGCCGCCGACAAACTGGCGAGTTTGATTCAAGCCATCCTCAGCGGGCTGCGCGACCTGACAGTCAAAGCGCTTGGAGAACTTCCGTTATCGAAGGTTGCGGGACTCCTTGAGGACTCACTGGCTGCGGGCTCTCAGGTAAAAGCCCTGCTCAAAGAGAAGGAACGCGCATGCAACCCGTCATCAGCCGAACAAGCGCACACTCGCGAGCGCAGTCAGGCGGATGCGTACCGAGAGCAGCGCCAATTGCTTGGGACCTTGATATCAGCGCTGCGCGACGCCCAGAAGAAGCTGCGCCAAGCAGATCGGTTAGCGAGCGGATCACTCGTGCTTCTTACCGGCGCTGCCGGCACGGGGAAAACCCATCTGCTCTGTGACATTGCTCAACAGCGGATCGCCGCCGGAAAGCCAACCGTGCTGCTCATGGGGCAACGATTCGGCGATGCTGATCCGTGGGGGCAAGCACTGCGGCAGCTCGATCTGGCCTCCCTGCGCGCGGAGGAGTTCGTTGGCGCATTGGAATCGGTCGCCCAGGCCGCGGATTGTCGAGCCCTCCTGATCATCGACGCCCTCAACGAGGGAGAGGGCAAGCGCATCTGGCCGAGCAACCTGGCGGCCTTCCTGGCTCAGGTCGCACGCTCCCCTTGGATAGCAGTCGCGCTGTCAATTCGCTCATCATACGTAGACTCTGTCATTCCAGCGGAAGTGCAGCAAGAGGCGGTCTGCATCGTCCACGAAGGCTTTGCGGGTCACGAGTACGATGCAGCACGGACGTTCTTTGTTCATTACGGGCTGGAGTTTCCCTCGACGCCGCTCCTGGCACCGGAGTTTCGGATCCCGCTGTTCCTGAAGACGCTCTGTGCTGGGCTCCAGCAACGCGGAGAGCGCCGCCTTCCTCGTGGCTTTCATGGCATCACGGCCATCTTTGCGCAGTACCTCGAAGCTATCAACAAACTGCTCTCATCGTCGTTGGGTTTCAATCCGAAGACACCGCTGGTCCTGCGCGCCTTAGAGAGCTTTTGCAATGTCTTGACGGCCGGAAAACAGCGGTCTCTGCCGACTGAACAGGCGGCGAACGTGATCAACGCGCTCCTTCCGGGGAGAGAGTTCGAGCGCTCTTTGTATCGAGGCCTGGTCACCGAAGGAATACTTATCGAGGAAATTGTTCAGCCCGACGATGGAGCAGCTCAAGAAGTTGCCTTCATCGGCTACGAGCGCTTTGCGGATCACCTGATCGCTAAGACGCTGCTCGACAAGTTCCTAGACCCGGCCAATCCAGCAACCGCTTTCTCAGACGGTCAGCCACTTGCGTTTCTGGCGGACAGCGAATCGGATGTAGACCAAGGTCTTATTGAAGCGATGTGCATTCAGGTTCCGGAGCGGACGGGCCGGGAGTTCTTCGCGCTTGCTCCAAGAGCGCTGGAGAACGAGGAGAACGGTGCAGCTTTTCGTGAAAGCCTCATCTGGCGCGCAACGTCCGCAATCACCGATGAAACGCGCGACATCATGGGCAAGCTGTGCGACAGCGAGCATGCGCTGCACAGCACCCTAGACTCACTCATGACCCTGGCATCTCTGCCGGAACATCCCCTAAACGCCGCCTTTCTTGATCGAAGGCTAAGAAAGGACAGCATGGCGATCCGGGATGCCTGGTGGAGCGTCTATCTACACTACACATGGGGGAGCCGAGATGCCGTAGACAGGCTGGTGGATTGGGCATCGGCAATCGCTCCAGGTGCTGCCCTGGACGAAGATGTGACAGATCTGTGCGCGACTGCCTTGGCCTGGATGTTGACCACATCCAACAGGTTCCTTCGCGACCGCGCGACCAAGGCGCTCGTCTGCCTCCTGACAGGACGCATCCCTGCCGTCATCCGGTTGATCGAGCGCTTCGCAGACGTAGACGATCCTTACGTCACCGAGCGGATCTTTGCTGTCGCCTACGGCACGGCCATGCGCTGCCATGACCGGACCGAGATAGGTCCTCTCACGAAGGGCGTATACGCTCGAGTTTTCGAGGGGGGCCGTCCGCCCGTGCATATCTTGCTTCGTGACTATGCGCGAGGTGTGATCGAACGGGCGCTCGCGCTTGATGCCGATGTTGAGGTGGATCTCAGCCTCATCCGTCCTCCCTACAAGAGTGAGTGGCCAACGATTCCGACTGAGTCAGACCTCGTGTCTCTCCTTTCTGATGGCAAGAAACTTACGATGAGAAATCGTGCTCACGAATGGGCGCGCGCCCGGATCGCGAAGTCCGTGCTGGATGACGACTTTGCGTTCTATGTGATCGGCACCAACTCATCGCAAACATCCAGCACATGGCTGTCCCTGGGGCTCGATGAGCCTGCCTGGACTCCGCCTACTCTGATCCGGAACCGCCTGCGCGCATTGATCAGCGACTTTTCGGAGGCTGAGAAGAGAGCCTGGGAAGCAGCGACGCGGACTGACTCGGCAAAGAGCGCTGAAGAGGAGGCAGCGGAGCGCGAGAAGAAGCTAGAGGAGGCCAACGCTGCTCTTGACGCTGTCGCTGTGCTCACCGAACAGCATGCAAGAAGGCTGAATGAAATCCTCACGCGGCACGAGCGACAAGAGGGCAAGGACACCCCTCCTGGTTTCGATCTGGGACAGGTCCAACGATACATCTTGCGACGTGTATTCGAGCTCGGCTGGACTGCCGAGCGCTTTGGGGATTTTGATCACGGGGCCGTCGATCATCGAGGCCGTGATGCAGCCAAAGCAGAGCGCATCGGGAAGAAGTATCAGTGGATTGCGTATCACGAAATACTGGCGCTCCTTGCTGACCATTTTCAGTATCGAAACCACTACGACGAGGAGCGGGAGTCCCAAGCATACGAAGGACCGTGGCAAGATAATGTGCGGGACATCGACCCTTCCTGTGCGTTACGCGCTACGCAGGGCGGAACCGAATGGGACAGCCACACACCGGCCTGGTGGGCGCCGGCTATCTATGACGAATGGGGAAAGCCAAGCGACCTTGCCGGATGGACCCGACGCTCCGATGATGTCCCGAACATTGTAGATCTTCTCGTCGTAGCCAACCCTACGGATGGCACGCCGTGGGTCAATTTGCACGGCTCCTTGGTTTGGAAACAAGAAGCCCCTGCGGATCAGGAGCCGACCGATATTGATCGGAGAGAGCTATGGCTCATCTTCACTGCCTATCTGATTCGCCGAGCTGATGTCGGCGAGTTCATGAAATGGGCGGAGTCCGAGGATTTCGCGAATGATCCCATGCCAAGTCCCCCTACCATCTACCCTACGTTCCTCGGTGAGCATGGATGGTCACCAGCCTCTCTCTTCTTGCAGCAGCAGTTCGCTGAAGATGGCTGGCTTCAACCCGAGCGCGGATGTCCCGGCATGGTGCGCATGATGGTCCATGAGTACCTGTCCGGAGCGGATGGTTTTGACTGCTCGGTTGAGAAGACGATTCGGCTTCGGCTTCCCGATCCCATGCTGATGTCCGACCTTGGTTTGCGATGGAATGGTGATGGGAACTTTATCGACGGCACTGGGCTGCTGGTGGCTCAAGACCCGACGGCACGGACAGACGGCCCCACTGCCCTGCTTTTTCGGAAGGATGCTCTCCTCAAATACCTCGCGCAACAAGACATGACAATCGTGTGGACTGTGGCCGGTAAGAAGCTGGAACTGGGGCGATTGGTTGATCTCGGGGAAAAGAGGCCCAGCCTCCGGTTGTCAGGAGCCTATGTGCTAGAGAGCCAAGGCCCTCGCGGGTTCCTGCGGTGCCTGGCCAGCGAGGTCTCAGCGGACGCCTCAAAGCGGACTCCGATAGGTCTTATCAAGACACCGTAGCGAACGAAGCTGAACGCGGTCAGCGCGCGCGGCGAGCTGGTCTGGCTCGCCGAAAGCAGCGCCGACGACAGAAGGACTATGTTTCAAGGCTCAAGGCACCGATGCACGTCATCCCGAAGTGCCCGCAGGCGCAGCGCTGCCTGACGCCGGGCACCATTTGATCCAGAGGCCGATTCTGGGACTTCTTACGCAGGAACGCAGAAGTCGGGGATGACGTTGCGCCCGCAGCCCCCGTCGAACTGGTCGAAAGTGCGCTCGCGTCTTCGCCGCTGGGCCGAGCGGAGCGAAGGCGCTGCGCGTGGAGCTTTCTTCCAGTTCTTTGTGACGGGCAGGCGCAGCATCGAGGCGCTGCCAGCAAGGCTTGTTCGTTGGCTGAGCGATACTCAGCGATCGTTGCGCCCTTGGCGATTCTAGACTCAACAAGGGCGGCTGCATCGTCGAAGGGCAAACCCGCTTCGGCGGCAGCTCTTGCAGCGCCTGTAGCATGACACTACTCGACGGCGGCCATGCTGCCATCAAAGGCATGACACTCTTTGAAGGGGGCAGCTTGAGAGCCTGCACAAGCCGATCCTTCATCGCTTCCGGCGACGGCCCCGCCATCAGAGATGCGATCAACTTGCCTGCGGCCATGGCAGATCGGGGCGGCTGCGTCGCATGCGTCCATTTCGACATATGCTGCCCTGATGCCATGACCACATCATGGTATCAATGCGATTGAAGTGTCAAAAGTATTTTATAAACACGCAGAGCCTTTTGTGTTTTGGAAAAGCTGCCCCATGGCAGGACAGATGGCGAGCATTCTGGCAAATGAAGCACCATGCCTGCTCTTCTGTATTGCCCGAGCAAGGAGCCTGGATCATCGTCTGAACATGGAATCTATGATTACTCAAGTCACGAGATATAATAGGCAATCGGTCCACAGATTTTGTGTCACTGACATTCGCATTGTAGTGCCGTTTGTATTGTTGTCTAAAATGCTGCCTGCGATGCTGCTCGCGATGTCGGTTGCAATGTTGTTTGTGATGTTGTTCCTGATGTTGTTCCTGATGTTGATTCTATTTGGCAAGCAGGGCGGAACGAACCGAGAATTGCAGGGATTCCATACGCTCACGAGGTTGCCTCGTTGCGGCTGCCACCCAGAATCGACATCAGAACCAACATCAGAACCGACAGCAGGAACAACAGCAGGAACAACAGCAGGAACAACAGCAGGAAGGACAACGGCAGCAACAACGCGAGCGCCATCTCAAGGCGCGATGCTTCACATCGGAGTTGAGCAGATTACTACCCAGAGGATCGTCGCTCCTGCTCTCCCCGTTTCTGATTTGGGATCAGTGCGAAGCGACTGCTTCGAGCTGAGACAGATACTGTTCTCTGACGGTGGCGAAGTCCCGCAGCAGCGCGTCTCCATCGACAGCTACCTTGTCGCGCTGGAGCTTGCCGATCATTCTCCGAAACGCATCCTCGACGCACGCTGCCAGGTACTTGCGAATCTCGATGCCGCTGACACCTTCCCATCTCGCCCGAGGGACGTAGATGTCGATGGTGATGTAGCGTTCCTTCTTGCTGCGGCGCATGCGGTCGCAGCCCTCTTTTTCCCAATGCCAGATATCGCCATCGATCCGAAAGATCAGCGAAAACTCATCTACGTCGGGGCTGTATGGGCCTCGGCAATGGGTCTGAAGCAGGTTTCGCATCGCTACAATGTGAGGGTCCGTTGCCCGGCCCGAGGGTACGTCGCCGGTCTGGACGCCTACTGTTACCGTCGGCTTGTCACTCATTCTGACCTTCGCTCTCGGGGGTCCGCCTCTTGCCCGCCCAAGGCTCCCGATTTTCGGGACCAGGATTCGTTTCTACGAGCTCACGTTCTTTCTTGAGCATTTCCCGCCTGGGGCCTCGCTCGATCGGCTCCACCCTGCCTTCTCCGATCTGCTTTTTGGAATACCTCTTCGTCGGATCCTCGTGCTTGGTCACTCCGTGCTTGAGGAGGTTGCGCTCCTTATCGAGCTTTTGGTATCGCGTCGCTGGACGATCGTCAACAAGATTGCCGTGTGGGGTTTTGGCGCTGGGTAGATGGCTCGACGGAACCCCGGCCTCAGCCTTACCCGCTGTGCGGCCAACCTTTGCCAGTCGCTTGCCGGTCTTCCCAACCTTGGCGACCTCGCCAGTCTCGCCAGCGACACGCAGGACGCCACGCCCGGCAGGCCCTGCAACGACGGCTCCAAGAACCGTCGCCGGATGCGGCAGCATCGAGTCGCCGACTTCCTCCGTTACGTCTTCGGCCTGCTCGATACCAGGCTTATCAGCCCACTCCTTGAGCCCGTCGAGCTTTTCCTTGATCCAGGTCTTCGCATCGTCGGTGTTGGCGTGCTTGGCGATGTCGGTGGCTTTGTCCTCAATCGCTTTCTCTACAGTTTTTAGGGTGACTCGCCCGTCGGAGATGTCTTGCGCCGTATCCACCACCCGATCAGGGATTGCTTCAATCTGCTTCGCTTTGTTGCCGAGCCCATGATTCAGCGCCCGCGCGACCCGCCCCGTCGGCGTCATCTGGTTCTGCATCTTCTGCGGCAGCTCGCCGAGTGCCATGAAGCAGCGGTCCACCTGCTCCTCGATGCGCGGCGCGTCGCAGATCCACAGATGGCCGTGCTCACGGTAGTAGCGCGTGCCGATCGCATGGACGTGTCCCGTCTGATCGGTGCAGCCCTTCTTGTCCTTTGTCAGCGAGCCGATGACCGCCAGCTCGACTGCGCGATGGGTCTGGCCGGGCTCCATGTTCGACGCTGCGGGATCGTAGACGTTCTCGCGCAGCACGCAGTCGTCGCCCACCCACGGTCGGTGCAGGACGCGATACGTCTTGCCACCCGGTCGCCGGTACATCAGGCAGTCTTGCAGCTTCTTGTCGTAGCAAACGACCGACCGCTTCTTGTCGCGCTCCCACTCCTCGCCGATGCGGAGCTTTTCGCCCTGCACGATGCAGTGCTTCTTGTCGGCAGTCGGCACGCCGAGCGGCTGATCGAACAGGAGCGAGCCGTCGTAGTCCACGAGCATGCACTTCTCGTCGAGCTTCGGATCAACGGGCAAGCTCTGGATGTATTCGTGGATGTACTTCACCGTCTCCACGGCGACATCGGCTGCAAGCTGTGCAACGGGTGTGGCCGCACGACCCTGATACGTTTTGCCGGCGCTGAGCACCAGCACGCGCACCAACACCGCCGATGGAGCCAAGCCGCCGAGCCCCATCTGCACCGAGGCACCGAGGTCGATGCGCGCTTGCGGGCGGAAACTCAAGCCCAGCCCGAGGACACTTTGGCGGCGAATCGGGTCCGTGCCATCGGGCAAGACCAGCGCGGGCAAAACGGGAGTGATGCCATCGTCACCCTTCTTGGCGTAGACCGGCCATCCCCGGCCCAGCGCCTCGCCGTAGATTTTCAGCGCGTGAAAGAAGGGGAGGTAGAGGCCGATCTGAATCGCCGCCTCGCTGGTCGCGAACGCGCCATGCCAGTCATAGAGCGCTCCCAGGCTCGCGGTCAGCTCGACGGGGCCGACGGTTCGGTTGGCGATGACGCGCAGCGCGGCGAGGTCGGCGAGCAGACCGAGCGCATTCGCTCCATTGAAAGGGCCGATGCGGAGCTGGTGTTCGTAGTGCAGACCGATGCGAAGATGATGCGCGGGCTTGTAGTGCGTCGCGCCGTCGTCCTCTCGCGTCATCTGGGGCGCTTGGCTGAACGGCAGCAAAGGCCAGAGGAGCGCGGTCAGGTTCAGACGCACGGGACCGTGCTGACTCTCGGCTTGTCCGTTGATCTGCCAGAAGCTAAAGTCCGTCGCGACGCCGCCCGCGAAGCGACCGAACAATCCTAACGTCACGCCATACGGAAAGACGGCGGCGGTGTCACGCTGGTCCGTCTTGGGCAGCACCATCAAGTGCCCGTAGACGTGCGCGCCGAAGTCGTCGATGTCGAGGCATCCGACGAGGTTGCTATCGCAGAGCGGGCTGTAGTGCGGCAGCAGCGCGGGCTGCGGCATCAGGCGCGGGTCGGCGGTAGCGACGGGTTCCCATGCGGCCAGAGCAGAGAAGGCCGCAACGAGGAGAAACAACCGGATCAGACTTCGTGCTGCCTGCGGATCGCGCTTGGTCATCGGCGGACTCATCAGTTTTCTTCATGCTGTGAGCCCCCTTTCTTTTTGGGAACTACAACACTTTGCGTAACCAGCCCCGAACCAAAACAGAACCGAGGATAAACCCGCGCATCTGACAACTCCCCGTCGAGAGCGAAATTTCAAGAAGCGCCAACCGAACCAAAAACAGAACCAGAACCGAACCAAAACAGAACCTGGCTCGACAACGGCTGCACGCACAACGTGTCGCTCCGTCGGTGATTCTAGATCCATGACCGCATGGCCGTGCTATGAACCGCGCTGTTCCTGGTCTGGAGTCCGTCATGTCCGCACAGCCCGCCGCGCTCCCCCGACACACATCAAGTCCTGGCATTCCTAACGAGAGCACCACGCTGGAGCAGATCCAGGTGAAGCTCGTCGAAGCGCTTCACGAGATGCAGAAGGAAACCGAGTCTCCAGTCAGGAACCTCGCCGACTCGATCCGTTTCGTGCGGAAAGCGCTGACGCTGGTCGGCGACCCCGACGACATTTCGGAAGTCGGGCCGGTTGATTGGTCCGCATTCGCTGCGCTGCTGCGCGAGCGTCGCAACGCGGCCAAGATGTCGCAGGAAGTGCTGGCTGAGAAAGTGGACGTGACCGCGACGATGATCCGTCACATCGAGAGCCAGCGCAGGCGCCCCGGCCGCGGCCTGATGCTCAAGCTCCTGGCTGTCTCCGAGTTGGATCTGCGGGTCAGTGACATCGAGCTGGACGCGGAGCAGAGCGACGGCGCGGCCTGGACGCCGACCTCGTGGTTTGCGCCCAAGTACGATCCCGTGGCCATGGTGTCGGACATGGTCGAAGTCCTAAACGGCGCGGGAGGGCAAGTGGAACAGACGCTGCTCTACTTCGATCCGCAGAGTGCCGCTGATTTCCTCGCAACGTGCAACTCCGCTGCCTACGTCGCGGCCTACCGAACCAACGTCCCGCTGGCGACCATCGCGCGTCATCTCGGCGAGCAGCTCGGCCCGCGTCCGCTTCGCGTCAACGTCCTCGGCTGCGGCGACGGCAAAGCCGAAGTGTTGCTGGTCGAGCA
Source organism: uncultured Myxococcales bacterium (assembly GCA_964554495.1). Classification (GTDB taxonomy): domain Bacteria; phylum Myxococcota_A; class Polyangia; order Palsa-1104; family JAEUJZ01; genus JAEUJZ01. The sequence goes on from CAZKOY010000061.1 coordinate 10,142, forward strand.
CTTGATCCGCAGCGCTCCGCGTCCGCCCAAGGTCGAGCTTTACCTGCTCGACATCAGCCACGTCTTGCTCAACGCCGCCTACAAGCACGCGACCGAGACGCTGCACGACGTACCCGTGCGGACCATTCATGGCAACTTCCACGATCTGCCGCGCTACTCGATGCTGACGCAAGCGCGGGGGCAGCATCGGATCTACACGCTGCTTGGGTTCACGCTTGTCAACTTGCGCGACGAGGTACGTTTCTTTCGCGACACGCTGAGCTGCTGCGCCCCAGGCGACTACTTTCTTTGCGACATCTTGATCGCACACGCGTCGCCGAATCGCCCCGACGAGATCGAACGAGTCGACCCCGCTCTAAAGACCAACATCCGCCCTTCGCATGCCGCATTCCTCAGCGGCCCTCTCCGCCGGTACTGCCGCGGCCTCAGCGAGGTCGAGCTGCACTTGGAGCTCGACACCCGCTGCCCCGTTCCTGGCAGCTACGGCCTCGACTTCATCGCCACCGCCAAGATGCAAAGCGGAGCGCCAGAACGGCGGTTCCTCATGTTTCGCACCCGTCGCTATGATCCCGAGAAGCTCGCTGGCAGCCTTACCGCCGTGGGTTGGCATCTTGACCTTGTGATTCCCTATGGCCACGGTGATGACGGAAAGCCCACCATGGCGCTTATGCTGTTTCGAAAACAGTAATCGCAAACGACTCGACGATTTACCTCATAGCGATATCAGCATAAGCGGAGCCTCGAACGCGCACACAGATGATAGTCCATTTCTGTTCCGGCTCGCGCCGCGGGCTTGCCGCGCCCCGGCAACTCGCGTGGAAGTCCATTCCTGCGGACCAGCCAAGCGCCGCGGTCACGCGATGGACCGCACGAGCTCCGCTGGTATGAAGCGCGGCATAAGCACGTGGTTCTCCAGGTGGACGTGACGCAGGATGTCGCCCTCCAGGTGTTCGAGCTCTGTCATCAGCGTGCGATAGCTGTTGCAGGCCCACGCAGGCGATTGAAAATTCTCGGCGGCTCCGCGCATGCGCAGGAGGAGCCTTCCTACGCTCCGGTGCTCTTCGAGCATCTCCGATAGCTCTCTACGCACGACGGCATCCGCGGGGCTTCGCGCCGTCAGCGCCGGGAAGATCTCTTGCTCCTCGCGATCGAGATGAGGAATGAGGGCCGCGTTCAGCTCACGGACGACGGCCTCCAACTCGCGCAGGCGCGGGTTGCGGTCGCCGTGAACCCGGCCGACCTTTGCGGACAGCTTTTCTACGAACGGCAGCGTCTTGCGCAAAGAGTGATGGTACCGATGTTCGATGTGTCGAATGAGCGCGGCTGTCGACAGACTGCGGGGATCCTCACACGCATCGACACGTTCCGAGATAGCCTGCTCGAGTTCCTCTAGCAGCGTCTGTACATCGAGGTTGCGCGCGCCGCATGCTTTCGCAAGGCTCATGCTGCCGTGGCAACAGTAATCGATGCGGTGGCGCTGAAAGACAGAGGCGCACTCTGAAAATTCCGACACGATGTCGGCAACGCTTTGGCCTGGGTGCAGCATGTTGATCTCCTGCTCAAATTCCTAGCAGGCTTCGTGCCATCACCAGCCTGGAAGCCGCCGCCATTGGCATCGGATTTGCGATGTACGAAAGCCATACTTCCCGTTGAGTAAAGCGATCATCATGAAGAGCGCCATCGGCACCTTCGTTTCGTCGAAAGAACCCTTTCGTCTCTGCTTCCTGATCGGACTGGGAATCGCCGCCGCCGGCCTCTTTCCGTGGCCCCTGGTGCAGCTTGGCTGGATCCGCGGCTGGCCCGGCCCACTGCACGCGATGGCGATGACGCAGGGGTTTCTTTTAGCCTTCGCCGTCGGCTTTCTCGGCACGATGCTGCCGCGGCGGACTGGCGCGCCGCCTCTGTCTACGCCCGAGCTCGTGCTGCTTTCGGTCGCCCTGCTCAGTGTCCCGCTCTGCCTGGGCCTCGGCGTAGAGCGCGCCGCGCAGCTCGCCTATTGCCTGGTGCTGCTCACCCTCGGCCGCTACGCGCTGCGCTCTCTGCGTCGGACCGAACAGAAGCAGCCGCCGCTACCATCGTTCATCTGGATTCCAGCAGGTCTTTTTCAAGGATTCTTAGGCGCGCTCTTGCTGTTTACCTTGCCGCCGTCGAGCGCGCCGCCGTGGACGTATGGCCTGGCCAGACAGCTCGCTCAACAGGGACTGATCCTCAGTCTCGTTCTGGGGCTGGCGCCGATGTTGGCGCCGATGCTGTGGACGGGAAATGCGCCGCCGCCGCCGCGACACGCAACAGCGCAGCGCGCCCAACAGGCCGGGGGCGCAGTGGCGCTCGTTGCCAGCTTTGTGCTGGAGCAGAGCGGCTCGATTTCAGCGGGACTCTTGCTCCGCGGAATCCTCTGCGCGGCGCTGTTGTGGCGGGTGACGCTGCCGTGGCAGCCGCGACGGCGCGCAGGGTTGCACCGGGTGTTATTTCGCGTCGCGCTGTGGCTCATCCCCGTGGGATTTCTCTGTGCCGCTGCGACGCCGCTGCATCGCGTCGCCTGTCTTCATATCACCTTCGTTGCCGGCTTGATGGCCCTGACCTTCGCCACATCGGTCCATGTGACCCTGCTTCACTCAGGCCATGAAGCAGAAGCTGAACGAAGCTCGCCCGCCGTCGCGACGACGGTCTTGCTGCTCTATCTGGCCGCGGCGCTACGGGTGGGCGCCGACTGGCTCGGCATATACTTCCTCGACGGTCTGACTGCGGCGGCGGGGCTCGCGCTGCTCGGGCTCTTGCTCTGGGCGGTGTTCTTGCTCCTCAAGCTGCGCCGGCCTTGATCTAGGATTCGCGATGCTCACCGTGGCGCTTGCCCTCGCCTTCGTCATCGGAATCCTCCTCGGTCTGCTCGGCGGAGGCGGCTCGATCTTGATGGTGCCGGTGCTGCTTTACGTTCTGCGAATGGAGCCGAAGTCGGCGCTCGCGTCGACCCAGGTCATCCTGGCTGCGACGAGCGCGGTGGCGGTCGTGGTACACGCACGAGCCTCGCGCGTGGTCTTCTCCGTCGGAACCGCGTTTGGGATCGCTGGAATGGCGGGGGCCTATCTTGGTGGACGGACTGCCCGCTCTGTTCCCACCAAGCTGCTGCTCTTGGGATTCACTGCGCTCATGGCGATAAGCGCCGTTGCCATGCTCCGTCGGCGTTCGGCTGCCGCGCCCGAGCGCCCGCCGCCCTCGCTGGTTCGAGGTGCCGCGGTTGGATCCGCGACGGGTTTCCTGGCGGGGCTGCTCGGCGTCGGCGGCGGGTTTCTGATCGTTCCTGCGCTAACCGAGCTCGGCGGGTTGCCGATGGACCGAGCCATCGGCACGTCCCTCTTCGTCATCACGCTGCAGGCGAGCATGGGCGCGCTTGGCTACCTGGCCCATGCCTCCGTGCGCTGGGACGTGGTGCCTGTCCTGGCGCTCGTCATGGCGTTGGGCAGCACCGCCGGGGGACTTCTGTCCAAGCGGATCTCGGTGGCAGCGCTGCGCCGGAGCTTCGCCATCCTCATCCTGATCGTTGCGGTGGGGATGCTGGCGCGGAATATCCTTTGACGCACACTCAGCCGGCTGCCGCGGCAGCGCGCCGGCCGGCGATCAAGTGCCAGGCGAGAATCAAGACGAGTCCGAGAAGGAATACGCCGACGAGGATCGCACCGAGCTGCGGATAGCTGTGGGTCGTGAAGTTGGCGATCTGCTTCGAGCCGATAATGACCGGCGTGAACGGCTTCACCTTGACCGGCGCGGTCGGATCGAGCTCGTGCCCGAATACGTACAGGCGATAGATGAAGCGCCCGAACGCGAAGGTGCAGCCGTAGCCGGCGAGCACCGTCAGGTCGATGAGCGCCCGCACGTTGCCGATGGCCGCCACCCGCAGGACGAGCAGGGCGAGCACACCGAACAGGAAAGGCATGAAGTCGAGATCGGACAGCGACTGACGGTCGATCTTGTGCATGCCGATGTAGTGGTTGAGCGTGTTGATCTCGACGATGTCGTGCCCGTCGTTGCCACCCTCGATGGTGTAGGAATAGATGTCCATGTGCAGGCCCCGCGGATACTGCGGCGCCTCCATGCGAATCTGCCACAGCGGCACGACCAGACTCACGAATAGCGGTACGAGCAGAACGACGAGAAGCAGCCGCGCACTCGGAAAGAGCGGCCGATCGAGAAACTCGTAGAACTTTTTGACTGCGTCCTTCACGATCCTCTCCTTGACTCTTCGGGGCATCGCTCAGACGAGATCGCTCTTGCGGAAGTGGCGGCTCGCCGCCCCCCACAAGAGTGAGCCCAGCGCCACCGGCCACAGAGTGCCCAGCGCGAACAGCGCGTTCTCTCCGATGCGGCTCGAAAGGAAGAAGCCGACAGGCCCCAGCGTGCCGAGCTCCGGCTCGGCGGCAGAGAGCAGCGCCATGCGCGCCGCCTGCACCGGGTTTGCCGCGCAGATGACGAACAATGTCGCGGCGTGCAGCCGCCACTTGAGCAGAAGCCCGATGACGCCGAAGTCGAGCAGCGCCACGCCCAGCCCGAAAGCCACCAGCACGTACATCATGGCGCGCGCCTGATTGCGCACCACCGTCGAGATGAGCAGCCCCAGCCCCAAAAAAGCCCAGAGCAGCGCAGCACTGATCGCGAGCGCCCGCCCAAGAAACGCCCACGGAATCGCCTGCCGCAAGAACAGGCTGCCGAGCCCGCCGAGCAGCAGCACGAGCATGATCAACGGGCCGAGGAGCAGCGCGTAGCGCACCAGCGTGATGCCAAGAAAATAGCGCCCGCGCGACAGCGGATGGCTGAACAGCATCTCCAGCGTGCCGTCGTCACGCGCGCGGTTTATGAGCTGACCGGTCGCGGTCAGCGCCAGCAGCGGCAGCAGCAGCAACAGTGCGTGCGTAAACGACATGAGGACGCGCCCCATGCCCGTGAAGCCGAGCACGTTCGACTCGCGCACGCCGACGAGGACGAACATCGCGGCGAGCACCGCGTAGATGATTCCGCAGAACAGCAGCCAGCGCGAGCGCAGGACCTCGGCGAGCTCGAGACGCGCGACGGCGAGAAGCTCGATGTTCATTCGGCGCTCCTCGAATCGCGGGCGGCCACCTGCGCCTGCGCCGCTTCGAAAGAGAGCCCTCCCGAGGTCGCCGCCTCGACAGCTCCGAGGTTATAACCCATGGGTGTCCCCTCCGCCGGCACGAACCCCACCACCGCGCGCGGCAGCCAGAGGTCCTTTCGCAGATGGTGGAAGTACAGCGCGTGGACGCTCGGCTGACGAGTCGCAAGATAGCGCAAAAGGCACCCCGGATCGTCGAAGTTCAGCACCGCGCCTTCTTTGGTCTGAAGCTGTGCCGCGAAGCGCGGCTCACCAACGTGCATGTGGCACTCGGCGCATGCCTCGCGATCCCACACGATGGGGACCAGGCCGCTGGGCAGCCGCTGCGTGAAGCGCACGACCAAAACGATCGCTATAAGGACCGCGATCGCGCAGATGGACGGGAGCAGCCATTTGAAGCGTCGCGCTTCAGCCATGAACGCCTCCTGCTGGCTGGCTTTGCGGAACGTCGATTGTCTCGAGCTCGCGGACGTTCAAGTCGCGAAGACGGTCGCCGAGTCGTTCGCGCAGCCCCGCCAGCGCCTGCATCTTGTCGGTGCGACTGACCGTGCGCAGCCAGCGGTCGGTGTCGCCCTTTACTCCCTGGCGAAAGCCCTGCTCGACGAGCCACTCGGCTTCGGCGCCAGCATCCAGGCTGATCTCGATGATCGATAAAGCGCGCTGCGACAGAAATTCCCCGGCGGCGCCGTCGTACACCACCTTCCCGTCCTGCATCGCCACGACGTGATCGACCAGGTGCCGGACTTCTTCCAGCCGGTGCGAGCAGAGGATGAGCGTGGTGTCCTCTGGCACATCCTGAAACAATCGAAAGAAGCGATCGCGCGCCCAGGCATCCAGGCTGGCTGTCGGTTCGTCGAGGATGAGCAGGGTCGCGCGCGACGCGAGGGCCAGCGCGATGAGGAACTTCTGCTTCATCCCGCCCGACAGATTGCGAAATGGACGTGCGGCGAGCGCATCGATGTCGAAGCCGAGCCCGTCGGCTGTCTCCTTGACGCGGGCGCGGGGCAAGCTGCGTAGCTCGCACACCGCGCGCAAGACCTCGCCGATCGGCGCGAAAAGCTGGGGCGCGATCTGGGGCACATAAGCCATGCGGGACTGGAGGGCACTGCCCGGCGCGGACGGATCCTTCCCATCGAGACGCACCACGCCTGCACAGGACAGCATGCCCATGATCACGCGGGTCAGCGTCGACTTGCCGGAGCCGTTGGGACCGATGAGGCCGATGCGACGGCCGCGCGGAACCTCGAGCCCGATGCCGCGCAAGACATGGTTCGCGCCGAACCGCTTATCTACATCGCGAAGCTCAATTCGCACGAGGAACCTCCACGTCGATGCGGCTCAGGGTGGGCCGCTTGTCGATGAGCACTGGCCGTGGCTTGAACAGGGGAAAAAGATGCGTCACCGCGTCGACGAGGCTGAGGGCGAGGCTGCCGCGAAAGAAGGCCAGATCGGGAAAGCGGTTTTGCAGATCGCCCGAGAGACTATAGATTTCGTAGGGGACATCTCCCTGGCCATCGCCATCAAAGTCGAAGCCGGCGTAGTCGTCGAAGTCGTTGCCTTCCCAGTGGGTGCCCAGCGCATCGCCGCCGCCTTCGACGCGCACCTGTTCCAGGTTGTCGCGAAAGCTGTTCTCCGAAAACGTATTGCCGCGCTGGCTGCTGTGAAAGATGACGCCGGAGTTGCAAAGCCGGAAGGCGTTATGGCGGAAGCTGTTGCTGTCGCCGAGCTGCAGCGGCGAGGTATCGAGATAGAGCCCAATGTTATTGCGCAAAGAGACGTTGCCCTGGACGAACACGTTGCCCGATTCCTTCATGCCGAGCCCGATGCCCGCGGCGCCCGAAGACGCGGCGATCAGGTTGCGCAGGTAGCGCACATCGCGGCTGTACATGATGAAGGTGCCGACGACATTGCCAAGCGAGCGGTTGTCCTCGAGCGTCACGTCGGAGCTGTACATGAGATGCAGTCCATAGCGACCGCGAGTGACCGTGTTGCCGGCGATCCGCGTGTGCTTGGTATAGCGAATCACCAGATCGCGGCTGCCGGTGACGAAGTTCTGCTCGATACGCGCGCCGGTAACCTCCCAGAAACGGATACCATCGCCGCGCAGGCCGAGCGCCGCGTCACCAGTACCCAGAATGACGTTGCCGCGCATGAGCACGTCGCGCGATCGTTCGACATTGACGCCAAAGACGGCGCGGCGGATAAGCAGCCCTTGCGCCTCGATTTCCTCGCCCTGGATGTGCAGTCCGGAGTCCATCTTGTCATAGCGACTGCCGCTGCCCTCGATAGTAAATCCGAGGAGTCTAGTACCCCGTCCGGCGGCGCGCACGGTGGTGCCGGTGCCATCGGAGCGGATGACCGCATCGCGCGGCCCCCACAAGGTGAGGCCGCGATCGACGCGGATGTGCTCAGGGTAGACGCCGGGGCGCAGACAGACTGCGCTGCCGTCCGGAGCCCGCTCGATCAGCGCCTGCAAGGACTGTCCCGGCGAAGCCTCCTCGCAGGTCTCGGGGCGCGCGACCGGCAGCGGCTCGCGCGACTCGGGAGCGGGCAGGCCCGCCGCGCCGCGGCAGCTCGCCATCAGGCAGAGCAGCAGGCAAACGCGGGCGCCGCTACTTCTTGGCTGGCTTGGTAGCCGCTGCCGCGGTTTCCGTGGGTTCAACAAGGAAGTACCCCGCCATCTCCAGGTGGAGCGCCGAGCAGAACTCCGTGCAGTACATCGGGAACACGCCGGCCTTGTCCGCGACCATGCTGACGTTGGCGTGCTTGCCTGGCTCCAGGCTCAGGTTGAAGCTGTGCGAGCCGACGGTGAAGCCGTGCGTGGCGTCTTTGGCCTGCTCGATGTTGGTGATGTGAAAGTGGACGGTCTCGCCCTGCTTGACGCGGATGATGTCGGGTGTGAAGTGGCTGCGCACCGCGGTCATGTAGACGTGGACACCATCGTCCCTGCGCTCGATGCGTTCCTTGCCACCCTCGACCGCGAAGGGATCGTGCTCGTGCGTGATGGCGTTCATGCCCATGGGCTTGTAGATCTCGATGGACTTGATCTTGTCCGCCTTGATCATCTGCGCGTAGTGCGGCTCGCCAAGCGGCAGCGGCATGTCGTAAAGCATCTGCTGCTTCTCGCCGCTGATGTCGACCAGCTGGAAGTTCTGCGGTAGAAGCGGCCCGACATCGGCGAAGCGATCGATGGCCCACTTGTTCATCGCGACCAGGTATTTTCCGTCGGGACTGACGGTGTCTCCTTCCGCGGCGGCGAGATGACCGATGTTGTAGTGGGTCGGGATCTTGTCCACGACCTTCAGATCCTTGAGCGACCACTTGGCCACCTTGGTCTCGATAAAGACAGACGTGTACGCAAAGCCCTGGTTGTCGAACTGCGTGTGCAGCGGGCCGAGTCCGATCTCGCACTGCCCGCGAATTGACTCCTTGAAGTTGAGGATCGGCACGCCGTAGGGATCCTTGCCGTCGAACTTCTTCTGGCCGATCAGGGCCTTGATCTTCTCCATGCTGTAGACGGTGGCGTGCGTGTCGAGCTTGCCGCCGACGACGATTTCCTTGCCGTCGGGGGTCACATCGACGCCGTGCGGGCTCTTCGGCTCGGGGATGAAGTACAAGAGGCCTTCATCGATGGCCGTCTGTAGCGAGATGACCTTCATGCCGGCGATGGGCTGCGTCTTGCCGGCCTTGACTACCTCCTCGGCCTTGCGCCAGTTGAAGACATGCAGGTAATCCATGTCATTCTGCGAGGCGCCCGATTCGAGCGGCGGCTTGCCTTCGGCATTGCCGCCGTAGGCGCGCTCCGTGTCGAATGAATTGAAGAAGGCCCAGCCGTCGCTGTCGAGCTTTCCGGCGTCCGCGAGATCCTGCATATAGGGCGGCAGCTCGACCGCCCACGACTGCTCGGGATCGATGCGCCCCTTCTGGCGATCGAACTTCCAGAAGATGGCGGCGCCGCGATACTCCTCGTTGAACTTGCTGATGTCCGCGTACCTGCCGCCGAGCGGCGCCGGATACTGGCTGGCCTCGATGACGTACTCGGTGTTGGGGGTGACGAAGGTCGAGCCGTGCTCGCTTTGAATGAGCTCACTCGTCGCGATCTGCACCGTGCTGAAGTCCTTCAGGCTGACCACGGCGATGCGCGGGTTGGCTTTGTCGTTGACGAAGATGAAGTCGCCGTCGTAGTCGCCCTTGGTCTCGCTGAGCGCGGGGTGGTGCATGTCGCCCCAATTCATATCGCGGCCGGCGCGGCGGCCACCCTTTAGGACCTTCTTCGATTCTTCATCGAAGCCGTAGCCCTGCCAGGGCTCGGGCGTGAACACACCGACGTATTTGAGGATGCGCATGCTCGGCACGCCAATGACGATGAGGTTGCCGCCATGTCCGCCGGACGCGAACAAATAGTACTCATCCTTCTTGCCGCTCGGCATGTACGTCTTCAGCGCCGCGGTGACATCGGCTTCAGTCAGTCCGCGCGCCTTCATGAGCTCGGCGAGATTCGCCCCGCCAGCCTGCTGTCCGCCCGGTGGATTGTCGCAAGACGCAATCGCTCCGCTCAAGCACAGCGAGGCCAGACCCCATCCAAGTGTTCGACCGTGTAGGTATCTCATGGCTCATTTCCCCAGATTTCGGATGTACGCGCGCAGGCCCTTGACCACCGCGGGCTTGGGTAAAAGGTCGGGGTTGGGCGGCATGGCGGGGCTCTTGCCGACGGCCATTCCACCATTGAGGATGATGTTCTCGATGTGCGCGTTGGTGACGGTGGCCTGCCACGTCTTGTCGCTGAAGTTGCGCGGCTTGGGTGTCAGCCCCGCCGACGCCGGTCCGTCGCCGTGTCCCTGCGGGCCGTGACAGGTCATGCAGCGCGTGGAGAACAGCTCTTCCGCTTCCTTCTTGGCTTCGGGGGAGATGACGTCGTCAGCCGTCGCGGAAGATTTGTTGCAGCCTGCACCGCAGAGGAGCGGGATCACAAGCAGAGCCGAGACCGTGAACCGAGAAAACCGAGCCAACATGGAAGCCTCCGCGAAGTCCTTTTTCTAAGGGAATTACAGCAATCACAATGCCAGTCAAGAACCCTCTGCCCGTCGCAGAGATCTCGGAAAAAATTGCGCGCGCGGGAAAGTTGGGCGCAATTTTTGCGGCTCCGCTGCCGATGCTTGAGTAACTCCAGCTGGTTCAAGCCTTGCAATGGCAAACAGTAAGGAAGGACTTCCTATGCAGCCGAATCATGTATCCGTCCCGGCCGGTGCAATTGCTCCGAGGTGGCTCGAGAGTCCGCTCTCGCAAATCCTGGATCATATCCTGCACACCTATCACGCACCGCTGCGTGAAGACCTCGCGCGAATCCACTTGCTCATCTCCCAAGCGCGCGCGACACCCCGCGGCTGCTCGGTCGAGCGGCAAGCGATTCTGGAAGAGATCTGGCAGTGCTTTTCGACGCTGCGCGAGGAGCTCGAGCTGCACATGGAGAAGGAAGAGCAGGTGCTTTTCCCCTGGATTCGAGCTGGGCGCAGCGCGTCGGCCAAAGCGCCGATCAAAGTGATGCAGCACGATCACAAGCAGACCGAAGAGCTGCTCGCTCGGTTGGGCAAGCTCCGTGAGCGATACATTCCGCTGATGGATGGTGCGCAGGCGACGCAGTCGATCGTGCAGGGTCTGGCCGCGATCGATGATTCTTTGCGGGAGCACATTCGCCTCGAAGAATTGGTTTTTCATCGCGCGCTGGCTTCCTGATGTAAGCGCGCTTTTCGAGATGGGAGTCTGTCCATGGCGGCTCATTCCTCACCGCGTTCGCTCATGCCGAGAGAGCACGGCGCTTATGGGCAGCTAGCACTGCCACTGCTCACGGCGCTGTTCTCGGGGCGACCTACCGCAGCGGCATTCCTCTATGCCGCGGCAGCGGTGTTCGCATTCTTCGCGCATGAACCGCTGCTCGTATTGCTGGGTCAGCGCGGCTCGCGTGCGTTTCGCGAGCTGGGTGCTCGCGCGCGCCTCCGGTTGACTCTGCTCGCCGTCGGCACGCTGCTCTGCGCCGGGCTCGCGCTGATGCTGTCGAGTCAGACTGCTCGCCTGGCGTCTGTCGCACCGCTCGGCGGGGCGCTGGCGCTCTCGCTTCTCATCTTTCGCAAAGAGGAGCGAACGGATTGGGGCGAGATCGTCGCGGCGTTTGCGCTGTCCGCTGCCGGGCTCCCGGTTGCCGTCGCAGGCGGCGTTCCGGTGCGACTCGCTCTTTGCGCCTGGGGCATTTTTTCGCTGGGCTTTGGACTCGTCACGCTGTCATTGCGCCGAGCGATTTACGGTCAAAAGCAGACCTTGCGCTGTACGCGTGCCCCGGTCGCGATTCCGTTGCTCTCGCTTTCCGGCTGCTGGCTCGTTACACAAACCTCCGCAGCGGTCGCGGTCGCCGCGGCACCGGTGGTCGGGATGGCTTGCACACTCTTGATTTTCCCGCCGTCGCCGAAGCAGCTGCACCGAATCGGCTGGCTGCTCGTGCTCAGCACCATGGCAACTGGCCTGTTGCTCGTGCGGGCTGCGCATGGCTAATGAACTAAAAAAGGACTCCCATGGATACGAAAACTGAAAGGGCTCTTGATGTTCTTGTCGTCGGTGCTGGTCCGACGGGAATGCTCCTGGCATGCGCGCTCGTTCATCACGGGCTCCACGTCCGCATCATTGACGCGGGCAAGGGGCCGACACTGGCCTCGAAAGCGCAGGTGCTCCAGACGCGGACGCTCGAGATTCTGGAGCAGCTCGGATTCGTCACCCGTTTCCTCGAGCGCGGCCAACCGCTGCACCTGCTCAGCATGTACAACCAGGAGATGAAGCGACTCTTCCACATTATCGTCGGAGAGCTCGACTCGCGGTACCCGTTCATGCTGAGCCTGCCGCAGCGCGAGACCGAGCAGCTGCTCAGCGACCGTCTCGCCGAGCTGGGCGTCTCGATCGAGCGTCAGGTGCATCTCGCTGAGCTGCGGCAAGATGCGAAGCAGGTAATCGCCAGTGTCAAGCGCGCCGGCTGCGATGAGCGGGAAGAGATTCGGGCCGCATGGCTCGTCGGTTGCGACGGTGCGCACAGCGCCGTGCGGGGGATCCTGGGGCTGGAATTTTCAGGCACCACCTACGCGCAGCGGGTGTTGCAGGCGGACGTGAAAATCGATTGGCCGCTGCGTCATGCTGATGACGAGATGATCGGCTTTGTCTCGGAGCACGGCCCGCTGGCCGCGTTTCCCCTTCCGGGCCAGCACCGCTATCGCCTGCTCGCTTTCGACGCCGGCCTCGGTCCGAGCCTGGAGAATTTCCAGTGGCTGCTCGACACCCGCGGTCCCAAGGGGGCGCGCATCAGCGACCCCGCGTGGATGAACGAGTACACGATCCACTGCCGCATGGTGGAGGAGTTTCGCGTCGGCCGGGTGTTCCTGGCCGGCGACGCCGCGCACACCTTCAGCCCGGCGACGGGACAGGGAATGAACTGCGGCATGCAGGACGCCTATAACCTCGCGTGGAAGCTGGCGCTCTGCCATAAGGAACAAGGGAGCCCGCTCCTCCTCGATTCCTACACCGCCGAGCGAGCGCCGGTGGCGCGTGCGCTGCTCCAGGTCACGGACGCGGCGACACGCGGCATGCAGGATCTCTTCACCATCTATAATCCCGCCGCGCAGAGCTTGCGTGACGCGATGCTGCGCTTCGTCACGTCGGTGGGGCTGGTACAAAGACGCGTCTCGCGCAACTTGTCGATGCTCGACGTCGGATACCGCAAAAGCCCGATCGTCGGGCAGAACCACAGCACGCGCCTCTCGACGGATCATGAGCCCGGCGACTCCATCAGCCTGCGCGATTGGCTGGACTTCGGCCACGGACCCAGGCCCGGGGAGCGAGCATTTGATGGGGCGCTCGTCGACGAAACCGGCCAGGATGCGACGCGGCTTTTCCAGCTCTTCAGCGGACGCCAGCACACCCTGCTGCTATTCGGCGGCCTGATGAACAGCGACGAAAGCTACGCGCGGCTGGCTGCGATCGAAGCCTGGGCGCTCGCCCGGTACCCCGACTTAATGCGTTCTTACTTCGTGCAGATTGTGCCGCGCCCCGGCGATCCACCGAGCATCCTGCGCGATGGCCCGATGCTCTTCGACAAAGACGCGCTCTTACACCAGGCCTACGGCGCGCGCGGTGAGTGCCTGTATCTGATTCGCCCCGACGGCTATGTGGGTTATCGTGGGCAGCCCGCGGATCAGCTCAAGTTCGCCGACTACCTGTCCCGGATCTTCATCTAAACCGAATTCGCGAATTTTTTTCGCTTTGGCGTACAAACGCAGAAAATTGTGCGCATAGTATGCGATGCAGCGACGGGGAAAGGCTGGTACGCGGGTTGCGATGGTTATTTACGAAGCGAGGGAACCGTGGGCAACACACTCTCCAGCTACCTGCTCGAAGATCATGCGCGGTTGGATGCGCTCCTCCTAAAGAGCGTTGCCGATCCCGCGCACTTCGATCATGAAGCATTCGAAAGCTTCCGCTCCGGTCTGCTCCGACATATCGGAATTGAAGAGAAGCTCCTCCTGCCCGCCGCGCGAAAGCAGAACGGCGGCAAGCCGCTGGCTCTGGCGCATGCGCTGCATGTGGAGCATGCGGCTCTAGCGTCGCTGATGGTGCCGACGCCAGATGCGGCGCTGGTCGATGAAATTCGCCGGCTGCTCACCCGCCACAATCCTCGAGAGGAAGGGCCGGAGGGCCTGTACGCCATCTGTGAATCGCTGCTCGGCAGCGAAACCGTGACGCTGCTCGAACGCGCGAAGGCCATGCCCGCGGTGCGAACAGCCCCCCACTTCGATGGACCCGCCGCCCATCGTACTGCCGAATCGGCCCTGCGATCCGCAGAGCGCGCTTTCGGGCAGAAGGAAATCTCCCAGGAAGGGAAGCAGGGTTAGTGATAAATGTAGTTGATGCTCGGTCAGCCGAAACTGGTCCTCATCATCCTCGCCGTGCGTGATCTGGCGAGGGCAGTCGCCTTCTATCGGGAGGTCTTTGGCTGGCCGGTGCTCGTCGAGGTTCCGGTTTACGTAGAGATGGAGATGCCCGGCGGTCAGCGCGTCGGGCTCTATGATCATGAAGGCTTCGCCCGCAACACCGGACGGCGCGCAGCGTGTGCTCCGGAGGACCATACCGCTGCCACGGAGCTCTATTTCCACGCGGACGACCCGGCTCCGCTCATGGAGCGGTTGGGGCGAGCGGGCGCGCGGCTGCTAAGCCCACTTGGTCCGCGACCGTGGGGCGATGAAGCAGCGTATTTCGCCGACCCGGAGGGAAATGTCCTCGTGGTGGCTCGGCCGGCGGGTTCCAATCCTTCCGCTGAGAGGCGCATCGCAGGGAACTTGCCAACGCCCGGAAATCCGACTAGAGGCTAATCAGATGGTGGCTAGATCACACGCGTTGCGGGCGTCCTTGTGGGCGAGCATTTTTACGCTCGCCCTCGCCGTCCTGATCATCGTCGGCTCGCGTCGCCTCGCAAACTTCGACGCCGCGCTGGTCGGATACACGTTCGCGACGCTGTTCGCGACGTTCGGCATCACCTATCGGTACGCGATGTGGCTGCAGCGTCCGCCGACGCGAATGTACTGGAAGCGGGGCTGGCAGGCGTTCGTGTCGCCGCGGTTTCTCGCCGGCAACCTCGGGCGCTTCGTGCAGCGCGCGGTCGTCGAGGTCGCGGGCAATCGCTTCATCTTTCGGCGCAGCGCGCTGCGCGGCCTGACGCATTGGCTCCTCATGTGGGGCTGCATCATCGCCGCCGCGATTACCTTCCCGCTGGTGTTCGGCTGGATCCATTTCGAGACGGTACCGGGCCACCTCGACACCTACCGCACCTACGTGTTCGGCTTCGCAGCGGGTGATTTTCCGGTCGCCTCCTGGCTCGCCTTCATGGTGTTCCATGGGCTCGTCTGGGCGTCGTTCCTGGTGCTGGCCGGCGTGATGCTCGCGTTTCGGCGGCGCATGATCGACCACGGCGCCATGGCGGCGCAGCAGTTCGGTGAGGACATCCTGCCGCTCGTTCTGCTCGGCGCCATCAGCATGACCGGGCTGATGCTAACCGTGAGCTACACCTGGCTGCGAGGTTATGCGTACGACTTCCTGGCGATCCTGCATGCGGTCACCGTGATCGTGACGCTCCTCTGGCTGCCCTTCGGGAAGTTCTTCCACATCTTCCAGCGACCGGCGCAGCTCGGAGTCGGCTTTTATAAAGATGTGGGCGCACGCAGCGAGCAGGCGCGGTGCGCACGGTGCGACCGCGAGTTTGCGTCCGCCGCGATGATCCGCGACCTGATCGACGTCGAGCGCGAGCTCGGCTTCAAATACGAAACATCTGGCGGTACCGGTCATTATCAGCGGATCTGCCCAGCGTGCCGGCGCGCGATGTTCGGGCTTGCACAAGGCGCGCTGTGGCGGGGAGAGAATCATGGCGACACTGCCCGTTGATGATTTGGCGATCACGCGAGCGTTCGGTCCGCATCTATCGCCGCGCACCCTGAGCCGTGCTTCCGACGAGCCGGAGCGGCTGGTCAAGACGCACTGCTGCTTCTGCGGCCAGCAGTGCGGGATACAGCTCAAAGTGAAGAACGACGCGGTGATCGGGTTCGAGCCGTGGGAGGACTTCCCATTCAACCGCGGCATGCTCTGCCCGAAGGGCGTCAAGCGCTACCTGCAAGGCTCGCATCCTGACCGACTCCTGACCGCGCTCGCGCGCGATCCGTCAGTCGAGAACGGATTCCGGTCGATGCCATACGATGCTGCGATCGAGCGCGCCGCGCGTGAGATTCGGCGCATCCAAGATCTGCACGGGCCGGCCGCAGTTGGTGTGCTTGGCGGCGCCAGCCTTACGACCGAGAAAACCTACCTGCTCGGCAAGTTCGCGCGGGTCTGCTTGAAGACACCGTACATCGACTACAACGGCCGGCTGTGCATGGTGAGCGCCGGTGCCGCGAACAAGAAGGCGTTCGGCATCGATCGCACGACGAGCCCATGGTCCGATATGGTCGGCACCGACGTCATCTGGGTGGCCGGATCCAATGTTGCCGAGTGCTCGCCGATCACGACCAACTACATCTGGCAGGCGCGCGAGCTCGGCGCGAAGGTGATCGTCCAGGACCCGCGCATCACGCCGGTCGCACGCACCTGCGACCTGTACCTGCCCGTCCGGCCGGGGCGCGATGCGGCCCTGTTCGCGGGCGTGCTCCAGCTTATGATCGAGAACGGCTGGATCGATCGCGACTTCATCGAGCGGGAAACGGTGGGCTTCGAGGCAGTGGCCGCGTACTGCGCGACGTGGCCGGTAGCGCGGGTCGCCGAGGTCACGGGTGTCCCCGAGCGCTCGATCCGCAAGGCGGCGGAGCTGTGGGGGATAGCGAAGTCGAGCTTCCTCTTTCACGCGCGCGGCATCGAGCACCACTCGAACGGCGTGCAAAACGCGCTTGGCACGATCAATCTTGTGCTGGCGTCCGGCCGCATCGGCAAGCCCAAGAGCGGCTACGGCACGATCGTGGGTCAGGCGAATGGGCAGGGCGGTCGCGAGCACGGGCAGAAGTGCGATCAGTTGCCGGGCTGGCGCGACATCTCGAACCCGGACCATCGGAAGTACATCGCTTCGGTTTGGAACATCAAAGAGGCGGATCTGCCGGGGCCGGGCGTCGATGCGTACGAGCTGTTCCGCAAGATCGACGCGGGCGAGATCAAGGGGCTCATCTCGATCTGCTTCAACCCCAAGGTCTCGCTGCCGGACAACCAGTTCGTGACGCGTGCGCTCGAGAAGCTTGAGTTCTACGTCGCGATCGACTTCTTCCTCAACGACACGGCGCGCCACGCCGATCTCGTGCTTCCGGGGAGCTTGCAGGAAGAGGACGAGGGTACGGTGACGCAGGTCGAGGGTCGCGTCATCAAGATCAACAAGGCAGTCGACTGTCCCGGCGAGGCGCGACAGGACTGGCGCATCATCCAGGACCTCGCGAAGGCGCTCGGGCGACCGCACGGGTTCACGTTCGACAGCCCGCGGGCCATCTTCGACGAGCTCCGCGTGGCATCCAAGGGCGGCGTCGCGGATTACTCCGGCATCAGCTATGAAAAGATCGAGCGGCAGATGGGGGTGTTCTGGCCGTGCCCGAGCGACGACCACCCGGGGACGCCGCGCCTGTTCGAGCCCGGCAGCGACAACCCGGTCGCCAAGGGGAAGGGGCGCTTTTACTTCCCAGATGGCAAGGCGCGGTTCAATGTCGCCGAGTACCGGCCCGCGGTCGACGATGTGTCCGAGGAATATCCGCTGTTCCTCACCACCGGGCGCGTCGTGAGCCAATTTCTATCTGGGACGCAGACGCGTCGTATCGGTCCGCTGGTCAAGCACTACCCCGAGCCGCGGATCGAGCTGCATCCGCGTCTTGCCGAGAAGCTTGGGATCGCCGATGGCGCCTGGGCGACGGCTGAGACCCGCCGCGGCGCGATCACGCTGCGCGCGATGGTGGTGACGACCATCCGGCCCGATACGATCTTCATTCCCTACCACTGGCCTGGCGACAAGAGCGCAAATCGCCTGACGGTGGCGGCGCAGGATCCGATCAGCAAGATCCCTCAATATAAGGTCTGCGGCTGCCGGCTGCGGCCCGCCGATGGCCCGCCCGCCTACGCCAAGGAAAGGGAGGCCCAGCAATGAGCGTCCCGCAGCACCTCGAGTTCTTCGTCGACCCGAGCCGTTGCATCGGGTGCCGCGCCTGCGTGGAGGCATGCACCGAATGCGACACGCACCGGGGCGAGCCGATGATCCACCTCGAGTACATCGATCGCGGCGCGTCGGTCCAAACGGTTCCCGTCGTGTGCATGCACTGCGAGCAGCCGACGTGCGCCGAGGTCTGCCCGGCCGACGCGATCAAGCGCACGGGGGATGGTGTGGTGCAGAGCGCGCGCAAGCCACGCTGTATCGCGTGCGGCAACTGCGTGGTGGCGTGTCCCTTCGGAGTCCCCGAGCTGTACATCGATCGCGCGATCATGATGAAGTGCGACATGTGCTACGACCGGACTTCGGTCGGCAAGAAGCCGATGTGCGCGACGGTCTGTCCGAGCCAGGCGCTGTACTTCGGCACGCGCGAGCAGATCTCGGCGCTGCGCCCGCAGTCGATGCCGACGAATACGTTTCGGTTCGGCGACCAGGTGATCCGCACGCGGGTCAACGTGATGGTGCCGCGCCGGCCGGCCGCGCCCGCGCAGATCGACGTGACCGCGGCGATGGACGAGCGTCCGCCGAGCCGCGCGGTGCGGCTGCCGGTGGTGGGCGACGACCCTGATCCCTTCGCCGAGGTGGAGGTCTGACATGGCGGACGATCCGCAGAGGCGCTTCGAGGAGGATCTCGCGCTCGACGCGCGACTTACCGCCGAGGCCCGGCAGGGGCTCACCGGAACCGCGCGCGCCGAAGTGTATGGGCCGGCGTACGACCGCGACGACGTTACGGTGCCGCCCGACGGCCGATCCATGGCGGAGCAGCCGCGCTGGCGGCGCGACTTCGCGATCGATTGGCCGCAGGATCACCACGTCGCGCGCCGCGACTTCACGAAGTTCCTCGTCCTGACCAGCGGCGCGTTCGCTGCGGGTCAGGGGTGGATCGCGGCGCAGAGCCTGGTCCGGCATCGTCGCCCGCCGCCGCCGCGCAAGCGGATCGCCGCCATGACCGACGTGCCCGTCGGAGAATCGCTGATGTTCGACTACCCCGGCGAGCACGATCCCTGTTTGCTGATCCGCCTCGCCGAAGACAAGCTGGTCGCGTTCAGCCAGAAGTGCACGCACCTCGCGTGCGCGGTGATCCCGCGGTTCAAGGACGGTGTGCTTGACTGCGCGTGCCACAACGGCTCCTTCGATCTCGCGACCGGCCGGAATCTCTCGGGTCCGCCGCCGCGACCGCTGCCGCAGATCGAGCTCGAGGTCGTGGATGGCGAGGTGTTTGCCGTCGACGTGACCGCGAGGACCAGCTGATGTCGCGCCTGTCCCGCCAGTTGACGCGCGAGCAGCGGACCACGGTCGTCAACGGCGTCCTGTGCTTCGTCCTGCTCCTCGTCGTCCTACAGCTGTGGCTCTTCACCGCGACGATGAACGCGTTCCTCGGGGGGGACGACGGCGCGGTCTGGCCGGCCTTTGGGGCCAGCGTCGCGTGCCTGGCCTTAAACCTCGGTCTTTTGCGCTATCTCGGACGGCGATGACGAGCCCTCCTACGCGACTTGCCGCGATGCATCCGGCGTATTTCGCGCTGGTCATGGCGACCGGGATCGTCTCGCTGGCCTGCCACACGATGGGGT
>CAZKOY010000062.1:0-29263 GCA_964554495.1 uncultured Myxococcales bacterium
CACCGAGGTCCCGATGGTGCCCAGTCGACGGCAGCAAGGCGACCTGCTGGGCCAGATTCCGGCGGAAGCCGTGACGGGGAAAGCGCTTCAGTACTACATACAGGCATTCGACGGAAAAGGCCGAGTCTGCGGCAGCCAGGGTGCTCCCGAAAACCCGCTAATCATCCGCATCTCGGGCAGCGCGATCGCCGTCGCACAGAGCCAGGATGTCGAGGATCCAATCCTCTACGTCAAGCGGGCCGATGCTGAGCGCCAAGCCATGCTCGCTCGTGACTGGGTCTACCTCGATCTGGGGGTGGGCACAGGCGGCGCACTTATCACAGCCGGTGCCAACGCCGAAGTGACGTACTTCTTCAACAGCAAAACCGGAGCCTACGAGCGCTCGCGCGTGTCGAGCGGCGGCTTCGTGTGGAGCGGTGTTGGCGTCCGTGCCGAGCTGGGTGTCTATCTGTGGCGCGGCTTGTCCTTGGGCGTATCCGGCCGCTTTGAGCCGTACCTCAATCACAACGCGGATAGCTCCGTCCACAGCTACTACTCGGGCTCGCCGTGCAAGGACCGCGCGAACAACCCAGCGCCGTGCTTTGCGACGACGGGCAAGGGACAGTTCGGCTACATGGCCCTCGGCAAGCTGCGGTACCAGTTCCGCAAGGTCCCCGGCAATGTGTTCCGCCCCTATCTGCACTTGGACATCGGTGGTGGCGAGTGGCGAGGCTCACTGAACATCGATAGCTCGCGCCCGATGGCCAACGGCATGGTCGATGCCAGCAACCCCTATCAACCAACCGACCTGTGCAGTGCCGAATTCAACGGCAAGACCGGCGCCGAGGCCATGCCGGCGAACTGCAACAGCGTCGGCGGCACGCTGGGCTACAACAAGCAGGACAAGACCGTCACGGCGGTGCCGACCAACTTGAACCGCGTCTGCCCGGCAAATGGCCCATGCATTGATGCGGTGCTCTTGGGCAAGCTGCTCGTCGGCGGAGGCTTCGGTTTCTATCTCGGCGGCCGCCACGCCGGCATTTCGCTCGACGTGAACCTGCTCGCGGCCGTGGGTGAGCAGTTTGGTCTATTCATCGATACGTACGTCGGCCCACAGTTCAACTTCTAGCCGACGCACTCGCGCCGCACGAATGCGCCGTCGTTCCCCCCTTCCCTGCTCTGTCTGCTGCACCTCATTCGCCACTTGCTCGCCGACAACTGGAGCGTGATATAGCTCCAAGGACGTCACGGCTGATCATGAGCGACTTTCGACCCAGCGGACCCGAGCGCAGTGTCCAGCTCCACGGGGGAGCCGCCATTGATGGCGCGCCCATCGCATACATCGTTGTGCTCGCCGCGGTCGTTGCCGCGCTGTCGTTCATTCCCTTTTCTGTGGTGTTGTCGTCGGGCGGCAGCTTTCCCATGAGCCAAGGGGTGTTCGGTCTCGTCGGCTGGATCCTAGGCCCTTGGGCGGGTGCGGTAGCAGCGGGAATCGGGACTCTTCTCGGTGTCTTCTTCGCGCCGCATACCGCCGGAGTGTGGCCCCTTTCGATCTACGGCGCGATCACAGCCAGCTTTGTGGCGGGCTGTTTCTCGACAGAGCACGGGCGAGCGTGGTGGCCCTTCGTTTGGGTATGGAGCGTGATCTCGCTGGGCGTGTATCTCGGACGTGCCTACGCCTTGGCCGCGATTCCGCTGTCTACGGTCATCTGGGGCTCGACCGTGGACTGGCTCTCGGTGCTCCTTTTCGCCACGCCGCTGCGATCGCAGATCGTCCGCTGGCTGCGCAGCCCTGACCTCTCAAAAGTGGCCCTTGGACTGTTCATCGGTACGTCACTGGCCTACGGCATCTCGCACTGCTGTGTCTGCGCGATCTCGTATTACCTGTTCAACTGGCCCGAAGCCGTGTGGCTGCTCTTGATTCCGATCATTCCTATCGAGTTCCTGTTCCGCTCGCTCATCGGCACTGTCGTCGGAGTTGGCGTACTTTCTGGGCTGCGGGCGATCGGCCTGGTGAAGCCCAGACACGCGATTTACTAGGCCAAGCGCGATGCATTCCGACGACCCTTCGCAGTCTGGCCAACGCAGCGATGCACACGGTGAAGACGTCGCCGTTCTAGAGCAAGTCTCGTATCAGTATCCGACGGCCAGCGACTGCGCACTCAAAGACATCTCGCTGCGCATCCGCCGCGGTGAATTCCTTGGCATCGTCGGAGCCACAGGGGCAGGAAAGTCGACCCTGTGCATGGCCTTGAACGGCATCGTGCCGCAGTTCTATGGCGGACGGTTCTGGGGGCGCATTCGCATCGACGGACTCGACACGCTGGAACACCCGATTGCCAGCCTGGCTCAGCGCGTCGGGCAAGTCTTCGAGGATCCCGAGACGCAGTTGATTGCCACGTCGGTCGAAAACGAGGTGGCCTTCGCACTTGAGAACCAGCGCGTCCCACGCGACCAGATTCGCCTGCGCATCGCCGAGGTCCTGGACCTGGTCCGCTTGTCTCACGTTCGCAGCAAGTCGCCAAACGCCCTGTCAGGTGGGCAGAAGCAGCGCTTGGCGATCGCAGCGGCTCTTGCGACACGGCCACGCTTGCTGGTACTCGACGAACCGACCTCGCAGCTCGATCCAGTCGGAGCCTTTGAGATCTTTGCCACAGTGCGCGAACTGAATCGCAAGCTAGGCATGACCGTGGTGCTGGTCAGCCACGCCGCCGAGGAGCTTGCCGAGTGCGCAGATCGCATCGCGCTTTTGTCCGAAGGTCGCCTTCTGACCATTGGGGCCACATCGGACGTCCTGGGCGATGTCGAGACGCTGCTGGCACAGCAGGTGCGGCCGCCACAAGTCACGTCGACCTTTCACTTGCTGCGGCAGGCCGGTGCGCCCTTGTCCCGGCTGCCAACGCGCATGAGCGAAGTAAGCGCTGTCGTGCCGAGCCTGCAGCTTGAACCCTCCGCTAGCCCAGCGCTGCCGCAGCCGCCATCGCGAACCGGAGCCCGCCCCCTGATCACGGCGGAAAACCTTCACCACAGCTACCCCGACGGCACCGCGGCGCTAAAAGGCGTCTCGCTGTCGATCCGAGAGGGCGAGTACGTCGTTGTCGTCGGCCAAAACGGCGCGGGCAAGAGCACGCTCGTGCGCTTGTTTATGAAGCTTCTGTCCCCCAAGAGCGGACGCATCCACGTGCAGGATCAAGATCTCGCCACGCTCGAAGGGAGCGATCTGGCGCGTCGCATTGGCTATGTCGCGCAGAACCCAGATCACCAGATCTTCTGTTCGTCCGTCGAAGAAGAGGTCTCGTTCGCACTGCGCCACATCGGATATTCCATGGCCGAGATCGAGCATCGCACCGCTGAAAGCCTGCGCTCGATGGGCTTGCTGTCCGCGCGGCGGGTTCATCCCCTGTCGCTGCCCAAGGGCGATCGGGCGCGCGTGGTGATCGCCGCCGTGCTGGCCATGCAGCCCGAGGCCGTGATCTTTGACGAGCCGACTACAGGACAAGACTATCGCGGCGCTCGATACATCTTGGACCTCACGCAGGCGCTGCATCGTGCCGGCAAGACCGTTGTGGTCATCACGCACCACCTGTACCTGATGCCCGACTATGCCGAGCGCGTGGTCGTGATGGGCAGCGGCTCCATCCTTCTGGATGCGCCGATTCGACAGGCTTTTCACAGCGTCGATGTGCTGCGTCGCACCTTTCTTTCCCCTCCTCAGGCGGTGCTGCTCGCGCGCGAGCTGGATCCCAGCAAAAAGCTGGGCCTGCAGCTCTTGACGCCCGCCGAGATCGCTCGCCACTTCACCGCGCGCCACAAGGAGACCACCTCGTGAGCGACGGCAACTACAGCGACTTTGGCCGCGACTCGCTGTTTGCCCAGATCGACGTGCGCGCCAAGCTGAGCTGCGTGGCCAGCCTGACGACGATCACGTTGCTGTGGGATCGCCCGCTGTTTCAGGGGATCTTGGTGGTCGTGGTCTTCTTCCTGTGTCTACTTGGCAGCGTCGCCGGCAGCTATCTCAAGTCCATCTTTCGCATCATGCTGCCGTTCTATCTGATCCTGCTTTTCACCCACGGCTTCTTTAATGTTCAGTACGTGAAGTCGTTGACCGGACAAGCCGAGCTGACAACGCTGTGGCGCGTGCCGTCGGATATCTGGGGAATCGGCGGAGCACGCTTGACACAGGAAGGCATGCTCTTTGGGCTGAACGCTTGCCTTAAGACCGTGGTGCTGACGCTGGTCGCACCGCTTCTGATCTTCACGACCAGCGTCGACAGCCTGATTGCTGGCCTGGTGCGAGCGCGCGTCCCATACAAGCTGGCCTTCATCTTGTCCGCAACGCTGCGCTTCTTTCCTATGCTGCTTGCCGACGTGCGCGCCATCATCGATGCACAGCGCATGCGCGGTCTTTCCGTCGAGCGCATGGGGCTGCTGGGCCGCATTCGCGTGTACGCGCGCTTGGCCGTACCGCTCATCCTCGGCGCGATGACCAAGTCGCAGCAGCTAGAAGTGGTGCTGCAGTCCAAGGCATTCTCCGGTGCTCGCGACCGCACGTACCTGCATGACACGCACCTGCGCGTCGCTGACTACTGCATGATCGGCGTATCGGCTGTGGCGGCAGTGGCTGCGATTGCGCTGTACGTTCTTTTCGGCGTCGGTCGCTTCACCGGCTCGCTATAGGGCTGAGCTCAGCGCTTCGGCACCGTCCATCTCGGCACCGCTGCTGACAACATCGACACCCAGCTCACGACGTTGCACGCGCAGACGCTCGACCTCGTCAGGAAAGCGCTGCTGGAAGCTCTTCATCAAGGCATCCACGCGCCGGAAGCTCAGCGAGCAGCCTGCCATCCCCGGCAAGCGGCTCATGATGCGATCGTTGTGGCGAAGCTCGTCGCGTCCGCGCGGGCTGTCGAGCAGCATCCAGGCAATGAACGCAAGATCATCCTCGCTGCCGCCCACGCCGATACCGACGGGCGACCATAGCCATTCAAGCCCGAAACGCGCGATGCGCCGACCGAGTGGGTGCTGCATGCGGCGCTCGGCCTGGTGAAAGTAAAACGACTGGTGCCGCCTTTCGTCCTTGGCCATGCGCAGAAGCAGCTTGGATAGCTCGCGATTGCGCGTGTACTGCGACAGTTGAACGTATGCCATCGCAGCCATCATCTCGTCGATGGCGCCCCACGCCATGTGTACGGCCGCAAAGTGAGGCGTCAGGTGCGGCAGACTCAGCGTGAAGAACGCTTCAAGCCCCTCAACCCAGCTCGCCGATTCCGCCACCTTGGTGTACTGGCCGTTGGCTGGTGGCCTGCCGCATGCCGCAAGAAAACGATCGATGGCTCGTCCGTGATTGAACTCCTCATAGACCCAGCAGGACATGAACGCGGCGATCTCGGGGTCCTTTGCGGTGTGCCCAGCCAGCACGTCGCGCAGATAAATGATGGTGTGACTCTCGGTGTCGGCCATGTATCGCAGAACCCGCGCCTCATCGTCCGTGATGCCGACGCGGGCCACGTAGTCCCAGTCGATATCGTTGGTGTCCACCGCTTTGGACAGGCTGACAAACCGCTCGATCGAAAATGACATGTTTAGCTCCCAAGGTGATAAGAGGGCAGCGCTCGGTGCGTGGGCTCGCGCCCCAGATCCAGCGCGCCATCCCGCCGATAGACGCCGTGTGTATCGTCGGTGCAAGCCACCGAAGACTGTACGCAGCGCTCGTGTGGCTAGTTCCCCGCGGCTATTTCATCACCGACGAGAGAGCGTTTCAATTCTCTCGACGGCGATGGGACGGCTGGGCCATTCACCGCTCGCGCCATCAGCCCGCGATGCCATGCAGGCCCGGCCAGTCGCTTGCTCGTCGTTATTGGACAAGCAACCACAAGGCAACAAGCACAACCACAGCGGCGATGGCGATGGCCCAGGTGTACCTGCGGGCATGACGAGCATCGAGCTCGGCAGAGGTTGCGAGCGCAGCGGCCTGCTCGGTCGGCTGCCGAGCCGACGCATCCAGGCTCGGCCCGCGCGTTCCACTTCCGACTGTCTGCCGCGCGTCTGCTACACCCACCTTACTGGGTGAAGGAAGAACCTGCGCATCTCCAGGCTCGGGGCGCTTGCTTGGAACATCCATGCTCGCCTGGTCTGCCTCGCCAGGGGTAGCCGGACCGCTCGCTGCCACCCGCACTTGCTCCGTCGCTGCATATGGATCAATTGGCTCTGGAGCCGACAATGATCCAGCCGCTACCTGCGATGCATTTCCCACGGACACGATGCGCCTGGCAGGCTGGTGCGTTTCCGCACGCATCTCGGAATGCGGCTCGCCAAGCGATGCATGGATCCGCCCCGAGCTCTGCGATGCAAAGTCGGCGATAGGAAGCGCCGACAGATCCGCCGTTGGCTCTAAGGAGGCATGGTCCCCGCTGTTGCCCAGTTGTGCCAGTCCAGGCTGACTGTGCGGCTCCCCAAGCGCAGGACCCGTGACCCCTTCGACGGGCATGGGCAGCGCAGGGATCTTCAAGCTGGCGGCCGAGACACGCCGACGCGACTGGGCCAGCGTCTCGATCCGACGCGGTCCCTGTTCCGAGTCGAACAGATCGCGAAACGACACCGCCTGCAGCTCGCCCGAGATGCTCGAACGCGGCGGAGGCTCCGGGAGGAACGGCTGTGGCAGCGCGGGCAGCGAGGCCAGCGGGCCGCTCATTCGCGAGACGGGACCCGGCGAGCTATTGGGGGTGCTCGCCTCGGCGGTCTCGCTCTCCTCTGGCGCAACGGGGATCTCTTCCGTCGAGCTGTGGCCTACTCCCGGATCGGTCCGCCCCAGGGTCGAAAGAGCCGTGGCACTAACCTCACTTGCGACGGGCGGAACCGCAACAGCCAGCGCACGCAGCATGTCATCGGCACTGGCAAATGCATCCGCTCGACCGTGACCCAGACCGCGAATCACAACCTCCCACAGCGCTGGCTCGATACCACTTGGGATCGTTCGTTCGCGCAGACCTTCCCGCGCATCCGCAGCAGGCTCGCCCGTGATCAGCTCATACAACAACCCCGCCACGGCGCGCAGGTCCGCGCGCATGCTGCCGCGAATCGTCTGTCCAAGGGACAGCGCTCGCAGCCCACGCAGGCGCACCGCAGCGGCACGAGCGCGCCCCGCCAAAAGCTCGTCTTCATGCAACAGAAACACGTGCTGCGTACCCAGTCCTTGATGGGAAAGCCCCGCGCGGTGCGCTGCTACCAGGACGGTAAGAAGCTGCCGCCCAATCTGACTGGCCGCGCGCCCAGCCACGGGAAAATGACCTGCTCGCTGCCACTCCTCCAGCAGATCGCCAAGCGGCCTTGCGGTCCCTAGCTCGGTTACTAGGTACGCGATGCCATGCTCGTCCACTCCGGTCTCGAACAAGCGCAGGAGATTCGGCAGATCCAGCACATGCAGCGCCTGTGCTTCTGCCTGCAATAGACGGACGGCCCCATCGTCGGTGTGCTGCGGATCGTGAATCGCCAAAGGCGCGCCTCGCTCGCTGACTTTCCCGGCCGCCGCGTCGTGATGCAGCACGCGAACCACGTCAATGGCCACCCGTTCTCCTGTGTGCAGGTGATACGCGGCGCAGGTTGCTCCACCAGGCCGAGGCGCAATGACCCCTTCGATCCGCCAGACATGGTGGACAGTCTCGGGCCACAGCTTTGCGTGGTCGACCTCGCACTCCGGCGCATCGGGTGGATAACTGATGCCACACTCGAAGCAGCGCTGACGGTCTTGGGTAAAGGGCCGATCCGACACAGGAAACCTTTCACGGGCCTCCACACTTTAGCATGACTCCCTGGACACACCGTCCGGCATCCACAGTGTGCGCGGCAATTCACGGCAGACGGTCGGCGCCTGCTATCGCGAAGTGCGCATGCGCGACATCACGATGCTAGTGACTCACGCTGCGGCATCCGATAGACTGCCCGCATCCTGACAGGTCACGCGTCCTCTTGTCTGCCCAGCTGCGGACACGTGGATCGAGACAACGCTTCAGCCCTTATTGAGGGGACCATGTCGAAGAACACACTGACGATCACAGACAACCGCACTGGAAAGACCTACGAACTCCCCATCACCGACGATACGATTCGCACTGCAGATCTGCGCCAGATCAAGGTGGCCGACGATGACTTCGGCATGATGGGCTACGATCCCGCGTTCCTGAATACGGCGTCCTGTCGCTCTGCGATCACACTCATCGACGGGGACAAGGGCATCCTGCGCTACCGCGGCTATCCCATCGAGCAGTTGGCCGAAAAGTCGAGCTACCTTGAGTGCGCGTACTTGCTACTGCACGGCGAGCTACCGACGGAAGCGCAGCTCAAGAGCTGGGTCGATCTGATCACGACGCACACCTTCGTGCATGAAAACGTCAAGAGCTTCATCCAGGGCTTCCGCTATGACGCGCACCCCATGGGCGTGTTCCTGTCGACCATCGGAGCCCTGTCGACGTTCTATCCCGAAGCCAAGAAGGTCCACGACAAGCAGGTCCGCATGCTGAACGTCGTGCGACTGATTGCCAAGGTCCCGACGATCGCGGCGATGTCGTACCGCCACAGCATGGGCTTCCCCTTCGTGTACCCCGACAACGAGCTGTCGTTCGCCGGCAACTTCCTTGCGATGATCCGCAAGATGGCCGAGCCGCGCTACAAGCCAAACAAGGTGCTAGAGCGCGCCCTTGACGTGTTGTTCATCCTGCACGCGGATCACGAGCAGAACTGCTCGACGTCGACGATGCGGGCTGCAGGCAGCTCGCTGGTGGATCCCTACTCGGCAGTGGCTGCGGCCTCGGCCGCGCTGTATGGCCCGCTGCATGGAGGCGCTAACGAAGCCGTGCTGCGCATGCTGACTGAGATCGGCAGCGTCCACAACGTCCCGAGCTTCGTGAAGGAAGTCAAAGAAGGCAAGGGCGAGAAGAAGCTGATGGGCTTTGGCCACCGCGTGTACAAGAACTACGATCCGCGCGCCAAGGTCATCAAGCGCCTCGCCGAAGAGGTCTTCGAGGTCACCGGCCGTAACCCGCTGCTCGACATCGCCATTGAGCTAGAGCGCATCGCCCTGCAGGACGACTACTTCATCAAACGCAAGCTGTACCCGAACGTCGACTTCTACTCGGGCCTCATCTATCAGGCGATGGGCTTCCCAACGGACTTTTTCACGGTGTTGTTCGCGATTCCGCGCACGTCGGGCTGGCTGGCCCAGTGGTGCGAGATGCTCGATGACTCCGAGCAGAAGATTGCGCGTCCGCGTCAGGTCTACACCGGCCCTGCCAAGCGCGATCTGCCCGAGTCCCGCCACAACCCGTTCGAACTCGAACGCTCCCGCTAAGCTCGCGCTCGCTGCCGCGAGCTGAGGTAGCGCCCTCCGCACTCCCCTTCCCCGACGCCATCGCTCGCCCACACTTCGTTCGAAACAGTCGCTGCCGCTAACTACTCGCTGCGAATGCAGCAGAGCCTGCCTTGTCGTTTCTGCTAGGCCTTACCGAACAGACGCAGCAAACCCATCGTCACCCACGGCACATAGGTGATGAACAAGACGCCAATCGACATGATGAGCAAGAACGGCAAAGCATGGCGATACAGCACGGGTAATGGCTTGTGGAAGCGCGTCGCCGACAGGAACAGGTTCAGACCCATCGGCGGGCACAGGAACCCCAGCTCTAGGTTGGCGAGGAAGATCACGCCCAAGTGAACCGGGTGAACATTGAACGCCACACCAAGCGGCGCCACCAAGGGCACCAGCACCACGATCGCCGAGTAGATCTCAAGTACGCTGCCCAAGATGAGCAGCATGACGTTGAGCACCAGCAAGAAGGCCCACTGCGACTTGATGTGTAGCTGCACCCAATCAACCAGCTTGGTTGGAATCTCTGCTTCCACCAGGTAGTTGGTCAGCCCCAGCGCCACGCCCAGAAGGACGACGACGGCGCCCACCAAGGCCGCTGCATGCACAAACACACCAGGCAGCTCGCGGATCGGGTGTATGTCGCGATAGATCGCTAGCTCGACAAACAGTGCGTAGGCCGCCCCGATGGCTGCAGCTTCGACGACCGTGGCGATGCCGCTAGCAAAAGCGATGATCACCAGGACGGGCAACAGCAAGTCCCATTTTGCGTCGCGAAGCGCATGCAGCACCTCCGCACGAACGAACGGCTGCGAGGGCGCCTTGTGGATCACGCCGCGGTGAACGCCATACAGCGAGACCAGGATCACCAAGAACAAGCCCGGCAAGAGACCGCCAATGAAAAGCTGCTCTACACCGACGGGCGCTGCGGCTCCTGGCGTGCTGGCTGCCACCGAGTAAAGAAGCACGGGAAGACTGGGCGGAAAGAGCAAACCCAAGCTTCCGGCCGCTGTCACCAAGCCCAGCGAAAAGCCCTTGGGGTACTTGTCTCGCACCAGCATGGGATAGACCAGCCCACCCAGCGCCAGGATGGTGACGCCCGATGCACCGGTAAACGTCGTAAACAGCGCACAGACGAACACCACCATCACGGCCATGCCGCCAGGCATCCAGCCAAAGACGCTCTTGTACGCTCGTACCAGACGCTGCGAAGACCGTCCCGAGGCGAGGATGTACCCCGCCATCGTCAGAAGTGGAATCGCCGGCAGCGAAGGGTTTGCCGCCAAGCGATTGGTCTCGGTCGGAAGCGCTGCTACGGGCGATCCATCGACGAAGAACAAGCCCATCGCCAGACCAGCCATGACGATGAAAACCGGCGTACCCAGAAGAAAGCCCAGGCTCATCGATACGAGCACCAGAACCCGCACAAACTTGCGAATTCCGTCGGTGTCCAAGCGGCTCAGAGCAGCCTGAATGCGAGCCGATCCGTCGTAGCGCATACCCACATAAAACGCGACCGCGGCCAGAACCCCCACGAGCCCCGCGATCACGAGACGACGCACGCGGACCACTCGGGGCAACGGAGCCGTCGCCAGTTCAGCGGGCACACTGCCGTGCGGGCCGGCAAACGCGGTGGCAGGATGCAGAGCCCTGGCCACAACGCGGACGGTCATCACTCCAAATGCCACCGGGATGATCAGCTCGACCATCCAGCGATGCAGCCCACCTGGTAGAAGATCCGCGTCTCCTGTCCCACGGTTTGCCGCCACCATTCGCGCGCTGGCATAGGTCAGCAGCAACGACACCACGACGAAGACCACTTGGCTAAAGGTCTCAAACGCCAGCCGTAGGCGCCCACGCGCCATGAAGTTCGTCGTCGCAAGGCTCAGGTGCTTGCCGCCCGCTGCTGCCAGAACAGCCCCGAGAAACCCAATCCACAGCGTGCCGTTCTGCACATAGACCGACGTCCACGATGTGTCCCTGGGCACGATGAAGAGCAACCCGGCTCCCAGTGCATGCGAGAGCCAGCGCCAGCGCTGCGCCTCGACTAGTGAGTCGCCCAGACGGTGCAAGACCCCCACGACAGGCAGCAGTACGACAGCTAGGCCGATGAGTGTTATCAGCAGCGCTTCGACGCGCAGACCGGGAGGCGGCCCTTCGCCCGTGCCCATGACATCGTCGCTGCTGTGTGTCGCGGGCGCCCGACCTGGATCCGGCGGACTGGCCGCTTCAGATCCTTCGGACGCCAGCTCTGGATCGGCGTCTGTCGACGGCGAAGATTCCTGGTCTGACATCGAGGTGAGAGCAGTATACCAAGGATCTAACGGGGTTCCGTGGTGACATCGACCTCGATATTTGGGACCTCTTCCCCTGGCTCGACGTCTTCATCGGTCTCGCGACCTGGGATAATCGTGATACGCACGGGCGGCTCGGGCAGTGGCTCCGCGGGGATCTCCAAGGTGGACGGGTCCACCAGATCGTCCCCGCCACTGGCGTCTCCCCCGTCGCCTGCGCTTGGCTCGCTGGGCTCTGATGCGCTGTCTTCGTCGACGCGGTCGGTCTCTGGGCTGTCCGAACCCACGGTCTCTATCTGTGGCATGATGAAATTCCTCTTGATCTGGCCCTCCATCTGAAAACAAAAGCCAGCGGCCGTCACCATGAAACTTGAGGTTCTCGTATGAAGCGCTCGCATCAGCGCCTCTGGGCCCAGACCACTGCGCTGGCGCGACGGTTGCGGGCCCAGCTTGGGCACCTTCTCGACAGCGAAATCGACGAAGCCGGAGAGATCCGAGATGCCCAAGTGGCCGAGGCATCTGCCATGGCCGACGCAGCGTCTGAGCTGCGGGGAGGCTATGCCAAAGTTGCCCAGCTACGCGGCTATCTGCAGGCCAACTCAGAGCTGACGCCAGAAGCGCAGCGCGTACTGGGTCGTGTCTGGGATCAGCTGCCCGCCGACGATCCCGACGCCATCCGTGGTGTGATCCGATCCGAACTTGGCGACGAACCGCAGCACGTCTTCGCAGAGTTCGACAGCACGCCGCTGGCCGCCGCATCGCTGGGCCAAGTCCACGGGGCCCGCACAAAAGCCGGGGACAGTGTGGCCGTCAAAGTGCAGTACCCCGGTATCGCCGATGCGCTGCGCGATGATCTGGCGGCGCGGCGCTTGGTGCGCGATCTCGTCGGAGCCGATCTGGGTGATGCAGTGCCCGAGGCGTCGATCGCCGCACTCAGCGAGCGGCTTCTGCAAGAGCTGGACTATCGTGCCGAGCAGAGCTGGCTGCGCCGCTTCAAGCTGGCCTTCGGCAGCGATCGACACATCGCCATCCCGGCCGTGCAGCCGACGCTGTGCAGTCAGCGCGTACTGACCATGGAGCGGTTTCACGGTCGCAGCCTGCCGCAGATCGCTGCGCAGGCCTCCACCGCCGAGCGCTCAGCTGTTGCGGCCGTTCTCTTCCGCTTTGCCATGGCGGCTCCGCTGCGATACCGACTGCTGAACCTGGATCCCAATCCCGGCAACTACATCGTCTTGAGCAGCGCACCCGATTCGCCCCGCGTTGGGTTCATAGATTTTGGCTGCTGCGCCGAGGTCGATGAAGAGGTCGCCGAGGCAGACCGGCGTTTGTGGCTGGCCATGATTCATCGCGATGGGGAAGCGCTTCGCTACGCTGCGCATCGCACCGGGCTTGTCGGTGTGCAAGGCGCGGCGGTCTTTGAGTCCGCGACATTCCGCGCCTGGGAAGCAGCGCTGGCCGGGCCGTTTCTGTCCAAGCAGCCGACTTCGATCGATGACAACCAGATGCGCGAGCTCGCGCAGCTCACATGGAAGCTGGTACACACAGGCCGCATGACGCTCCCGTCCGGAGCTCTTTTGCTGTGGCGGCAGCGCTTGGGGTTTCTCGCCGTGCTCGGAAGCCTGCGCCCTGTGCTGCCGATGCGCCAGCTACTTGCCCAGGTCCTCGACGATGGCGAACACCCAATTCCCCTGCTTGAGCGCTACCCCTAGCGGCCCCGTTGCGCCCATCATCCAGGCGCCTCGTGGCCGCTTGAGTTCCATCGAGCACTAGGCAGGCGGGCCCGCCTGCCTATACCAATCGATGGTCTGCTGCAGCCCTTCTTCCAAGTCAAAGCGCGGTGACCACCCCAAAAGCTCGCGCGCCTTGCTGATGGCCGGAACGCGTAGCTCGACGTCAGGGTGATTCCAGCGCACAAACTCAATCGGCGACTTCGAGCCCACCAAGCGATGGATGGTCTGCGCCAGGTTGTACACGGTCACCGTCGAGCGCGGGTTGCCGATATTGAATGCATGCCCGACCGCGCCTGGCACGGTCAGCGTCAGAAGGACGGCATCGACAATGTCGCGGATGTAACACCAGGCGCGAATCTGCGCTCCGTCGTTGTGGATACGCAGCGGCTCGCCACGCAGCGCACGAAGGATGAAGTGGTGTACGGCCCCCTCGCCCACCTGTCGCGGGCCATAGATGTTAAAGGGACGAATCGACACCGCCGGGAAGCCAAACTGACGGTGATAGCTCATGCACAAGTGCTCGGTCGCCAGCTTGGCCACTGCGTACGTCCAGCGGGCTTCGCCGACGGCACCCAGCGTGGTCGCATCGAATTCGGTCACTTGATAGGCATAGCGACCGAAGACCTCGCTGGTCGAAAAGTCGATGAAGCGTCGGCAGCGTCCCGTGGCATACGCCGCTTCTAGCACGGCAGCAGTGCCCAGCAGCGACACGCGCATGGTGGTGGTCGGCATCTTCATCACGGTGTCAACACCCGCGATGGAAGCCAGGTGAATGACCATGTCGACGTCCCGCACAGCCTGCTTGACTGAGTTTGCGTCCAGTACATCGCCGACGCAGATCTCGACATTCGGATGATCGTGCAGTGCCGCAGGACGCAGCGCATCGCGACGCATCACGTCCAGCACTCGAACGCGGTTGTGCGTGCGCAGACGCTCAACCAAGTGCGAACCGATGAAGCCCGCCCCTCCGGTGATCAAGATGTGCGCGTCGCGCAAGTCAGGGCTGCTCGGTCCAGGTGACACAAAAGCGGGATCGGTTTCCAACGACATGGGCCGGCAGTCTACTGCAAACCGCTCGCCGCGGGGTACGATGCAATGAGGGGGGCGCAATGCATACGCGAGTACAAAAGGGGCTGGTGTTCTGCGCGCTGGTCCTGCAGCTAGCGACAGGCTGCCGCGACGATACAAGCGGCACGCCCGGCGATGAGCCAGCCGATATGGCCATCGTCGGCAACGAGGCGGATGCGGGAACGGATGCCGGCGCCGATGGCTCGGCACCGCCCGCAGGAACCAGTCTGACGACGGGAGCCAAAGATCGCATCCTTCTGCGCGGGCTTTTGCTGACGCCAAGCGGCCCGCTTCAGGGAGAGCTCTTGGTCGAAGGAAACCAGATCACCTGTGTCGGCCCAAGCTGCGCCGCGCAGAGCGGATCGCAAGGCGCGACGATCGTCACGTCAGGCGGCATCATCGCGCCCGGCCTGATCGACGCGCACAACCACGGCCTGTTCAACATCTTCGACGAGAGCGACTGGTCCCCCGGACGCTTCTACGGCAACCACACCCAATGGACCTCAGACGTGCGATATGGGGAAGTCGTCGATGCTAAGCAGTACCTGAACCGAGAGGCTGGCTCGCCGGTTGACCTGCGCTGCGAGCTTGATAAGTACGCCGAGGTCAAGGCTCTCATCGCTGGCACTACCTCGTTCACGCTGGCGCCGGGTGCAACGGAGCTGCTGTGTTACTCGTCGGTGGCACGGACCATCGACACGCTGCGCAATGGGCTCGGCAGTGACAAGGTGCGAACCTCGATCTCGGTACCGGACAACGCGACCGCCATGGGTATTTGCAGCGCGTATGTCGCCGGCACGACTAACGCATATGTGGTGCATGTCGCAGAAGGCATCGACGCCAAGGCGCGTTCCGAGTTTGCAGACCTGGAAAGCCGAGCGGGCGGCTGCTTGCTGGCTCCCCAGACCGCCATCGTCCACGGCACGGCCCTTGGGACCGAAGAATTCACCAAGATGGCTGCGGCCAAGATGAAGCTCGTGTGGTCGCCGAAGTCGAACCTGTTTTTGTACAACGACACCACGCGGATCGACTTGGCCATCCAAGCGGGTGTGCAGACCATCGCGCTGGCCCCCGACTGGGCGCTGGGCGGAAGTGTCAATCTGCTTGACGAACTACGCGCCGCGGCCAGCGTCAACCAGAGCAAGTTCGCGGGCCTGCTGAGCCCACGCCGCTTGTTCGAGATGGTGACCATCGAGCCTGCACGCGTTCTGGGCGTCGACGCAGCACTGGGATCGCTAGAGGTCGGCAAGCGAGCCGACCTGTTCATCTACGCGGGCGATCCAAGTCGTCCGTACGACTCGCTGCTGCAAGCCCAGCCCAGCAGCATTGATCTGGTCATGCTCGATGGCCGCGTGGTGTATGGCGCACCCGATGTGCAAGCCGCCGCCCCCGAGGCTCCTGGCTGCGAGCAGGTGTCGATCTGCACACGCAGCAAGTTCTTGTGCGTGGCGGAAACATCGACGGCGAACAAGCTTGATCAGACGTTTGCGACCATCGTGCAACTTCTCACTGCGGGCCTCGCCAACTATGACGCGATGGTGGCGGGCATGGGCATTGCGCCGATGTCGCCCATCGCTCCTCTGACCAAGTGTCCGTGATGCGAGGATCCAAGGTGTCCTGCGTCGATCGCAGCCGCTAGACGGGAAACAGCGAGCGCAGCGTCCGTCGCAAAAGCGCCCGAGTCTCGGGCATGACGGGCGAGCGAAGAGAACGACTGCCCAGCAAGACCAGGACACCGGACACAGCCAGGTTGCAAGCGATGAGCGCGGCGAGTGCCCAGGGAAGACGCAAGGGGATCTGAAGAAATCCCCACAGCGCAAGCCCCTCGGACAAAATCACCGTCAAGAAGCCAAGGAATCCGGCGAGCGCAAAGCAGACCGCACCGCGCAGCAGGCGAGCCTGATCGCGACGCGCTTCGTTGGCAGCAATCTGGACGTGGATGCGCAGCAGGCCGGAAAGCAGCGAAAACAGCCGACGCGTCAGATCAGAAGACGCAGGCGCCGATGTCTGCGTCGAAGCAGCGTCGATGTCCAGCCCAGCGAAGTCGGGATCGTCTAGTTCATCGAGCGAGTCGATGCCAGACGCTGCGCCCGTATGCGCGCTGCTACTTGCCACGACTTGAGCCCGTAAACAGCACGCCGACGATGAAGCCAAAACCAATCGCGACGATCAGCGAGAAGAAGATGTTGTCTCGCACTCGGTCGCGTGTGTTGTCGAAGAAGCCACCGCGCAGCTCACGCATGATCTGTGCGGTGCGACGCTCTAGCTCAGCCAAGAGCTGGTCGACTCCAGGAGGGGTCGCCGCGTCGCCCGCGCGATCAGCGCCACGCTCGGCCGTTCGGTTGGCTCGCCCGCGTCCGCGCGCCGAACCATGAGCGGCCGGTACCGGCTCTGTGGCCACGCGATACAGCTCTTCGAGCTGACGGCGAATGAGCGCTTTCGTGCGTGCCGTGCGCTCGGCAATCAGCGCCACCACGCGATCGAGATCTCCGTCCGTGGCCGCCAAGGCATCCTCATCGACCTCGCTCCATTCCGCTGCGATGACAGGTCGCAGCGACGCAAAAGCGCTGGCAAATGTGGCCTTCCCGAAACCTAGAGCTTCATCCGCCATCAAGCTACCTCTCGTTTTCGTGCGGAGCGCGACGCAGCGACTCGTGGGACCAAGACCGCCTGCCGGGCACGTTGCACGATCGTATCGGAGTTGATCTTCACATGTCCACTGTTCCTCTTGACCGGACCATCGCTGGATTGGAAAACTGGTAGCATCCTTTCGTGTTTGGAGCGGGCATGCCGACTGTCCTTCGCACTCGATGGCCTCAGCACCTGCAGCCGCGTCGCGCCGCTCAAGCGCGCTGGCTGTGGGCGCCCCTTTGGGCCAGCGTGCTCTGCGCCAGCCTGCACTGTGGCAAAGATCCCGAGGTACGCGCCGTCGAGATCACTAAGCAAGTCGACGCTCTCTTCGCGCAGCACAAGTGGGAACAAGGCGAAAAGAAGGCCCAAGAGATCCTCGCGCTGTCGGGCCTGTCTGCCCCGTCGCGCGACCAAGCCAAGCTGAAAGTCGATCAGGCCCGGTCCGAGCAACAAGCGCGGCAGCAGTACCAGCGCTTCGTCGGCAACAAGGACACCGATGCCGATGTGGCGATGGCCGCGTATCGCGATCTTCCCGAGACCTCGGTGTACCGCCAGCTAGGCCGCAGCGAGTTTGAAAAGCTGCGACCAGCCTACGTGAGCGATCACATCGAAAAGGCCGAGTCCGCGCTGCAGAACGGCCGCTGCGCTGACCATAAGAGTCACGTGCAGCTGATCCTTGAGGTCGATGCCCAGAACCAGAAGGCTATGGATCTCGCGCGGAAGCCCTGCGCCAAGAAGGAATGAGGTCCCGCGCCTCGCCCGCGCTCGTTTGCTAGGGCGAAGTGAAGCGTCCTCGGGCGATTCCCAGCTTCCGCATCTTGCTCTGCAGCGTCGTCGGCTTGATGCCAAGCAGCGCCGCTGCTCCCTGCTCGCCATAGATCTGCCCGCGGCTAGCTTGCAGGGCCCGCTCGATGGCCTGCCGCAGCGCGACATCCAAACGCACAACGCCCTCGTCGCGGGTCGGGCTCGCTGGGTGTGGGCTTACGCTGATCGCAAACTCGGGCGGCAGGACCAAGGGCTCGCGTCCGGGGGTCAGAATCAGTGCGCGCTCTAGCAGGTTCTCAAGCTCGCGCACATTGCCGGGCCATGCGTGTCGCAGCAATCGATCGATGACTTCGGGTGAAAAGCGCGGCGGCTGTCGACCGTGGCGCTGTGCCAAGCGCTCAAGCAGCGTCTCGGCCAGCACCGGCAGATCGGCCAGTCGTTCCCGCAAGGGTGGCAGCAGAATGGGAAAGATGTTGAGGCGATAGTAGAGATCCGAGCGAAACGTACCGCGCTCGATCATCTGTTCCAGTGGCTGGTGCGTGGCCGCGATCAGCCGCACGTCGACACTGTACGTGCTCTCGCCGCCCACTCGCTCAATCTCACCCTCTTGCAGCACGCGCAGTAGCTTGGCCTGAGCGCGCGGCGGAAGCTCAGCCACTTCGTCCAAAAGCAGCGTCCCGCCGTGTGCGCGCTCAAAGAGCCCGCGGTGCTGCGTGCTCGCCCCAGTAAACGCACCCCTCTCGTGGCCAAAGAGCGTGCTCTCTAACAGCCCCTCGGGCAGAGCGCCGCAGTTGACGCGCAGAAACGGTCGGTTCACCCGCGCCGACAGTCGATGGATTCGCCGCGCGATGACCTCTTTTCCCGTGCCTGATTCGCCGCGCAATAGCACCGTCGTGTCGTGCCCGGCCACCAAGTCAACCAGCGACAGAATGCGCCGACTGGCTTCGCTGACGCTGACCAGTCGCTCGGGCTCGCTGACACGCTGTA
Source organism: uncultured Myxococcales bacterium (assembly GCA_964554495.1). Taxonomy (GTDB): domain Bacteria; phylum Myxococcota_A; class Polyangia; order Palsa-1104; family JAEUJZ01; genus JAEUJZ01. The sequence goes on from CAZKOY010000062.1 coordinate 18,813, forward strand.
GCTCGCTGCGCAGGTGCTGCGTCTCGACGTGGGCACGACGCGAAAGGCTCGCGATGCGCTCAACCAAAAGGAGGTGACGCCAAGCCACGCGCAGCAGGTTGGCCATCGCATCCTTGAGCTCTGGCGTCAGCCCAGGCTCTAGACGATCCAAGGCCACGGCCGCATACCCGACAAGAACGCCTTCGGCTTGGAACGGCACCACGACGATCTCGGATGTGCGCGGATCGCCCAGCCAGGCGCGAACGACAGACCGTGGCAGGACGTCAAACGGAGTCTCGCCGGCCGCTCGTGGTCGCCGGGCATAGTGCCGCACGCCAGACACATCGCTCTCGGACAGTGCGACATCCGCCAGCGCGCGAACTGTCTGACTTGCCGTCGCTGACGGGTGTTCTGGGTCGAACACCGAAGCGCTAAACGTAGCGTCTCGGCCCTGACCATCTCGCTTGCCTAGTTCGAACCAGCAAAGCGGCACGTGGCGACGCACCGCCTGCACGAACGCGCGTCCGGTGGCCGGGATGGTATGCACGCCGCTCAGCGCATCGGCTAGCTCCCCCAGCAGCAAGATGTAGCGACCTGGCATGGCGCCACCATTATATCGGTGGCACCGAACAATCGTCAGCGCAGGCACCGAGATTTCGTTGCGCGCCAGACCTCGCCCACGCAAGCCCGCGAAATCACCAGGTTTCCAGTGCGGCACGAAGCCTGCTGTGTCCTGTCCTCAGAAACGCGCGCCCGCTGCGGTCTCGTTCGACCCCAAGCCGGCGATCCAGCGGAGGAGAGCATGGCCTACGTGATCACAGAACCGTGTCTGGGCGTCTGCGACGTGTCCTGCGTCAAGGTCTGCCCGGTTGACTGCATCCACGGCCCCAAGTCCGTCCTTGAGATCGAAGACATCCGCGAGTCAAATCGCAAGACCGTCCTCGCCAAAGTGCAGATGTACATCGATCCCGATGCCTGCATCGACTGCGGCGCGTGCGAGCCCGAGTGTCCAGTCGACGCCATTTTTGAAGCGGACAGCGTGCCGGCCAAGTGGCGCGCGTACACCGAAAAGAACGCCGCCTATTTCCGTCGCTAACCCCCTCGCCCGTCGCTAACCCCCTCGCCCGTCGCTAGTACTTGTAGAAGCCGCGCCCGGCTTTTCGTCCCAGCCAGCCAGCCGCTACGTAATTTCTCAGAAGAGGCGCCGGTCGATACTTATCTTCGCCTAGCTCGCGATGCAGGACCTCGGCAATGGCCAAGCACGTGTCCAGGCCAATCAGATCAGCCAAGGTGAACGGGCCCATCGGGTGGTTCAGGCCAAGCTTGATGGCCTTGTCGATGTCCTCGACCGTCCCCAGACCTTCGGCCAACGCAAAGCAGGCTTCGTTGAGAAACGGAATCAGCAGCCGGTTGACGATGAAGCCCGGCACATCCCGCGCGGTCACCACTTCTTTTCCCAGGCTACGCGCGATCTCGACCGTGGTCTGATAGGTCGCATCGCTCGTCTGCAGACCGCGAATGATCTCGACCAAGGTCATAAGCGGCACTGGGTTCATAAAGTGCATGCCAATGACCTGCTCGGGACGCTTGGTCGCTGCGGCCAAAAGCGTGATCGAAATCGACGACGTGTTCGTGGCCAGAATCGCCTGCGGTGCCAGCGCGCGATCGATGTCGGCGAAGATCTTCTTCTTCAGCTCTTGGTTCTCGGTCGCGGCCTCGACGACCAAGTCGCAGTCACCGAGCGCGGCATAGTCCCCAGCCGGGGTGATCCGCGCAAGCAGGCCCTCGCGTTGTTCCGCCGCGAGCTTGCCTTTTTGCACTAGCTTTTCGAGCGCGCTGCCGATCTTGCCTTTGCCGCGCGTGGCCACGTCCAGCGAGACATCGAGCAGCACAACGGGATGCCCGCGATCCGCGGCCACCTGCGCGATGCCTCCACCCATCTGTCCCGCACCCACTACTCCGATCTTCTTCATGGCTACACCCGCTCCACAACCAGCGCGATGCCTTCGCCGCCGCCGATGCACAGCGACACCACACCGCGCTTTTGGTCGCGTGCCTGCAGCGCATAAAGCAGCGTCACGAGCAGTCGACAACCGGATGCACCGATGGGATGGCCCAGTGCAACCGCCCCACCGTGTACGTTCACCTTGCTGGCATCCAGCCCCAGAAGCTGGTTGTTGGCCAGCGCCACCACGGCGAACGCTTCGTTGATCTCGAACAGATCGATGTCCGCCGCTGACAGCCCCGCGCGAGCCAGCGCCTTTTCGATCGATCCTGCGGGCGCTGTCGTGAACCACTCAGGAGCCTGCGCGTGATGGCCATAGCCACGGATCCGCGCAAGTGGTGTCAGCCCACGGCGACTGGCCTCGGCGGCCGACATCAGGACAACGGCCGCTGCCCCGTCATTGATCTTGGATGCATTCGCCGCCGTGACGGTCCCGTCTTTCTCAAACGCCGGACGCAGCGTCCCCATCTTGCCCAGATCGGCGCGGCCCGGTTCTTCGTCGAGCGAAACGATCTTCGGTGGGCCCTTTTTTTGCGGGACTTCCACCTTGACGATCTCGGCGTCGAACTTGCCCTCTTTCTGCGCCGCCAGAGCCCGTCGGTACGACTCTGCCGCGAAGGCGTCTTGTGTGGCGCGGTCTATCTTTTTCTCTCGCGCGCAGAGCTCAGCGGCCGAGCCCATGTGGAAGTTGTTGTACGGGTCCCACAGGCCATCGAAGATCATGCCGTCGGTGGCCTGCTGATGCCCCATGCGATAGCCATTGCGCGCCCCCAGCAGGTAATAGGGCACGTTGCTCATCGACTCCATACCGCCGGCCACCGCGACCTCCGTATCCCCCAGCGCAATGCCCTGAGCCGCGCTGATCACTGCCTTGAGACCCGATCCGCAGACCTTGTTGATTGTCTGACAGGGCACCGCCGTCGGCAGTCCCGCGCGAATGGCCGCCTGACGAGCCGGCGCTTGTCCCTGGCCGGCTTGCAGGACGCAGCCCATGCTCAGATCGCCGACGTCTTTTCCTTCGACGCCCGCGCGCTGCAGCGCCGCCTTGATCGCCGTTGCCCCCAGGTCGGCCGCCGCAAGCGATGCCAGCTCGCCACCAAAGCTGCCAATGGGCGTACGGGCTGCGCTGACAATCACAACCTCGCGGCCCAGTGGACCGTGGGTATCTCCCTTCGTTCCTGCGCTCGTCATCTGTCTGATTCCTCCGGCAGGCAATCTAACACGCCACGGCAGCCGCGGGCAGCCGGCACGCAAAGGCCTTGGGAAGAGCCCCTCCGACGCGGTATGCTGACCAGCGGCGCTCTTTGACTCGCGCTTTTGAGAGGGACCTATGCAGCCGCTGTTTCGAGTGTCCATGATCGCGTTCGGCCTCGCCGGAGCTGCGCTGGTGGCGCATGCACAGAACCAGAACATCGAGACCACCAAGGTCTTTCGCAGTCCGCGTGGGGAAGTGGTCACGCTGGTGCTGCTCAAGCCCATTGCAGAGGGCAACGCCATCATTCAAGTCACCGGCACCAAGAGCCCGCTTGAAGGCCTGGCCCTGCCCTACAAGCGATCCAGCAGCGGACAGACCGACTCATTCACGACGCAGTGGCGGGGGCGGTCGTTTTCGTTTGTGCAACAGCACACGCACCATCGCGAGCGCTGGGAGCTCTACGTTCCCGGCGATCTGCGTAACAGCCATCCGCTCAACTTCGACGAGGCCGCCAGCAAGTCGGCGAACGCGCAGGCCATCGTGGCCTTGCACGACAAACAAAAAGCCGACGGCACCCTCGCTCGCTTTGCCAACTTCCAGCGCAAAGACGAACAGGCCGAGCATGAAAAATCGCTTGCCGAAGCGACGGCCGAAGCTGACAGCGCCTGTGGCACCAAGCTGCGCGCTCAGATCGCCTGGCCATCGATCAGCGACGAGGTGATCAAGAAATACTCGGTCAGCAGCTTCTGTTCGACGCCGCTTGGTAGCTTGGCGTCACTGTGCAAGCGCTCGCCCGTTGCTGCGACGTATGTGCGCGACAAGGTCAAAGAGCTGACCTGCACTTGGGGAGGCCCGCACAAGCTGGCCCTAAGCGGCAGCAAGCTCGATCTCAGCGTCGATCCCGAAAAGCCCAACCAAGACGACTTCACCCGCGAGACACTGGAAGCACTGGAGGTTGCGCCCGCGCTGCCCAAGCCAACCGGCGATGCGCCGCCCTGGGGCGATGGACGTACGCTGGGACAGCGCATCATGCTGGCCCAGGCAGCGGTCTGCAGCGATGGGAAAGGACACTATGTGCTGCATGTCGAAGGGCCTAGCTCTACGACGCAGCTATTTTACGGCGACGGCAAGCGCATGACCCGCGTGCCCCTGGCCGAGACCCTGGGCGGCGCGACGTTTCTTGAGCCGCGCTTTTTCAATCCCGATGCCAACCCCAGCTTTCGCGGAGCTGACATCCGCGTGCATTCTGCCGTCGACTTCGACGCCACAAAGGGCACCTGCGCTGTCCGCTGTGGCACGCAGCGCACCGAGCTACGCTTGCTGCCGCATGACAAGGCGCTTGAGCTTCTGACCACTGCAGCTTTGGCGCCCATCCCGACCTTGCGCACCCCGCATGCCTTGGCTCGTGATGAGCGCGGCAACTACTACTACGTCGACAAGGGCTCGACGCCTGCCACCGCAAGCTCGTTCCGGCTGTACATGGGGCCAAAAGGCAATATGAAGCTGCAGAAAATGACCAACGTCGTCTCGGACTCGCAGGGCGAAATCTTTTCGACCAAGACCGGCGATCTGCGACTCATCGTTGGCCCGAACGGGACGCAGTCAACCTGGGTCAAAGGTGCCGCCCGCACCAGCCTGCTCGCTGTTCCAGTCCAGGAAAACCTGCGCATGATCTGGACCGAGCTTGGCGTCTATGCCGGCGAAAAGCGCAGCAACCCCTGCGACGATCTGTAGCCCTCGCCTCCGCGCCGCAGCGTCCCACCCCTCCCCGACGCCGCAGTGGCCGCCTAGCGCGGCAGGATGAAGCCGTTTTCGATCACCACGCTGCCATCGCCCGCGACGATCTGAAACAGTGACTCGCGCAGCGCAGACAAGACCTCGGGCCGACTGCTGGCCACATCGTGCTGCTCTTCGGGATCGCTGTGCATGTCGTACAAGCTAAAGCGCGGGCCGGTGCGCGTCGGACGATAGATCAGCTTCCAGTCTTCTGTGCGCAGGGCCCTGTGCTTGGCCACCGTAACTAGCTCGCTGAAGCGCTCGGACAAGGCGATGTCATCCTGCGCATCGACCGTGGTTGTCGATGTGACAGCCGGATATGGCAAGCGCTTCTCGGGTTCGAAGCCAGGACCACTCGCGGTGAACCACAGCTCGGTTTCGTGAAACGAGGACAGCCCCAGCCGATCGTTTTCGCCGCGCAGAAGCGGCAGCAGTGACACGCCGTCAAGCGGCGGCGTATCCGTCGGTATCGGCACTCCAAGCAGTGCCAAAAGAGTCGGCACCACATCGATGTCGCGCACGATACCGGGCACGTGATGTGCGGGAAACGCGTGGACCGGGTCATAGATCACAAGCGGCACGTGCAGTGATGGATCCCCTTCCAAGTGATCGCCGTGCCCCATGCCTCGCCCTGGAGCGTCGTACAGGTTCTCGCCGTGATCCGCCAGCACGATGACGATGGTCGACTGCGCAAGCCCCAGTCGCGCCAAGCCGGATAGAAGCCGCCGTACACCGTCGTCAGCCGCCGAGAGCGCGCCGTCATACAGGCCGCGCACCTGCGCGATATCGGCTTCGCTCTGTGGCTCGGACAAAGGGGGCTTGTGATAGCGAAACGGCCCCTGATACGAGGCATCGGTGTGCCGTCGGTAATACGGATCCGGCGCGGCATAGGGAAAGTGCGCCGACGAAAAGAACACGGTCATGAAAAAGGGCTGACCGCTCGTTTGGGCCTGCGACAACAGCGCCACCGACTGTTCGGCAAGCTGCTGCGCGTCGGCGAATTCCGCTAGGCTGTCCAGCTCGGGAAACCAGGTGTGCGACAGCGCGCGGCCGGTGTCTCCAACGAAATAGGGCAGCAGGTTCTTGTGCAGGGTCAGGGCGCGCTGGATGACGATCGTTCGCGCGTCAAACGCAGGCACCAGGGCCCGGTCGAAGCCCAGATCGATGCGCGAAAAGATCTCGCCGCAGAAGTCGGAAAGCACCGTCGTTCTGTACCCGGCTTGGCGCAGCATCGCGGGCAAGGCCGGCGGAACAGTCGATCGCTGCTGCAGCGTCGGAAACATCGTGCGAATGCCGTGTCGATGCGGATACCGTCCCGTGAGCAGCGTAACCAGCGACGGGAACGTTCGCGGAACGGTCACCCGAGCCGAGTCGAATGCCACGCTGCGATCCGCCAGGCTGTTCAGCGCAGGCAGAAGCGCTCGACTGCGCGCATCGCCGGTCAGGCGATCGGCCCGCAGGCTGTCGATCGCGATCAAAAGCACCGATGGTCTCGTCGCGACCTGCGACGCATTGTTCGCCGACCGCACCGGCAGTGCGCGTGCCGGATCCTGCGCAGCCGGGGGCCCACGCAAGGCATAGCGAGCCGCCAGCAACACAGCGAAAAGCCCCAGCGTCCCCGCCACAAGCGCCAGCCTTCGCGGCCACGGCGCCTGACGCAGCGATCCCAGGAAGCGGCGACCGCGCGGCGACAGCAAGGGCGCCAGGCACAGAAACAGCAGCAGCACCAGCGAAGCGGTCAGCAGGATCGGCAGCACCCGCCCATGACTCACCGCCATCATCAAGCGGCGCGTAAGACCTCCGCGATCGTACAGCCCCTCGGCAAACAGGGCCGGGCGCAGCCGCAGCGCGCGAGCCAAGAACACCCCATGCACAAACAGCGCAAGCACCAGAGACAGCGCCGCCCGTCGAGACGCAGACCACGGCGTCGGCGGAAGCTCGACCGGCGTCATTGCCGAGTTCACCCGCCGTCGGTGCGGCAGGATGCCCGTCCGTTCCCACAGCGTCAGCACTGCGGCGGTCAGAAGGCCGACGACAAGTCCCAGGCTGGCATAGGCGGCCAGCACACCAAGCTGATGCCATACGATGTCTCGTCCATAGCGAGACAGCGCAAAGCGCTCGGTGTCGGCGTCGTATACCCCGAACACTCGCAGGTCCACTCCGAACAGAAAGTCGATGCCAAACAGCAGGCAATAGGCCAAGACCACACTCAGCACACCAGCCAGCCACGGCCAGCCTGCACCCCACGTGTCACGCAGTCTGCGCACAAATCGGCTCTGCGTGTCTGCCAGCATCGGCCCAGCCATCCGCAGCGCAGCCTAGCGCAGCCTGCACAGCGAATCTACAGCGGTCACAACCCGACTCGCTTCCTCACCAGGCTATGGCGCAGCGCCCGCCGGTCCGCTGACGCTAAGCACATAGGGAGCCTGCCCGCAGCCTCGATCGCGGCTGCTGATCCGCACCCAGGCATCGGCCTTGGCCCGCAAGACTAGGGTCTTGCCAGCGCTGCCCGCTCCATCGGGTGTCGAGCCCGGTACAACCTCTGTCGTCGGCCCCTTGACCGCATCCAGGCTGGCGTCGCAGTCAGCGCCGGCTCCAGGCACGGCGAGCTTGACCGTCCAGGTGCGAACGCTAGGCGCGGGCCCAGATACGGCGGGATTGGACTCGGGCTTGTATGGAATCCGAAAGCAGTCGACATCGCCCGGCCACAGGAACCCGGCAAGCTGTCCATCTAAGACGATGCCAGTGGACCCAGCCGCGCTGCCGCGCGACGCAAGAGGCACAAGGTTCGCCTGTTCGCAGTCGTCGTTGGGCTCGCTCTCGGCGCCTTCCAACGATGGCTCGACGCTCAGGCGCACGCTGTAGCGACTGTCTCCGGCGGATGGGCGGACGGTGCCGACGTCTTTGTTGCCACTGCCAAGGCTTGCCCCGACAGCACGAACGCTGACAAAGGCGCGAGCGCTGCCGCGCACAAGGGGCAGGTTGCGCAGGCGTAGCTCGCTCTGCCCCTTGCCAGCGACGAAATCCCCAAGAAAGCGAAGCTTGCCGAACTGCACGCCCGTCCCCGCTGCCGCCGCGGCGTGCGAACCGCCATCCAGGCTCGACGCAGGCGCGGCTGGGCTGGCCTCGGGCTCGACCCAGATGCGCAGGGCCGGTGTCACACCGGGCGAACGAACCTCGACCCGCAGGATGGCGTCGGTCTTCAAGCCAGGGACGCCTCGATGGCCAAAGCCCGCCTGCCCAGGATCTGTCCCAGGTTGCCCGCGGTGATATAGTGAATCTACTAAATTCAGCGAGAAAAAATCCTCATCTCCTCGCCCCAGCAGCGTGCCCGACAGGTCGGAGCTATCAGCGACACAGGCCGTCTCATACGTGTCGTTGGGCTCGACTTCACTGCCCATGGGCGCAGCCGTCTGCGTCACTGACAGTTGATAATCCAGCGAGGCAGCGGCCCCCGTCGGAAGCTCACCGGCCTTGGGCGGCGTCAAGGCCCCACGCACGCGGACCAGCACGATCTGCCCTGGCCGCACGGCCAGACCCGACACACGCTCGCCTTGGCCAGGGCCTCTCTCGTCGACATGCCACTGCGGCGTCTGCTTCCCAAGGACGGGTCGCTGCCCTGGCATCGCCGAGCTATACAGGGTCAGCTGCACATCGACCAGAGGCCCGGTGGTCAGCGTCAGCCCAAGAAGCTGCACACCACCCGTGACCGCCGCCGTAAGGACATAGAAGTCATCGGCGCCTTTGCCTGCTCCCAGCGAGGTGGGCGGAGCCAGCGAGCCCCGCACGCCCCGGCCGCTGGCCACGGGCTGCGCCTGTTCGGGATCGTCGTTTGGTTCGTGTTCCTCGACGAGAAACAGCGATGAGCTATGCAAGGACGGCGCGCGTACCGTGCCCGACGCAGACGGACTGCCCGGTCCCGCTGCTTTGCCCTGCGTATCGACTAGCTGTACCGGAGGTCCAGCATCGGGCCGATGCGGCAGAGGCTTCCGCCAATCGCAGCCCAGCGAGGACGCGAGCCAGATTCCCAGCCCGCAGAGCCCGCCAGCCAGCCAGCGCTGCCCCGCTTCAGCGACCGACTGTGCCCAGCACGGATCGCTCATGCAGGCCCAGCGTCTGGGCCCGCCGCGTCCTCTGCGCCGGCCCCGGCCAGCGTGGCCATGTATTCCGCTTCGGCGACTTTTTGCTCACCGACCTTGGCTTCGCCGCGAAACTTCCAGATTCGACCGCCGCCGCGCAGCAAAGTCGAGTGCAGTTCCAAGCGGTCGCCGGGCACCACAGGCTTGCGAAACTTGGCGCGGTCGATGCCCATCAAGTACACGATGCGCTCGCCCGTCAGGTCGCCTAGCTTTAGACGCGCGTGCAGCGCTGAGGTCTGTGCCATCGCTTCCAGCATCAGCACCCCTGGCATCACCGGGTGTCCGGGGAAGTGCCCAACGAAGAAAGGCTCGTTGATCGTGACGTTCTTGATGGCGATGCAGCGCTCGCCGTCGGCTGAATAATCGACTACGCGGTCGACGAGCAAGAAGGGATATCGATGCGGCAGCGCCCGCAAGATCGCCGAGATATCCAGCGGCAGCGCGGGCGGCAGCGGAGCGACGCCTGACATGCCCGCTACTTCTGCGCCGGAACGACACCGGGGACAGCAGGCTTGGGAGCAGCCGCTCCCGTTGGTGCAGCCCCTTGTGGCTTGGGCGCCGTCGCCCCTCCACCACCCGTGGCCGGGCCCAGCTCATTGGCCTTGCGGATGACTTCGTTCGTGATGTCCATCTCGCTCTGCTGCGGCCACACCACAGCGGCGGAGTTCAGGACCAAGTTGAAGCGGTCGCGACTGGCGATGCCGTTTATCGCGCGATACACCCGCTCTTGAATCGGCTGCGTCGCCTTGACCTGCTCTTGCTGGAATTCCTGCTCGGTGCGCATCACCGACTCTTGGAACTGCATCGCCTTCTGCTCGAACTCTTGGCGCTTCTTCTGAAACACCTCGGGACGCAGCACCGACTCCTGCTTCTTGAGCTCTTCGCCCATCTTCTGGATCTCGTCGCGGCGCGTCTCCAGCTCTTTCTTCTTCTTGTCCGCCTTGCCTTGCAAGTCGGTGAGCACCCGCTTGCCTTCGGTGGTCTCGGCCACGGCGCGCTGAATGTCGACGATGGCGATCTTCTGCTGCGCACGCGCTTCCGCACCGACGAACAGGCTGGAAAGGGCCAAGCCACTGGCCAAAAGAGGGGCGAACACGGTGCGGGGACTCTTCGGCAGACGGGACATTGCAACAAGCTCCTATGCGTATGCGTGGATGATGAGCGGGCAAGCCTTACTGATTCCATGCATTCTTGTCAATGCTTCGTCGGAACGACGGCAGCATCGCCGCGATGACCAGACCGAGCCAGACCCGATAAGCAAAGAGTAGGATGTCGACATGACGGAAGAGCGAAAGCTGCCGCAGAGTCGGTTGAGTCGCCTCACACAGCTTGCCCGCGTCGGGGCGCGAACGGGGGC
>CAZKOY010000063.1:0-28417 GCA_964554495.1 uncultured Myxococcales bacterium
TGGCCAAAGATCCGGTGTTGCGGTTTGGGGGGATGGGGGACGTGGTGGATGTGCTGGAGGGGGTGTTGGGATCGCGAAAGGGGCGACGTGGGGTGTGGGGCGTTGGGCTGGGGGCTCTGGTGTTGGCGGGGGGTTTGGGGATGCTGCAGCCCTTTCGCACGCGCGTGACGCAGCCTGCCAGCGCACCGACCCGCGAGGAGCTTCGGGAAGCGCGGACGCAGGCGCTGCAGGTGTTGGCGCATGATCTCAAGCAGGGCTCTGACGCTGCGCGACGCGCGGCAGTGCAGGCAGCAGGCTTGTCACGGACCACACCGCTGCGCGTCGAGCTAGAAGCACTGCTCGATCCGGGCAATGCCGCGCTGACCACGCAGGTCGCCGAGGCGCTGGGCAAGCTCGGCGATCCGCAGGCCATCCCGAAGCTTCGTTTGCTGCTGGCGCACGAAGCGCCCTCGGCGGACTTTCGGCGCGCTCGCTTGGCGGTGGCGCGAGCGCTTGTGACCTTGGGCGCGAAAGAAGGCCATGACGTCTTGCAGGATGCGCTGCGCTTGCCCTTGGATCCATCCGCCAGTCCGCACAGCGCGGATCGCAGAAACGAGCGCATCACCGCTGCGCTTCTGTTGTGTGACACCGACGACGAAATAGCGCAGACGGTGTTGGCGCAGATCCTGGCTGAGCCGGGCACAAACGCTGCGACGACGTTGGAAATCCTGGCCTGCCAAGGACAGCGCCAGCAAGGCATCGCGGCACGACACGCGCTGCAGCGCCTGCTGCACACAAGTCAGGGCCAAGATCAGCTACACGTCGCGCTGCGCTTGGCCGCGCTGGGCGATCCAGAAGCCCGCAGCTATCTGCGAGAAAAGCTGACGGATCGAAGCGGCACAGGCTCGACCGGAACACCGCAAGCGCTGCTCGCGGCGCGGGCCCTGGCTGCAGCAGACGAGCCGGAAGTTCTGCACCTGGTGCGACGGACGCTGCAGCGCGGGGGCATCGATGCAACAGCGCGCACACTGGCCAGTGAGGCTCTGGGTCTGTGTGGCGAACTGTCCGATCTGCGGGCTCTGAAGCAACAGCTCGATCTGTTCGATAGCCCCCCCGTTCGGCAAACAACCGCCGCGGCCATTTTGCTGTTGTCTGCGCTGGACCCAGGTGACTTGGACGAAGCCAGCCTGAAGTGGGCGCGGGCCGCGCTGGGCGACAGCGATCTTTCAGCGCGACTTTCCGCCATCGCAGCGCTGGGCTACAGCCCGCAGGCAGATTCGCTGGAACTGCTTTCGCTGGCCCTGCGCGATGCCTCGCCTGCTATTCGACGGGGGGCAGTCCGGGCTCTTGCGCAGCGACGAAGCGAATCGGGTCTGCGCTTGATGCAACGCGCGCTACACGACGCCGATGCCGACGTGCGCAGCACCGCGCTGCTCGCCATCGTGGGTGTGCTGCGTTCGCTTGGCCCCGATGGCATGGGCAGCTTGGTTGCTGAAGCGCTGGGATGGATTGCGCAGTCGATGCAGGACTCTCCCGACTGGCTGCGCGACATAGCCCGTCTGGCCTTGGGCGACACGGCGCAGCAAAACGCGCGACCGAACATACAAGTCAACGCGGATCCGGCCGCACAGCGCTGGCTGATCGAGCTGGGTCTTTTGCCCCATGAAAAGCTGATCCAGCTCTGCACAAGCCAGGATGCGATGCTGCGCCTGGCTGCGGCGCGAGCTCTGCTTTTCGAAACGACGCCAGCCGCACACGTTGCCATTGAGCAAGCCATCGCAGGACTGCGCGCCCAAGGTGGACGTTTCGCACTGGATGCGGCGGGCTTGCAGCTTGCGATCCGCGATGCCGAACCTCCGCGCACAGAGCTTCTTGTCGCTGCGCGATCTGCCGACAGCGAGATCCGGCGACACGTCCTGGATGTGATGGCCTGGCTGCCCAAGACTACGCGCGAGCACAGTCAGCAGGTGCTACGTGTTCTGCTTCAGGATCGCGTGCCAGGGATTCGCGCCTATGCCGCAGCGCTGCTGAACGAAGGTCGCGGTCCCGGCATCGCGCGCACCGAGCCTGCGCCACCGCAGCCAGCAGAGCCCAGCGAACGCGGACACCTCGCTGGCGTCCGACCGGATGGCGGGGGCGAAATGGACGGCGGTCCTGCTTCTGAAAATGAATCGACACGGACCGGCACAACGACAACAAGCGAGGATGCCACCGCGAGCGATCAAAAGCAGAGAGATGAGCGCATGGCGCAGGCTCGCGCGCTGTTTGCGCAGGCCACTCGCGCAGGTCAGGACGGCGATGGGCCGCGCTTTTACAAGCTGCTCTTGCGAGCGCGTGCCTTGTGCGCCACGGCCGGCTTGCGCAGCCATCCCGACTGCATCGAGATCAGCGCGGGCGCGACGTTCAAGCTGGCATCGCAGTTCGAACGAGACGCGCGCTTCACCGAAGCGATGAACGAATACCAGACCTTGTTGAGCAGCCCAGGGAAGAGCCCATCCATTGTGGAATACCGACGGGAAGCGCAGCGTGCCGCGGTGCGTATGGGCTTGCGCTTGGGACGCGTCGTCGTTCACGCGCAAAGCGGTGGACGCTGCCGCGAAGTCGTCTATTGGCTAGCTCCCGGCAAAGGCACGGTGCGCGTCGGCGCCACGCAAGAGGAAGTCAGCGTTCGCGCCGGGGATGTCCTTCATCGCGGGACGTGTCCATGAAGCCACGCCTGCACGCGAAGCAGCAACGCTCGGCGCTACCCATGTGGTTGCTCTGCGCTCTGCCTGTGTGTGCAAGTGTGGTCACTCCGGTGCTTCGCAGTCCCTCGTTTGCGCACGCGGACAAACGAAGCGCGCATGCGGCACGAACGGGCTCGGCGAAAGCGGCTGGAATATCCGGCAGTGATGCGCACGCCAATCGCCTGCTCGATCGCGGGATCAATCAGCTCGCGCAGCGCGATCTGATCGGCGCTCGCCAAAGTCTAGAGCTGTCATTTCGAGCGCACCCGCAGACCATCATCCTTTTTTATCTGGGCGCAGTGGCTGTGGCGGATGGACGCGCGCTGGATGCGCATGATCTGATGCGCCGCTATCTCGCTGATCCCAGCCTGACGGATATCAAGTCCGACGAGCACACCACGGCTGAAGGCGTGCTTTCGCAGCCGCTACCAGCCCATGGTTTCTTGCAGGTCTTGGGGGATGCGGGCGTGCTGATATCGGTCGATGACCATGTGGTCGGCGTGCTGCCGCTGAGTCGCCCGCTGCTGCTCTCGCCTGGACGGCACCGCGTCGATCTGGAGGCACACGGACATCGAGTCGAAGCGCAGGTCGACATCGCGCTGGGTCGGCCGGCTGAGCTGCAGCATCACGCCGCGTCGAATTCATTCACGCTGCGCACCGCGCGTAGCCTGCTTCTGATCGACCGCTATGCCGGACCGCTGGGCGAAGCGCAGGTGCGGGTGGGCCAAGCAATCGAACACGTGCTGGCAGAAGAACACTACACAGCGCAGCACAGCGAAGCCGCTCTGGAGAGCGCTCGCGAACCGGCGCTGCGCGCCTGCCTGGATACACTGCCGTGTCAGTTGGGCTTGGCCAAAGCGATTGGATCAGATCTTTTGCTGCACGCGCGAACCGGTCCAGCGCAGCGCGCCACCGAGATCGACATCGAGCTCACGGCATACAGCGTCGAGGTCAGCCAGGCCGCCGGATCGACCACGCTGACTTGTCCGCTGCCATGCTCTGCGGATCTGGCTCAGCAGCTGATCAAAGCGCGCCTGCCCGAGCTTCTGCAGCAAGCGCAAAGCCGGCCACGCGGACGGCTGGTCCTGACGTCGCAGCCCGTCGGCGCCGAGGTATTTCTGCGGCATGGCGACGAGTGGGAACGCCTGGGCCTGACACCGCTTGAACAGGTCCTGTGGGTCGGTCGGCATGAGCTGCAGCTGCGCATGCCGGGCCGAACGCCGGTCAATCGCTCGCTTCAGATCGAAACGCAGCCACCGCTGCAGCTTGCGATCGAGCTTCCGCGCGACGCAAAGCCCAGCGCAGAGATCATCTGGGTGCGCCGCCCGCGCCCGCAATGGCGCATCGGCCTCTCTGCGGGACTGGGCGTAGTGGGTCTGGGGCTCAGCATCGCGGGCATCAGTGGGCTTGCCGTCAACGGTCAGTGTGTCGGCGGGCTGTCTTCGACGCTGCCCGGCGCGCAGTGCTTGAACCTGTATGCAACCGGTGCCATCGGCAGTGGGCTCTTGACCGCGGGCTTGCTGACGCTGGGCGGTGCGGCGTTGACGTTAGCCATTCCCGAGCCACTTCGTCCGCAGGTTCAGCCACAGCGCAGCCACGAAGACTCTACCGAACCAGTACGGAGGCCCTAGAGCCATGGCAGAGCATGCATGGAAGCGTAGTGCGCTCGCGTTTTCCCTGGCCGCGCTGTCAAGCTGCGGTGCCTGGGACACCTATCAGACGCCCAACCGAGCCCACTGCGAAAACACGCGCAGCCTGTGCAGTCACTTTGAGCGCTGCGATGCGCAAAGCGGTCTGTGCATTCCGGTCTCGGCGCTGTACAAGCAGCAGTTTCGCGTGCCGTGCGACACTGCGCAGCTTGTCGAGCTTTTGCGCACGCGGGCCCACGACACATCCGTGCTGGTCGAGCTTGAGGCGGGCTGCACTTATTCGTTTTCAGCGCCCAGTGACTATCTGTTTGGTCCCACTGCTCTGCCCGCGATCTATGGTGAGCTCTTTTTGGAAGGCCATGGCGCGACGCTGCAGCGCGCCCCGGATGCCAGCAGCAGCTTTCGCTTGCTGACCGTCCCCGGCACCGAAGAAGGCGACGGCCAAGCGCCCGGTCGCGTCTCGATTCACGCGGCCACCATTCGCGGCTTTGTCGCGCGGGGAGGCGATGGCGGGATGGCGGCCGGTCAGCCCATTTTTTACTGTGGTGGCGGTGGCGGGGCGGGTCTGGGCGGTGCGTTTTTCGTCGAAGGAACGCTGGATCTCGCCGGAGTCAGCCTGCTTAAAAACTACGCCATCGGCGGCAACGGGACGGGCGGCATCGCTGGCCGCGGGCTCGCCACACCCATCGCTTGCGGGGGCGGCGGCGGCATGGGTGGGGCTGGCGAGTCTGGCGATCCCAGCATGCTGCGCGGGGGCGGCGGCGGCGGCATGGCTGGGCCCGGCGGCCCACTTCCCGGTGGGCCCTTGTCGGGATTTGGTGGCCTGTCTTTCAACCGCCGAGCAAGCACCGCGGGTCAACCTGGCTCGACAAAGGCCTCGATAGCGGGCGGCGTCTATTCACCCAACGACCCCAACAGCGATGGCGAGGTCGGCACGATGCAGCAAGGCGGTCGCGGCGGCGGTTCGCAGGGCCTGGGCGGAGCCGGCGGACACGGCATCGGTGGCACGGGTGGTGCGGCGGGGGACGGGGGCGGCGGCGGCGGCGGCGGCTGTACCAACGGAATGTGCGCGCAGCAGAGCCAAGGCAGCGGCGGCGGCGGCGGCGGGTATCGCGGCTCGGGCGGTGCCGCAACGACCATCCAGAATGTCATCGCCGGAGGCAGCGGCGGGGCCTTCGGTGCTGGGGGCGGTGGTGGAACCAACGCGGGGGCAGCAGGCGGTGGCGGCTTTGGGGGCGGCGGGGGCGGCAGTGGACAGACAGGCATCAATGCCGGCGGCGGCGGCGGCGGCGGCTTCGGCGGCGGCGGTGGGGGGGGCGGCGCATCGACGACCAGTCGAACCGGCGGCGGCGGCGGCTTCGGCGGCGGCGGCGGCGGCGGCTATTACAACGGGCCTGGGTTCGCCATCCTCAGCGACGGAGCAGGAGGCTATGGCGCAGGAGCCGGCTGGAACGGCTCGGGAGGTGGCGGGCTGGGGGCAGGCGGCGCGATCTTCGTGTACGGCGGCCACGTGACGATCAGCAACAGCACGCTGGCCGACAACAGCAGCGCGGGCGGGCTGGCCTATTCATCGAACTTGGGTCCGTCGCTGTCGAGCGGCGACGCTTTGGGCGGCGGCCTCTTCAACTTGAACGGGCAGGTGCGATTGATCAACAGCACGATCGCGCGCAACCAAGCGCAGCGCAGCCCACTGCAGCCAGTGGACCTAAGCAAGCCGCCGCGCAGCTATGGCGGCGGCGTCTTTCATCTGCGCTACGGCGCAAGCGGCCAGAGCCGCCTAGAGATCAGCAACACCGCGATCGGCAGCAACAGCGGGACGTATGATCTAGCGACGGAGCAGGGGGCCGAAGTCACGGCGACGGGTCCCAGCTTGGTGCAGACCTGTGACTTCTGCGATGACTTGACCCGCATTGGCTCGCTGCGCTTCATCGTCGGGCAGGACCCGATGCTTTCCGCATCGCTGGACACTTCTTCTGACACGCCCACCTTGCCGCCCCAAGCGGACAGCCCGCTGGTCGGCCGCGGGGACATCCAGCGCTGCGCTGAGGCTCCGGTAAGCGGCCTTGATCAGAGACGACAGCCCCGCCCCAAGACCGCCTGCACCCTGGGCGCCGTCGAGGTCCTGCCAGAGCCCACATCCGAAAGCGGCTGCGCGATGCATTCGGGTCGCACAAGACCGCAGCCCCTTGCCCACCCGCTTGCTGCTACGGGTCTGGGGCTGCTGCTCATGGGGCTCGTTCGACGGCTGGGTCGACATCGCGGAACAAATCTTGTCGACGGTGCATCGAAATAGGAACGTATATTTTTCTATATACCTATTCTTAGAACTTGCCGCGCAGCCGCTCTTTCGCCGGCAGGATCTCAAGGCAGGTGGTCCAGTAGCCAGTGGCCAAGGTCTCGACGAATTCCTCGGGCAGTGACTCGGCCCGCATCTCGGCGCACAGGCGCTCGTGGTCATAGTCGACGCAGCGCAGCGTGACAGCGATGGCCGAGCCCGCAGAAAGCGGAGCCACGGCCTGTGCTGGCTTGCTGGGAATGTCGAGCAGCGCATACCAGATGCCGGTGCGGCCATCGTTGGCTGGACGCCCGATGGCGCCGACGTTGACCACCAGGCCACCGCCGTGCTCAGCAGGCAGACGGCGAACCCACGGAATCCCGGTGTGCGTGACCAACAGAACATCGGCATCGTGGGTCCGCAGCAAGCGCCGCAGGAACGCATCCGAGCTTGTCGATTCCCAGAGGAACTCATTGACCTGTCGCGGTGAGCCGTGCGCCATGTGAACGCGGTAACCGCCCCATTCCCGTCGCAGAAACGACGGCAGAGCGCGCAGATAGGGCAGCCAGCGATCCGATGTCTT
Organism: uncultured Myxococcales bacterium; assembly: GCA_964554495.1. Lineage (GTDB taxonomy): Bacteria > Myxococcota_A > Polyangia > Palsa-1104 > JAEUJZ01 > JAEUJZ01. The sequence goes on from CAZKOY010000063.1 coordinate 7,213, forward strand.
GGCCTGCGTATAGGCGTACGAGATGCGCGCGTAGTGATTGTCGCGCGGGTCGCTGTAGCCGCAGGCGCAGTCGGCAAGCTGGTGCCCGATCGAGTGATCGTAGTTGCCTTGCATCACGGTGACGCCGCGATCCAGCAAGATGGGAAATACGCGATCGGGCAGCGGGCCAAAGCCGCCCAAGTCACCCAGGCAGTACACCTCGGTCGCGCCCTGCGCATGCGCGTCGTCGAGAACCGCCGACAGCGCCCCGGTGTTGTTGTACACGCCGCCGAACACAGCGACGCGGCTTAGGTGCGACATGACAAGCCCTCTTCCACGCACGTGTGGCAAGCCGACCAGCGCAGCGAAATGGGGCGCAGTGACTCGGTCAGCGTGCGGCCAAGCCGGGCATCCGGTGCATCCAAAAGAAGCGGGCAGACAAGGACATGGCTCTGCGTGGCCAAGCGCGAGCTATTGCACTGCAACATTCGGATCACGTCAGGTGGCAGCGACTCATGGACGACGTCACCGTCCCCATAGCCATGAGTGCGGCGTGTCTCGCGCCCGATGCGCAGAAGCGGCAGAAACTTCACGCGAGGCTGCGCCAGGCCCAGCGAGCGCGCAAAGCGCAGAAACTCGCTGCGCGCTTCCGAAAGACGCAAGGCATCGGCGTGTTCGACGACGGTTAGCACCGGGGACAGGCCGACAGCGGCCAGGTTGCGGATCCCCTGTGTGATCGCGGCAAAGGTCCCGCGCCCTCGCACTGGATCGTTCTCTTCAGCGGTCATGCCGTCGAGCGACACGCGCACATCCAGCGAATAGCGCGAACCGTCAAACAGCTCGCGCAGGCGCTGCGCCGCGGACTCGTCAATCAGCATGCCGTTGGTCAGCACGTGGGTCGGGCCCTCTTTGAGCGTGCGCTCGATGACCGCGAAAAATTCGGGGTGCAGCATGGGCTCGCCGCCCGTGAAATAGAACTCTTTGACGCCTAGCTCGCGCGCTTCCAGCAGAAGCTCTTCAAGGCGCTCCCGCGTCATCATGGGCACGCGATCTTCTTTGGGACCGCAGGTGATAAAGCAGTGACGACACGCGATGTTGCACAGCGTCCCCGCTAGCTGCAGCCACAGCGTGTCCAAGCCAAAGAAGGGCACAGTGGCGGCCCTCTCCTCGGTCAGAATCGGCAGCAGTCGATGCTCGCGCATGCGGCATCCTATCACGCGACGCCGGTCTTCGTCGTCGCCACACGCACCGGAATAGGCGACAGCACGCGCACCAAGTCCTGCGACGCCAGCGAGACCAAGCAGCCGCGCTTACCGCCGTTGACATAGATGCGCGGAAGATCAAGGACGCTCGCTTCGACATAGATCGGCAGCGGACTGCGCAGACCAAAGGGAGACGTGCCGCCAAAGACGTATCCCGTGTGCTTGCTCGCAACCTCAGGCTTGCACGGGCTGATCGCGCGCCGATTCAGCTGGCGAGCCAGCGCCTGCGTCGAGACCTCGCGATCTCCATGCATCAAGACCAGCAGCACTTGGCCTTGCTCGTCTTGCATGACCAAGGTCTTTATGACCAGGTGCTCGGAAACGCCGAGCGCCTGCGCACTTACGCGCGTGCCGCCGTGCTCTTCATACTCGTACATGTGCTCGCCATACGCGATGGCGTGCTGACGTAAGACGCGCACCGCAGGCGTGACCGGGAACTTTTCTTTTGCCATGGAACCATCCATCATTCGCAGGCGCAGGCCGTGCGCCCGTTCAAGTCGACGCTCCTTCGCGCCGACGCGGCTTCGCGTAGCACTGGGTTTTGCCACAAGCAAGATCGCAGCCGCGGTACTGTGAGGTTCACGATGAGCCTGGGCGCAGATGCCTTGCTGTTGGTTGCGCTGTGCAGCATGACAAGCTGGCTTTGGCACAAGCGTCGTCAGCGTGCGAAGGGCAACAAGCAGCCAGCCTTGCCGACGCCACAAGACGAGGCTTTGCAGATGCTGCGCCCCAACGCCGTCATCTGCCAAGCCGCGCGCCCCGGACGGCCAGCGCAGGACTGGCTGATCGAACGCGTGCAGCAGCCCTCGCGCGGGGCGCCGATTGCACGATGGTGTCGACTCGACGGTGGCTCGGAAGCACAGCAGGCGCTGCTGCTGGTCTTGGCAGATCCGTCCAGCGCGGCCGCGCTGCGCGGGTGGCTGCTTGAACACCTGCCGCCCGAGCAGCGCCCCATCGCCGCAGGGATCGAGCCAGCGCGCGAGGTCGTGCATGTCGGACGAACGTACACGCAGCACGTTGACTGGCGCGGTCTGGTGCGCACGCAACCAAGCCGCAGCCACGATGACCACCAAGACTGCCGCGTGGTTCTGTATCAAAGCAGCGGCCCGCATCGCCTGGCTTGGTTGAAGCAAGTCGACAGCGATGCCTGGTACGCCGGACACGAGCACACGCTGGCCGAGCTAGACATCTTGCCGGCCTCGGACTGAGCCCCGAGTCTGCGTGCTCATCCCGCGCAACACCGAGCTAGAGAGAACAAGGCGAAGCATGCCAGGATGAGGATGAGGATGACCTGCGTGGAAGACATCCGTTCGACGGTGAGACAGCGAATGTTGCGACCGGTTCTATTGCTTTGCATCGGTGTGGTCTTGATGGGCTGCGATGGTCAGAGCGCACGCAGCCTGCTGCCAAGTCATGTGCCGCTGATCGATATCAACCCCGATCCCGCGATCACAGAGGTGAGGTTGATTGCATCGCCAGCGCGCAAAGAATACCTGCCCGGCAAGGTTGCAGACGTCTGGGCGTATCGAGACGGCGCGCGGTCAGATAGCGTCGGCACGGTGCCAGGTCCCATGCTGCAGGCACGGGTGGGTGAGCAGGTGATCGTTCACTTTCAAAACGATCTTCCCGCCCCCACGACCGTTCACTGGCATGGGCTGCGCGTCCCAAACGCGCACGATGGCTCGATGTCATCGCAGCACGAGATTCCGCCGGGCGGTACCTATGACTATCGCTTCGTTGTGCAGGATGCGGGTAGCTTCTGGTACCACCCGCACATCAACGCGCCTGAGCAAGTCGAAAAGGGCTTGTACGCGCCGCTGATCGTGCAGGGCGATCCAGCGATCTCTGTCGCGGCCGAGCGCTATCTGGTTCTCGACGATGTGAAGCTGCTGGGTAGCGGCAAGCTCGACGAAGCCGTCGATCCGCTGGATATCATGCTGGGTCGACCGGGCAATGTCCTGCTCGTCAACGGCATGCGCGAAGGGCGCATCGAAGTACCACGTGGATCGCGAGAGCGCTGGCGCTTGGTCAATGTTGCCAATGGTCGCTACTTCAACCTGCGCTTACCGGGTCATCGCTTCTATGTCATCGGCTGGGATGGCGGTCTGCTGCCCATTCCCTATGTCACCGAGACGCTGCTGATCGCGCCGGGTGAACGCTACGACGTGCTGGTCACCTTCGAGAGCCCACCTGAAGGACACTTGGCGTTGCAGAACGTCTTTTACGATCGTGGGCACAACCTGCAGGACCCTGGTCCCAAAGATCTCATCGAGGTGGTCTATGGTCCTGCCGGCCCGCCACCTGCTGCGCTGCCGACGGTGCTGCGGATTCCGAGCAGTGTCAGCGTTCACCGCAATACGCCCGTGCGGCCGTTCGTGCTCAAAGAGATCGAAGACCCGGTAAACGGCGCGACGTTCCAGATCAACGGCGAGCGCTGGCCGATGAACACGCCGCTGCATGTGACGCGCGGCAGCACAGAGATCTGGGAGATCGAAGCCAACCCAGAAATGGATCATCCGTTCCATCTGCACGGCATGTTCTTTCAGGTGCTGTCAGTCGACGGCGTGCCTCCATCGGTGCAGTGGGGCTGGAAGGACACGGTCAACGTGCAGCGAGGGCGCAAGCTACGCTTGGCCGTTCAGTACGACCCGCCAGGAACTTGGATGTTCCACTGCCACATCCTGGAACATGCCGAGCGAGGCATGATGGGCGAGCTTGTCATTGATTAAGCAGTCGCGGACGACTCCCCTCCTTCCGCAGTCCCTCTTGCACACATCGGAGACCACGAATGAAAGCATCGCTCGCCTTGGCTGTTCTGTTCGCCACCACGCTCGGTTGCGGCTCGTCAGCGCCGCTGGGAGCCCCCAGTAACTTGACCGTCAAACCTTCTGGCGGCGGTGCCCACCTGACCTGGACGGATCACGCCACGTCCGAAGATGAATTCCAGGTCGAGCGCAAGGATCCCGGTGGATCGTTTGTGAAGAAGTTCACCGTCACCTTCGACATCACCGTCTATCACGACTCGCAAGTCACGGCAGGCTCGACGTACACCTATCGTGTGCGTGCAGCCTCTGGCGCTGGCGTCTCAGAGTACTCAAACGAAGCCAGCCTCACGGTGCAGTAGTCCACTCCAAACCTAGAGTGGCCTGATGGCTCAGCGTCGACGCGGGCGCGGCCCGAACAGAATGGCCCGCACCAAGTTGTACTTGGACACATCGCCCAGCGTAAAGGCATACAAAAGCCAGCGTTCGGGCCCCAGGACTTGCGCGGCGATCTGTCGCAGCGGCAGGCCGCGTCGATGCAGCGCTTGCACCTGGCCTTCGATGTCGAGCAGAAGCTGCAGCTTTCGCTGCAGTGCCTGCTGGCCGCCCGTCGGCACTGGCTTGTGCGCGCAGAACAGCGAATCAAAGGACAGCGCGCACAGCCGCCGTAGCGACTCAACCGTCTTTTGAAAATCCTCATCGCGGCGAAAGTTCTTCACGAACTCGCCCAGGAACGCGTCGCCCGTGAACAGCCAGCCTTGCTGCGGCTCGAACAGAACGATCTGATCGTCACAGTGTCCCGGCGCCGGCAGGATCTGGAAGCGGTGGTGCGCGGTCTCTAGCCATGTCGCGACCGGCCGTGGCTGCGCACGCGGTGCCTGCCCCCACATCACATGCTGATACGGTGCCAGGGCAAAGCCGCGCCCCACGCGCTCGCACGTGGCAGCCGATGCCAGCACCGGCACTTCCTGCGCGATCAAAGACGCCGCGTTGCCACTGTGATCCTCATGGTGATGCGTCAAGACTGCTTGACCAATCCGCTGCGCCTGACAAAACGAAAGAACCTGCCGTCGGAAGCTGTTCAGGCCACTGTCGATCAACAGGCCATCGACGGCGTAACAGCGAACGTCCATGAGCGGCGGCAGAAGCCCCATCACACGCCGGCCCTGGCGCAGCGCCACGACCCGGCCATACGGCTCGATGGACTCAATCGGCGCACGGGGCATCTGACGTCATCCGAGCGTGAGGAAGCGCGGCCGCACGCATGCAATTGCGTTGTTCAGGCATCGATTGTTGAGCGCGCAATTTGTGCCGATCCACCGTGCAACCTGCAGTCTACAGCACCGGCTCTGCGAAGTTGTGGTATCACACGCGGCGTCGTGTTGTGGCTGCCGATCAACTCTGCGCTCGATTCAGTTCCCTTGTTCACCGCCGCAGTGTGCATGGTGATCTTCACCACCATCGCCGCGACCGACGGGCTGTACTACCACTTGTACAAGTATCGACTGCATGAGCGCCCGCAGTCGCGGCTGGAACATCAGCTTCACACGGCCAACGTCGTGCTGTTCGTGCCCCAAGTGTTCCTGCTGTTTTGGATGCAGCCACATGGGCTGTGGCTGTGGCTTTCGCTTGCCACGTTTCTGTCCAGCTTGGTCGTTGAGTTCTTTGACGTGCTGTGCGAACCGGCCAGCCGACGCGATCTGGGCGGGCTCACCGGGCTCGAATACCTGCTGCACTTCATGATGGCGGGCCTGCGCTTTGGCGCCGTGGTGCCTTTGTTTGTCACCGTACCGACGAGCGACTGGCTGCTTTCCGCTTCAGGTCTCAGTCCGCGGCCGCTGTGGTTCCTGCTCGTGGGCGTGTACATCGGCGTACCTGCCATCGGCATCGCGGCCTTGCATGTGATGTTGCTTATGCGGCGTCCCGTCCCTCGCATATAATCGTGCGAGCGGAATGCGGCAGCAGCTTGTCAGTGGCCGGTATCGACTTGACCATCTAGTCGGCAAGGGCGGAATGGGGACCGTCTGGGTAGCCTTTGACACGATGCTGCACCGTCAGGTCGCCATCAAGTTCATGCGCGTCGAGCACTCGGACTCGCCCCTGGTTCGCAGTCGCTTCGCGCAGGAAGCACGGGCCGCAGCGCAGCTTCAGCATCCAAACGTGGTGCAGGTACACGACTACGGCATCGATCGCGACAGCGGTCAGTCTGTACCGTTTATCGTCATGGAGCTCCTAAGCGGCGAAGATCTAGACCAGCGACTCAGTCGCGAGCGGCGCCTGGCTTTGCCAGTCGTCGTCAACTTGGTCAGCCAAGTCGCACGGGCCTTGGGGGCTGCGCACCATGCCGGCTTGATCCATCGCGATCTCAAGCCGGCTAACCTTTTTCTGGCACGCAGCGACGGACGCGAAGTGGTCAAGGTCTTGGACTTCGGCGTCGCATCCATGCGTCGACTGGCTGGCTCGCGCGGCACCGCACGCAGCACGCAGCGAACTGGTAGCGAGGGATCGATCGACACCACTCGCCCTGGCCAAGACGCGCAAGGCATAAGCCAGATCGTACACGGCCTGCCCGAAAGCACGCCCTCAGGCACGATGGCCCTGCGCCTGCCATCAACCGACTCAAGCGGCGATGACACGCGTGCCGGCACGCCGCTTTATATGTCCCCTGAGCAGGCGCACAATCCCGCGCTGGTCGATCAGCGCAGTGACCTGTACTCGCTTGCAGTGGTGGCCTATCGCTCGCTGACGGGTCAGTATCCGATCAGCGGCAACACCGTCCCTGAGATCATGGCGCGCTTGGCGGATCCGGCATTCAGCCCGGTGCCACCCTCGAAGCATGTCCCCGAGCTAGGCCCTACCATTGATACGTTTTTTGAAAAGGCGCTGGCTCGCGATCCCATGCAGCGCTTTCAGTCAGCGCGTGAGCTGGCCAGTGCCTTTGCCGCCCTTGCGGAAGTGGGCCAGCGCTGCACCAAGGTGCTCGTTGTCGACGACGAACCAGATGTGCAAGTGCTCATCCGCCAGCGCTTTCGCCAACACATCCGCCGCAAACAATACGACTTCCTGTTTGCTGAAAACGGGCTCGTTGCGATCGAGCAGCTGACCCGCAACCCCGATGTCGATGTCGTGCTGTCGGACATCAACATGCCGGCGATGGATGGCCTGACGCTCTTGCGGCACATTGCCGAGATCAACCCGCTCGTGCGCGTGGTCATCGTCTCGGCCTATGGCGACATGGGCAATATTCGCGAAGCGATGAACCGCGGGGCGTTTGATTTCCTGACCAAGCCGATCGATCTGAAGGATCTAGAGCGAACGATCGACAAGACCGCCAAGCACGTCGGAGCAACGCGACGAGCAGTAGCCTGGGCAGAAGAAAACTCGCTGCTGCGAACCTTTGCCAGCCGCTCGCTGCTTGAGCGCCTGCAGCCGATGCTGAATATCCGCGACACCGAGCACATGGCAACCGAGCGCCATGATGCAACGGTGATCGTGGTCGATCTGCGACCCGTCAACCCACAAGATCACCTCGCCGAAGGCGAGACGGTGTTGATCGATGTGGATGCGGTCTCGCCTCCAGTGGCCAGCTTGGCAGGAACAGCGCCCAGCAGCGAGGCCAGCGCGACCAGCGCGCTCGACGACCCACCCGATGCAATGACCCGCGCGCTGAACGAGACCTTCGATCGCTTGGTGCCCCTGGTTCACGAGCGCGGCGGAATCGTCGAGAAGTTCATCGCCAACGCGGCGCTGGTGGTCTTTCGGGGCAAAAGCCATGCTGAGCGTGCCTTGTCCGCTTGCCTCGCCATCCGGGATCGGCTGCGTCTGGCCCAAGCCCCGATCAACCCCGCGCTGCACAGCCAGCGCCGCGAATTCCGCGCCGCCATCGGCGCTGCCCTGGGCGATGTCTATACCGCCAGCGTGGGCGCTCCGACACAGCGTCGCATGGACTTCACCGTGCTAGGGGGTCCTGTAATGAGCGCGCTGGTCCTCAGCTCCAACGCTGCTGTCGATCAGATCCTGCTCAGCGATGATCTGGCGCGCTGCGCCAGCGAGTACTTTGCGGTGCGCTCTGTTTCGCGCGACGCCACGCAGCCCGGCAGCGCTTCACGCACGTTCCTAGAGCTGACTGCTCCACATGGATCGAGCTTGCAGACCGCCGCACCGTCGGCAGGGGCAGTACCGTCGAGCGCATCGCAGACAATCGGGATGAGCCAGCTCGACGAACCCAACCAGGGCCCACAGAGCGCGTAGCGCCAGTAAAAGACGCCAGGCACGAAGCGCTACGCGGTGGCCGCTGACCTCTGCACGGTCAAGATGAGCAAGTCGTTTTCTGCAAGGCCAACATGCTTGCCGCGCGCCCACGTGGCGACGTCCTCAATGCGCAGGCCCGCGGCGCCGCGACTGCGAATCATGTACCTCGCGATGGCGTCGACATCGATGCGGGCTTGGCGCTCCCCGCGGCCCACCGCCGCACAGATCAACGTCTCGCCTTGCGCAAGCGTGCCTTCGACGCGAAACAGCGGCCCCACGACACCCACAGGCGAATAGGGCAGCGACGCTTCGTCACGCGATTCCGTCGCATCGCGCTCGCTGCTGCTCTGTTCATCGGTAAACGCTAGCTCGCCCTGCACCGCCTTTGTCGCACTGCTGCGAACCCCCGCTTGCAGATCGGCCAGACAAAGCCGCACGAATTCACTGTGCAGGCCAAAGAAGGCTCCGCTGTGCTCGACGCGTACCAACAGCACGCCGATGGGTCGAGTCAACGGAATCTCGCGCGTCGCCGCACCCAGCGCACGAATCTCGCGTTCCAAGTCCAGGGGCATGCCAGCCTGTCGACGCTTGCGGAATGTCGCCAGCACATGCAACCCGATGGCCGCTGCATCAATGCCATCCCCGTCGGGGTCCACCGCCAAAAGCCACAGTGCTTGGCCATCGTCCGCGATATCCCAGACTAGGCCATCGACGTGCCCGCGGGCCTGATCCAGCGCACACAAGACCTGCAGGTCCGTGCCAGATAACGCCTGCAGTGGCTGCACCGGCAGCGCGGCCCGCAGCGCACTCTTGGCACGGGCATAGCGCTGTTCCAGATCCAGCAGGCGCAGCTTGTCGCGTCGACCGACGACATTCTGAAACACGATCAGCGCCACAAAGAACAGGACAATGGCCAGGCCCTTTATGTACTTGTTGCGTACCGCGCGATTGGTCCGCGCCATATCGAAGGCGACAAGGATCGCGCCGGCCGCCTCTCCCTCATATTCCACGGGCGTGATCGCCCATGTGGTGGAGTCGTCTCGCCGACGCTGCGCATCGCGCAGCCGATCTTGGTACAAGATGCGAGCCCGCGAAGCAGGCGGTGACGGCGGCGGAGAAAAGCGCGCAGCAAGCTGGTTGATGAAGTCGCTCCAGATCTGCGGCAGATCGCGATAGCGGCTGTTGATCAAGCGCAGGCGAAAGCCCTCAAAGTCTTGCGAGACGCCGAGCGCGTCGCGCGACAAGAAGTGCGCGTAGCGCTGCGGAAATGGGGCACGGCCTTGCGCAGCCTCTTGCTTTGCGAACTCGGCATCGATCTGATCAAAAATCAGCCGACCACGCGGGTCGGTGATGCGGATGTAGATCGCATCTTCATCGTCGAGAATGCCGCTGGCCAAGCGCACCAGGGCTCGCTGATCGCCGGCCACCATGGGCTCCACCGCGGCTCGCGCCAGCAGGCCGGCATAGCTGACCCCTTTTAGGCGAATCTGGTCACGCAGGACGTTTATCTCGACGAGTGTCTGGTTCCAGTCCACCAGGATCTCGATACCCAGCAGGACGATCAGCGTCAGCAGAAACACCCGACTGCTGCGCGCAAGCCGATCCGCCAAGCCGGCACGAAAGACTGCAAAACGGCTCTTTGCCCCTGGTTTCACATGTACTTGCGGCACGCGCGAGCCCTCAGCTCTTGAGCATATGTGAGGCAGCCGCCCTGCCGTCAACAGAGACGCGGACCGTTCACGCCGCCCCGACGCCCGAGAACCCCACAGCGCCCGACCGTTGTGATACATCCTGAACATGTGGTCCTGCGGAGAACACAGATGAAGCACGTGGCGATTACCGGAGCATCCAGCGGCATCGGTGCAGCGCTGGTCGAAGAGTACGTGGCACAGGGAGCCGCCGTCACGCTGGTGGCCCGTCGACGAGCCGACATGGAAGCTCTGGCCGCGCGGGTGGGTGGCCGTACGCAGATCTTTGTGTCCGATCTATCGGATCTATCGGGCTGCTGCGACTGGCTGGCACCGGCAGCGGCTCACTTTGGGCCCATCGATGTCCTGATCAACAACGCAGGCGTGCAGCGGGTCCTGCCCGCCGCTGAGCACGAAGACAGCGACCTTGATGCCATGCTGAACTTGAACCTGCTGGCACCGCTGCATCTGACGCGCGCCGTGCTGCCCGCCATGCTGCAGCGCGGCAGCGGAACCATCGTTGATGTTTCATCAACGGCCGCCTATGCACCGACGCCAGGCATGTGGGGCTATATCGCGTCGAAAGCGGGCAGCGGTGCCGCGTCGGAAGGCTTGGGCATCGAGCTAGCGAAGACTGGCGTCCATGTCTTGACCGTGTATCCCGGCCCCGTCGATACGCCGCTTGCCCGTACTGGCTATGCCGCGTATCCCGACTGGGCGCAGAAGCTGCTTCTGACCGGCGATCCGCACGAGCTAGCTCGCCGGATCTGCGCCGCGGTCGAGCTAAAACAGCGCGTCCTTGTCTATCCCCTGCCCTATGCGCTCTGCCGTTTCTTTCCTGGCATCACGCGCTGGCTGCTGCGCCTCATCGCGCCACCGGTCCGCTCGCGCCACGCGCTGCCTGCCCCGACATCCTCGTCGCCCCACTAAGCAGCAGGCCGGCTTCATGTACATCCCCTGTGGTCCCGACTTCCAGCCCGAGCGAGAGCGCTTTGCGCTGCGCCATACCTGCGAAGAATGCACGTTCTTTCGCGTCCCACCCGACGGAACCGATCCGGTCTGCGCGCACGGTTGGCCAAACGCCGAACACCGACGCGCACACTATGACGCAAAGCCCGAGCTCTTGGTTTTTTGCAAAGAGTTTGAAATTCCGTAAACACCATGCCGGGTCATCCATCGCAGTCTTCGTCGGGCGCGTGGCAGATCAGGGCCCTTGAACGCGGAAGAAGTTGCAAGTCTTTTGCATGTTCTGCCGCGGCCCGCTTGCTTCTTTGTCTGGGCAGTGCGGCGTGTTCGCAGCACACAGGTGGCCCGTCCAGAATCGAAATCGAAGCAGCACCCGCGGTGTCGGGCGCAGCACTCGCGCAGGCTCGTACGTTTTATGACGCCCGCTGCGCCGAGTGTCATGGCGCCCAAGGTGGCGGCGATGGCGAAAAATCAGCCTCGCTGCGACCGCTGCCCCAGCGTCTGTCCGATCGCATGTGGCAAGCGAATGTCAGCAACGCGCGCATCGCTCGTGTGCTTGTGCAGGGTGGCCCTGCCGCTGGAAAGAGCCCGACCATGCCCGCCTTTCGCGAGCTTGCCGCCCAGCCCGAGCTGCGCGCCGCGCTGGTCGCGCTGATTCGTTCCTTCGCAACCCCATAGGCCCACGGCAGACCCGCGCCTGGCAGCCCCTCTCTGGCAGGCCTGTGTTAGCGTGCCGCGCAGAGGTGTTCATGCCGCCAGAATACGCACGTTCAACTGACAAGGTCCGTCGCTGGGTAGGTCCACTTCGCTGGCTGGGCTTCTTGGGTCTATGTGGGCTCGCGCTGGCTGGCTGCGCGTCTGATGCAGCAACGGACGACTCGTTGACGCCGTTCGCGATCCCCGAAGGCTGCAACCCGCTGGCCTTTGAGCACGACTGTTTGCTGCCGTATCCCTCGGATGTCTTCTTGAAGCCCGATGCCAGCTTGCCGGGTGGTAAGCGCGTACAAGTCAGCTCGGCTGCAGCGCTGCGCACGCGACGCGATGTCGTGGTCGACTTCACGGCAACCCATCCCGTCGACGGTTTTTCGCATCACCAGCCGATCTTGGTGCGCTTTGCCCAAGGGGTCAGCACCGAAGGCGTGGTCTTCCATCGCGATGATCCCCGGCGCAGCTTGCAACCAGACAGCAAGGTTCTTTTGATCGATGCCAAGACGGGACAGCCCGTGCCCGTATGGGCCGAGCTGGACATGAACACCAGCGAACCATCCGAGCAAGCATTCATCCTGCGCAGCTTTGAGCGCTTGCAAAACCAGCGCCGCTACATCGTCGCGCTGCAGGGCCTGCTCGCCGCAGACAAGACACCGCTGCCCGCGCCTTCTGGTTTCGCGCGCATCCGCGATGGAAAGGCGAGTGCGCCGACTGCCCTTTCCGAGCTTGCGGCCCGATATGAGCGCGAGATCTTCCCCACCTTGGCGCGCTTTGGTGTCGAGCGGTCGCGTCTGCAGTTGGCTTGGGACTTTACGACCAGCAGCGAAGACATCAACACGCGCGACATGGATACGATCCGCGCGGACGTCCTGCCCAAGCTTGTGGCCAAGGCGCCGGACGTGTCGATTACCCGCGTGATGGAACACGATGTGACCATGAACCCCAACATCTGGCTGCGCGTCGAAGGAACGCTGCGCGTGCCGCTGTATCTGGAAAGCGGCGAGCTTGGCGCCAAGCTGCATCGCGATGCCAGCGGCCGGGTCACACAGAACGGCGAGATCGACGTGCCTTTCACCCTGCAGGTGCCGCACAGCGCCAGGCCTGCCGACATGAACTTTGAACCCGCGCGCATCCTGCAATACGGCCACGGGTTCTTTGGGCTGCGGGAAGAGATCAACTACAGCTTCATGCGCGGCTACACCAATGAAGGACGCTATGTGGCGGTCGCTGTTGACTGGTGGGGCATGAGCGAGCCCGACCTCGATCGTGTCGTCCAGGACGCAGTCAGCAAGCCGGGCGAGGCCTTCGATTTTGTCGACCGCTTGCATCAAGCCATGGTGAACATGATCGCGCTGTCCTACGCGGTAAAAGGCCCGCTCTCCAAGAAGGCCGAGCTGACTCGCTTTGGCAAGCCGCTCTACGATCCCGACAAGCTCTACTACTACGGCATCAGCCAGGGCGCGATCTATGGCGTGACGATGCTCAGCCTCAATCCGCTGCTCGATCGCGCAGTGCTCGGCGTCGGCGGAGGCCCCTATTCGCTGATGATGTCACGCTCGGCGAGCTACGAGATGCTGTACACGATCTTGACCACGCAGCTTGCCGATCCGCTTTCCGTGATGAAGTTCATGGCGCTGTCACAGAGCACCTGGGACCGCACCGATCCGATGACGTACGCGCCGCGCTTGCTCTCGCGACCGTATCCAGGCAGCCCAGCCAATCGCCATATCCTGATGCAGATCGGCATCGGCGATCACTCGGTGAACAACCTGGCCAGCCATCTGGTCGCGCGGGCCGCGGGGGTGCCGTTGTTTGATCCCAACCCACGGCCGATCTGGGGACTTCCGACGGTAGCGGCACCAGCGGACGATGCGCTGGTGGTCGTCGACTTCAAGCTGGATCCCAGCAAGGAACCGGGTGTGCAGTGCCGCGTTCCGACCCAAGACGAAAAGAACAATGTTCACGAAGGCGTACGCCGACACCCCAAGATCAAGCAGCAGATCGATCTGTTCTTTCAGCCGGGTGGCCTGATTCAGAACACCTGCGCGGGACCTTGCACCCCCTGATCGCGAGGCGGCCTGAGCATCTCGCCGCGACGGTGCATAACCTGGCGACGCGCTGTAAGCGGACTAGCGACGGAAAGAGCTGCCCAAGCAGGCGCGCAGCCCCTCGGCCAGAGAGCGCAGCGCCGGCACATTGCTCAGCGATAGGCCACGCGTCACAAGCTCTTGCGCAGCGCCAGAAGACAGGCCGGTGATCATCGCCTGCGCGCCCAGCAGGCGCACCGCGTGGATCATGCGAACCAAGTGGTCAAGGCCGCCACCCGCGAAGTCGCGGGCACTGGTCAGATCCAAGATCACGACGCGTGCGCGCCGCTCGACAACCGACGAAAGCAATCGCTCGGTGACGGTGCTGGCTCGATCCGGCGTCAGGGTTCCGATGATCGGCAGGACCAAGATGCCATCCCACAGATCCAAGATGGGCGCAGACAGCTCGACGATCTGACGATGCTGCGATTCGATCAGTTCGAGCTTGTGATCTAGCTCAGCCAATAGCTGGCTTTTGTGCGCGGCTTCGGCGCGTGCGGCGCTGGCCCGCTCTTCAAGCTCGCGCGCCTTTTCTTTGCGATCGGTGATATCCAAGACCGAGCACACCAAGAAGCGTCGGCCATCGGTTCGAATCAGCAGGCGAACGGTGCAGCTGATGTCGATCTGCGCGCCATCCTTTCGTCGACCGCGCAGCTCATAATTCCAAGGCGCACCGTCTGTCGAAGCCGACCAGTTTGCCTGCGGTACCGCTTGACCTGTGATCAGCTTGTCGAAGAGGCGCTGTGCATGCTCGTGTTCTTCGGACATCAACACGCGCGTATGCAGACGCCCTATTAGCTCTTCAACTTGGTAGCCGAACAGCGCGCAATATGCGCGATTTACTGTCGAGAAGCGCCCGCGCTGATCGATCAGGCAGAGGCCCACGTCCGCGGTATCAAGAAGCGCGCTCAGCAGCGACTCGGCTTCGCGATGCCCACGCTCTGCACGGATGTGCTGGGTCACATCGGCAGCTTGCACAAGCACATAGCGGGCTGGCGACGCCCCAGGACCCAGGGGCTGCGCGCTCGGCTCGCCCGACAGGGAAAGCAGACTGGCACGCAGCTCGACCATCGCGGTCACATGGCTGGCAGGCCCGGCGGTCAAAATCTCGGTGGGCTCGCTGGCGCCGGCCAGGGCACGAGTCAAAAGCGCATGCAGTGGGCTGGCCTCGGACTGCGTCGCACTGGGTGACAAGACGCGATCTGTGGGCAGACCTCGTCGTCGCCAGCTGTCGTTGTGAAACAGCACGCGGCCGGCAGCATCCAGCACGGCAGCCCCCGCGTTCATGTGATCGAGCACCGCGCGCAGGGCCGAAGCGGACGCAAGGGCTGCATCTTCTGTGTGCTGTTCGCTCATGCCACGTGGCCCCTGCGATGCACGCTGCGTCCGCAAAGAGGCGCTGAGTTTAGGGAATCAAACCGCACGCGCAGTGTCAACGGCCTCGCATCTGCGCGATGCGTAGCGACTGCGGTCGCACCTCGCTTGAAGGTCGATCGCATGGCTAACGCGGACTCCTGTGAACGCTGGCCGACAGGTGCTGGATACGCCGCGAGATCTCGCGCAGGGACAGGACTTCGCAGCATGCCCCCGCCTCGGCAGCCGCCTTCGGCATGCCATAGACCAGCGACGACTGATCGTCTTGCGCAACGGTCCAGGCGCCTGCCTCGCGCAGGGCAAGCAGGCCTCGCGCGCCGTCTTGCCCCATGCCGGTCAAGACCAGGCCCCAGGCCGAAGCACCATGTGTGCGGGCTGCCGACAAGAACAAGCGATTGGCGCTTGCTGCTAGCTCGTTCGGTTCCGCGCCTTCAATAGCAACCTCGTTGGCGCGCAGCTCCATGTGCGCATGTCGGGCCGCGACAAAGACGGTACCGGCTTGCAGCTCGGCTGCATCCTCGACGGCCACCACCGGGGCGCGCAGGCATGACTGCAGCTGCTGCGCGAACCGAAGCTGCGAGCCCGGAGCCATGTGCTGCGCGATCACAACTGGTGGCGCCGTGCTCGGCAGGGCTTCGAGTAGCTGCCGCAGCGCGTCGAGCCCGCCCGTGGACGCGGCGATGGCAATCACCGAACAGCGCTGCGGTGGCACACGCGCAGCCAAGCGCGGAGCTCTAAGCTGCAAGAGTCGCTCGATCTGCGCTTGCTTAATGCTGCGAATCAGCGCCTCGACACTTGCGTTCGGGCCGACCAGCGTTGGTTTGTCGTGCAACGTCACCACGCCCGCAGGCAAGGCAGCCACCGCTTCGCGATGCTCGGCGCTGCCAGGCAGGCGAGCCAGAGCCGACAGCAACACCACCGAGGTCTGGTCGCCATAGTCACGCAGAATGGCACGCGCCGTATCAATGCCATTCAGCCTGGGCATCATCAGATCGAGCAACACGACATCCGGACGCAGACGCTCCACCAAGATGAGTGCCGCTTCGCCATCGCTGGCTTCGCCGACGACAAACAGCGATGTATCGCGAGACAGCGCAAGCCCCAGCGCGCTGCGATACGCCGCGCTGTCGTCGACCAACAGCAACCGACACTGGGCTTGCGTTTCACGCACCGCCATGCCGCCTCACGCAGCGCCACGCAAAAGGGCGCGTACGACATCGATCAGCTGACCACGTTCAAATGCCCCTTTGCTCAGATATGCATTCGCGCCAGCTGCCATCCCCATGCGGCGATCCTCTTCGCTGTCCGACGAAGAGAACAAGACAACCGGGATGCTGGCCGTGCGCGCATCTCCACGCAGGCGCTGCACCAAGGACAGGCCATCCAGACGAGGCATGCGCACATCTGAGACGATCAGGCTTACCGGCTCGTTAGCGATCAGTCGCAAGGCCTCATCGCCGTCTGCTGCAGTGCGCACTTCATAGCCACTGACTTCCAGCACGCTGCGCAGAAGCGATCGCGTGGTAATCGAGTCGTCGGCAACCAGCACGGTGCCAGAGCGGGTCATAACGCGAGTCGTCTGCTCAGGAAGCGCATCGGCAGCCGAGATGAGGGCTTGCGCAGACAAGACAAAGACCGCGCTGCCATTGGCAAGCAAAGCAACAGAGCTGAGCGGTGCATGCCCTTGCAGCTCGGGCGGCAGCGCACGCAAGACCAGATCACTTTCGCCCAGCGTGCGCTCGCACAAAATGCCCAGCGGCATGCTCTCTGCTTTTTTTCCGGGCCCTCTGTCTTGCCCCATCGAACGCAAGATCAACACAGGCATGCTCGCGGCCTGAAGGCTGTGACCTGACATGCCTTGCTCCGCTTCGCCGATGATCTGGCGCAGGCGCACGACTTTGATGGTCTCTCCGTCGGTGCGAAGGACAAGTTGACCCCCGACTGAAATCAGCCGATCCCGCCGCACCAAGGCCACGCGCGAGACACTGCTCTGTGGCAGTGCAAACACCCAGTCGCGGTCAGCAAACAACATCAGGCGCGACGCAGCCATCGTCATTGGCACTGTGATTCGCACGTGCGTGCCACGCCCCGGTGCCGATTGAATCTCAAGCTGTCCGTGCATGCGCAAGACTGCCATCTTCACGACGTCTAGGCCCACACCCCGCCCCGAGATTGTGGTTACCGTATCCGTTGTCGAAAAGCCTGGAAGAAGCAGCAAGTCATAGATCTGCTTTTCCGAAAGCGCGTCTGCTTGCGCTGCTGTAACTAGGCCGCGCTCAACCGCTTTCTTGCGCACGGTGGCGACATCGATGCCTCGCCCATCATCGTGAATGGACAGGCTGATCTCGCCCCCGTGCTGTTCGATCTGACACTGCACGCGACCACGCGCAGGCTTGCCGATCGCCTCGCGAACTTCGCGCGACTCGATGCCGTGATCGATGGCATTGCGGACAAGATGCAGCAGCGGGTTTTTGACTTCTTCCAGCAGCAAGCGATCGATGTGGACCTGATCGCCGACGATCTCCAGCGCGGCATCGCGGCCAGTTACACGGCACGCCTCGCGCACTGCCAAGGTCAGTGGCTGCACCAAGAACGATGCTGGGACCAAGCGCATTGTGCGCAGGTTGTCGTCGAATTCACTGGTTGTTGCCTGCAGTGACTCGGTGTCCTCGGCCAGCTCGCGACGCAGCGTACGCGTCGAACGCAGGACGCGCAGAAGCTCGTCGCGCTGCTGTTTTTCGCTCTCATCAAGCTGGCCGCGATCACGCAGCTCTCCGGTTACTCGTTCCAAGGTCTGACAGATCTGCGAGACCTCGGTCAGATGACGCTCTAGACGGCCGCGTAGCGCACGAAGCTCATCGCTGCGCCGCTCGAACCCACGCAGGTGCTCGATCGAGATGCGGACCGCTTCGATGTTCTCACTGTGCGCGAGCACGGATCCGGTCGCCACTTCGGTTGGCTTCAGGCTCTGCGAAGCGAGCTCCGGGGTGGTCTCATGAACCTCGAAGGAGGAGTCGATCGTCGGCCCCGATCCAGCGACCGCTGCAGCCCCGGTTTGGCCCTGTGCGGTGCGCTCAAGCGCGCGGATGGCCGCGGCAACTTCGACACTTCCAACGTCTGTCTCGGCCAGAAGACCAGGGATGCGCTCTTGCGCTGCAGCCATGGCTTGCAGACACAGATCGACCAGTGCTGGCGTCAGGGCAGCATTGGCGCGGCGAACGGGCATCAGCACCTGTTCCATCGCGTGAGCCAGCTGTTCTAGATCCGCGATCCCAAGCGAACCCGACGACCCTTTCAGGCTGTGCGCCTGCCGATACAGTTCCTCGATCTCGACAGGAATCGTCGCGGGGTTTTCTTCCATGCGCAGCAGTGCTTCGGCGATGCGCTGCGCTTGCTCACGCACTTCCTGCACATAGACGTCGATGACCTGACGCAGCAAGTCATCCATGGCGATGACCTCGAAGCAGGCGCGGATCAGCAAGGACCGCTTGCGGATCCAAGAGCAGGATGTGCATGCGCTCAACAAAGGCGGCCCGACGAATCGATCCAGCGGCTTCTGACAGCGAGATCTCGCTGATCTGATCGTGCGGGATCTCTTCGATGCCCAGCGCCTGCTCGGCAGCAAGGCCGATCTTGCGCGGACCGCTTTCGACAATCAGGCAGCTATTGACATCTGCGACGCCAGGTCGACGCAACGAAAACAGTGCGGCGATGTCCAGCACCGAGATCAAGTGGCCAGCCAAAAGCGTAATGCCCATCAGATACGGCGGGCCATTGGGAATCGGCGTTAAGTGGCGCAGACGCCCGGCATAGATCACCGACTGCAAAGGCACACCGAAGCACTGCTTACCAATCAGAAACGCAACGAAGGACTCCGTGCCGCTCTGCTGCTTGTTCGCAACACTGCGAGACAGTCGAGTGGCTCGCTCGCGCAGCTCGTTTTCAATGTCGCGCGCACTCACCGGCTGCCTCCCATGCGCGCTGTGCTGCCGGCCTCAAGCAGGGCTGTGCTTTCGTTCGCGGCCTTGTGAACCAAGTCAGAAAGTCCGACAGCCGCCAAGCGGCGGGCATGGCCAACAGACAGCGGCTCCGGGCCGTGTAGCATCTCGTCTTCTCGACGATTACGCAGAAGCTGCAGGACCGCCCCCAGATGTCGCCCCGACAGCCAGCGCAGCCCTTTGGGTCGTTCCATCAGTCCCAGGCTCAGGTGTGCCAACACATAGTCCGGCGACTTGTCGACCGCTTCCAGTAGCGCCTTTTCAGCCGCACTGCGCTCGCCGAGTTCGTTGAGGATCAGGGCGGACAGGTGCAGCGCTTCGGGGCTGCGTCGCAGGTGTAGGGCCGAGCGCACTTCTTCCATGGCGCGAGCGAGCTTGCCGGCATCGGCCGCGTCTTTTGCCGCAGCCAGCAAGGCTACGGCGGCATCACGATAGGGCGCAGAGGAAGGGCGCTCGCAGGGCTGCGGCACGGCTCCATCATCGAGCCCGGTATTTGCCGTGCTGGGCTGCAGGCGCGGCATATCGTCTTTGGCCAAGAGCGGCTGCGAGCTATCGGCCACGGCAGCAAGCTGCAGCGTCGCCGTCGATTGGCCGGATGCGCGCATGGATCGGCGCTGCAGCACCGGCACGCCAGACAGGATCACGCGATCGAACCCAGGCACTGAATCGGGCATGTCCAGCGCCGACAAGACCAGATAGCCGCCGGGGCTCAGCAGATCGCGTAGCTGTTCGATGACTCGCCGCAGATGCCGCGAAGAAAAGTACAGAAGGACGTTGCGGCAGAAGATGACGTCATAGCCGTCGACGACCTGCAGCGCAGGCAAAGCGGACTCGCTGCCCAGGTTCACATAGCAGAACTGCGTGACCTTTTTCACCGCGGGCTCGACGGCATACACGCCCGACTCAGACGTGGCGACAAGATAGCGATCCAGAAAATGGGAACCGACGCGCAGCGAGCGCCGACCGTAGTGACCTTTTTCGGCCTGCTGCAGAGCCGCGCGGTTGACATCGCAGCCGGTAACGCGCACATCGGAAACACCGGCACTCAAGAGCACCATGGCCAGCGAGTAGGCTTCTTCTCCCGTCGAGCAGCCCATGCTAAGGGCGCGCAGGCGGGTGCGTCCTGTGCGCAGAATCGCCGGCACCATGTCTTTTTCGACCAGCGCGAAGTGCTCGGGATGGCGGAAAAAATACGTCTCGCAGATCGTGATGCCCTGCACGACAGCCTGCAGCAGATCGTCGCTTGGTTCGGGCAAGAGCAGCTGCTGCAGCAGCGCAGTGATTCGCTGTTTACGCGCCGCAGCAACGCGCAGCAGCCCCGCCTCCAACAGATCAAAGTTTCGATCGTGAAAGCGCAGGCCAAAGCGGTCTTCGATCAGGCCGCTGACGAGCTGCAGCAAGTCCAGATCGATCGCGGCGGCCGGGGCCGTGCTCATAGCGGGCCCTCAGGCTGCGTGCTCTGCCCCAGCACCTTGAGTCCCTGCTTTTGCGCAGCAAGCAGCGCCTGACGCAGCGCTCGCGCCGCGCGCAGCGACACGATCTGCTGCACCGGAACGTCGAAGACCAGCGCGCTCTTTTCTTCCTGCCATTTCACGCAGCTACGCCACAGTCCGCCGTAGCCCGCTTGGTCGACCGGTGACAGCGGGATAAGCTCGCGCTCGCAAAGCTCGGCCACGTCGTCGACCACCAGGGCCAACATCGAAAGCGGCTGATGCAAGAGCGCGCCTAGGTCGAGGCCCGCAAGCGAGCTTGTTGAGCTCTGTTGCAGTGATTCGGCATCGTCGCTGCGTTCCGCCAGCAGGGCCTCGGTGTGTTCAGACAGAATGACCATGCGCGCGTCAATCAGATCGGCGGGCGAGCGTGGCGCACACAGACCCAAGCGCGCGGCCAGATCGATCATCGGGACAAGCTGGCCGTGGTAGTCGGCCGCCCCAATGCAGTACCGCGGAACGCGCGGCAGTGCCGAGGCTGGAGCGACCATGCGAACGACCTCCAGCACATCGCCGATGGGCAGCGCCAGCCATACGTCGGCGCAGCGCACGATGAGCAGGGGAAGGCTGTTCAATGCAGGTGTCTCCGCACGGCTTCCTTGAGCAACATGCCGTCGATGGGCTTGGCCAGAAAGTCCGA
>CAZKOY010000064.1:0-26901 GCA_964554495.1 uncultured Myxococcales bacterium
GATCCGCTTCACCCGCTTCCACATCAACGGCGGCTACTACCACTACATGATGGACCGCTCATCCTCCGACGGTGTGGCCCAGCGAACGAGACACCGACGATCCCATGGCGATCCCCGCGTGCTGCCAAGCAAAGGCACTGCGGGGAAGCCATCAGCGCAATCGCAGCCCGCATAGGCGACCGATCGTCCAAGTGGTGAGTGAAGAAAAGTAGCGCGCGTGCTGGCATCGAGCCGCACGCTGCGTGGCAGCGGGTTGGGAGGTGTGCTGCACAAGACCGCTGCGTGTTTGATACCTCCGCAAGTACCAGCTTTTCTTTGCCGTCACGCCAGGTGGCGTGATGGGCGCGCAGGTTGGCTACGTTCCAGCTGGCGGAGGCAGCGCGCAGATCCTGGCCCGCGTGCAGGCCTGGGGCTGGACGGGCTCGCGCACGCGTCAAGTGAAGCTGCCATGGCGCGCTGCGCTTCCTAGGCGTCGCGATCCCCCCAGCGGGCGAGGGCACGATGGATCACCACCATGGCGCCGCGGCTGGCAAGACGCAGAAGGAAGCGGATCATCGTCGGATTCCCGACGGGGTTCGCATCGTCGGCCTCACGTGCAGCGGATGAAGTGGGCGGGGCAGCGGCCACTGCGTGAACTTGAGGCTGCGATGAAGCCAGGTCCTGCGCGGGAGCCGACGCATCCAGCGCAAACTCAATGGTGGCGGCCTCACCGTGCTGCTCAACCTTGGCATGCGGCGACAGCGAGTTGATCAGCGCCCGCATCGGCGAGTTCGAGGCCAGCACCTCGCAGCGAAACGCCCGCACGCCACGCTCGCGCGCCGCTTCCGCCAGGCGCTCGCACAGGATCCGCCCCAGGCCGCGCCCGTGCAGGCGATCAATCACCACGACTGCAGGCTCGGCGATGTCCGGTTGCTCCGCCGAGCGCACGAAGCGCGCGATGCCGACCCCGCTTTCCTTCCCCGCGCTATCGACGCAGAGCGCGCCCAGCGCGAAGTGCCGCTCGTGATCCAGCTCGGTCAGATAGGCCAGCTCACGATCCGACAGCCGCACCTTGCTCGTCAGAAAACGCCGATAGCGTGACCGCAAAGACAGCGCAGCAAATCCTCCGCGCACAAGCTCTTTGTCCGTCGGCCGCAAGAGCCGCAGCAGCACCCGCGTGCCGTCCGTCAGCACGACTTCTTCAGCGTACTGACTGTCAAACCGCCGTACCGGATCCACACATCGAGCGTACTTGGCTCAGGCTACCGGTCCTAGCGTCATGTCATGGCAGCAGTCGCCCCCGGTCACGATGCGACCACTGCCCGGCGGGCCTCGCCACGCAGACGCACGGACCGACCCATCGCGGCATCGTGCGGCGCCGACGTGCGCCCGGCCGGCGCTATCGCTGCATAAACGCCGGATTGGAGCGTAGAATGTGCGTAACCGTCGCCTGATCGGCATCGTCGATCATCAAAATACCCTGAATTCTAAATCGGCTATTTCTCAGTAACTGATTTACACCTTCACCAGAGGTCCAGGGTTGATATCGCTTATTGGAATAACTAGTATGATTCACGCGCAAACATGTATACGACGGAACATCGGGAACATGTGTTGCCGCGGCTTTTACCAGTGCTAATTTCTTTGAATTATCATCATCCTTAGATACATATTTGTTTGACACATTGCAATACTTGTCTTGAAGATATATATGCAAATGTTCACCCACATCAATCAGTGACCCAGCCGTGGCACCCGCGGCCTGCCAAGCGCTGATATCGCAGAAGCCCTTCACACGAGAAGCAAGTCGCTCCATCACCAGGACGCGGCCACGCAGCTCGCCAACGGTCGGCCAAGTCTGACGCTTGCGCGTGAAATAGAAGAACCGTGGGCTGCCAAAGCTGCCGAAGCGCGTTTCAATCAGCTCTTTGACATCCGGGGCACAGTCACCGGGGATATGTGGATATCCCTGCTGCTGGAACATGAGAATCACAAATTCATTAGAATTGCGATCTAGCCACCACCGCACATCGGCCAGGACATCGTCCAGGCTTTGATCGTTTACTGCAGCCGGGCCATGAAACATGATTAATTCTCGACTCCATGAACTCTTCCAGCCAATTCGCAGATCGAGAACTCGTATTCCAATATTAAGTTGTTGAAGAAAATTCAAACGCTGCGCCCAAGTGAACGGCGGCCAGTCGAGGTCATCATCATGTGTCCAGGAGGCCGCATCATGCGTTCCAGGAATAGCAAGGCGATTGATTTCAATACCGTCTCGGATTTTTGATACCCAGTCTATTGACATAGAAGACCTCTGTTTCTTGAGCGAGCGATGCCGATTGAATCGGGCCGCGTACCTAGCCAGAGCCGCAGTAGCGCTCTGCTGAGCCCGTGGCTCGGTCGGCACAGCCAGGCCGCGTGCCGACGGCCTGCTGCTGGATGCCGCGACCGTCTGCCAGAAGGAAGCTGTATTCGTCTTTCCAGCATGGGGGACACCTGTGCATCGGATTCGAGCAGACCATTTTCGCACGTCGCTGGCCGCCTGATGCGCTGGATATGGCGCGCGATGCCGCAAGAGAACGCCAAGCGCACAGAAGCGCTCGCACAACGTGCCTCTAGGTGTCGGCCTAGAACCGCAGCCGATCGAGTTCACCCTCAAGAAAGTCCGGTGCCAGGTGAGCGTAGACCAGCGTCATCTCGATCGAGGCGTGTCCCAAGATCTTCTGCAGCGCCAAGATGTTGCCGCCGGCCATGACGTAGTGACTGGCAAAGGAATGGCGCAGGATGTGAAAAGGATGCGCCACTTCGCGCAGTCCGGCCGCGCGCCACACCTTGGGCAGTCCGAGCATGGTCTGGCCGCTGAGGGCCCCTCCCCGCTTGCCGGCAGGCAAAACCACACCGTCGATAGAACGTGGGCACTCGGCGCGCCACTTTTGCAAGAGAGGTACGAGCACAGCTGGCAGCCGAAGATGCCGCGGCTTGTTTCCCTTGGGCGCACGCTGGTAGCTGCGTGCAACCGTCAGGCGCCGGGTTTCTAGATCCAAATCGATCCAGCGCAAGCCAAGCAGCTCTCCCTTGCGCATGCCGGTGTAAATGGCCAGGTGAACGGCGACGCGCAGCATGCGGCCCGCGCAGTCAAGCGCTGCTGCGACGTCCAGCGCATCGAGCAGACTTCGCAGCTCTTCACGGCTGAGGAAGTCGAGGCTGTTCTCTGCCTGTGGACGCTCAACACCTACGCACGGACTCTTTTCGAGCAGCCGCTCCTTCACCGCCCAAGAGAACGCGGTGGCCAAGTAGTTGAGGCTCAAGCGCACGGTTGCCGGGGCGCACTGTCGCCTTAGGGCTTCGCGAGCCTTTTCCACGTCGCTGAGAGTGACCTGATCGGCCCGCCCTTTGAGCAGCGGAACAACACGGTTAAGCGACATGCGCGCGTGGTAGCGATAGCTCGTGAGGTCCTTGATTCGCGGCCGACTGTATTCAGTCAGAAAGCGCTCTGCGAGCTCGCTGACCGAAAGCGGCTGGGCCTTGCGCTCTGCGATGCCGGCCTCGCCGCGCGCGACCCGTGCCTCGATCTCAAGAAGCATGCGCCGCGCATCAGCGTGCGAGGTCTGCCGACTGGCGAGCGTGCGCCGCTTTCCTGCCTCGTACCAGCGCAGCGTGTAGCCGCCATGCCGCTTGACGATATCCCCCATCAGAGCACCGCATGTGGATCGTACCACGCAAGCCCGATCCCATGGCGATCCCACGCTGAACCAAAACGGCCCGTCGGAACGCCCCCAAGCCCGCGAGGTAGGACCGCAGCGCACCGTCGGAAGTGCTCGATACGATTGGGCTTTTTTCCAAGGCTCTCTGCCCTACCACTACATGATGGACCGCTCATCCTCCGACGGTGTGGCCCAGCGAACGAGACACCGACGATCCCATGGCGATCCCCGCGTGCTGCCAAGCAAAGGCACTGCGGGGAAGCCATCAGCGCAATCGCAGCCCGCATAGGCGACCGATCGTCCAAGTGGTGAGTGAAGAAAAGTAGCGCGCGTGCTGGCATCGAGCCGCACGCTGCGTGGCAGCGGGTTGGGAGGTGTGCTGCACAAGACCGCTGCGTGTTTGATACCTCCGCAAGTACCAGCTTTTCTTTGCCGTCACGCCAGGTGGCGTGATGGGCGCGCAGGTTGGCTACGTTCCAGCTGGCGGAGGCAGCGCGCAGATCCTGGCCCGCGTGCAGGCCTGGGGCTGGACGGGCTCGCGCACGCGTCAAGTGAAGCTGCCATGGCGCGCTGCGCTTCCTAGGCGTCGCGATCCCCCCAGCGGGCGAGGGCACGATGGATCACCACCATGGCGCCGCGGCTGGCAAGACGCAGAAGGAAGCGGATCATCGTCGGATTCCCGACGGGGTTCGCATCGTCGGCCTCACGTGCAGCGGATGAAGTGGGCGGGGCAGCGGCCACTGCGTGAACTTGAGGCTGCGATGAAGCCAGGTCCTGCGCGGGAGCCGACGCATCCAGCGCAAACTCAATGGTGGCGGCCTCACCGTGCTGCTCAACCTTGGCATGCGGCGACAGCGAGTTGATCAGCGCCCGCATCGGCGAGTTCGAGGCCAGCACCTCGCAGCGAAACGCCCGCACGCCACGCTCGCGCGCCGCTTCCGCCAGGCGCTCGCACAGGATCCGCCCCAGGCCGCGCCCGTGCAGGCGATCAATCACCACGACTGCAGGCTCGGCGATGTCCGGTTGCTCCGCCGAGCGCACGAAGCGCGCGATGCCGACCCCGCTTTCCTTCCCCGCGCTATCGACGCAGAGCGCGCCCAGCGCGAAGTGCCGCTCGTGATCCAGCTCGGTCAGATAGGCCAGCTCACGATCCGACAGCCGCACCTTGCTCGTCAGAAAACGCCGATAGCGTGACCGCAAAGACAGCGCAGCAAATCCTCCGCGCACAAGCTCTTTGTCCGTCGGCCGCAAGAGCCGCAGCAGCACCCGCGTGCCGTCCGTCAGCACGACTTCTTCAGCGTACTGACTGTCAAACCGCCGTACCGGATCCACACATCGAGCGTACTTGGCTCAGGCTACCGGTCCTAGCGTCATGTCATGGCAGCAGTCGCCCCCGGTCACGATGCGACCACTGCCCGGCGGGCCTCGCCACGCAGACGCACGGACCGACCCATCGCGGCATCGTGCGGCGCCGACGTGCGCCCGGCCGGCGCTATCGCTGCATAAACGCCGGATTGGAGCGTAGAATGTGCGTAACCGTCGCCTGATCGGCATCGTCGATCATCAAAATACCCTGAATTCTAAATCGGCTATTTCTCAGTAACTGATTTACACCTTCACCAGAGGTCCAGGGTTGATATCGCTTATTGGAATAACTAGTATGATTCACGCGCAAACATGTATACGACGGAACATCGGGAACATGTGTTGCCGCGGCTTTTACCAGTGCTAATTTCTTTGAATTATCATCATCCTTAGATACATATTTGTTTGACACATTGCAATACTTGTCTTGAAGATATATATGCAAATGTTCACCCACATCAATCAGTGACCCAGCCGTGGCACCCGCGGCCTGCCAAGCGCTGATATCGCAGAAGCCCTTCACACGAGAAGCAAGTCGCTCCATCACCAGGACGCGGCCACGCAGCTCGCCAACGGTCGGCCAAGTCTGACGCTTGCGCGTGAAATAGAAGAACCGTGGGCTGCCAAAGCTGCCGAAGCGCGTTTCAATCAGCTCTTTGACATCCGGGGCACAGTCACCGGGGATATGTGGATATCCCTGCTGCTGGAACATGAGAATCACAAATTCATTAGAATTGCGATCTAGCCACCACCGCACATCGGCCAGGACATCGTCCAGGCTTTGATCGTTTACTGCAGCCGGGCCATGAAACATGATTAATTCTCGACTCCATGAACTCTTCCAGCCAATTCGCAGATCGAGAACTCGTATTCCAATATTAAGTTGTTGAAGAAAATTCAAACGCTGCGCCCAAGTGAACGGCGGCCAGTCGAGGTCATCATCATGTGTCCAGGAGGCCGCATCATGCGTTCCAGGAATAGCAAGGCGATTGATTTCAATACCGTCTCGGATTTTTGATACCCAGTCTATTGACATAGAAGACCTCTGTTTCTTGAGCGAGCGATGCCGATTGAATCGGGCCGCGTACCTAGCCAGAGCCGCAGTAGCGCTCTGCTGAGCCCGTGGCTCGGTCGGCACAGCCAGGCCGCGTGCCGACGGCCTGCTGCTGGATGCCGCGACCGTCTGCCAGAAGGAAGCTGTATTCGTCTTTCCAGCATGGGGGACACCTGTGCATCGGATTCGAGCAGACCATTTTCGCACGTCGCTGGCCGCCTGATGCGCTGGATATGGCGCGCGATGCCGCAAGAGAACGCCAAGCGCACAGAAGCGCTCGCACAACGTGCCTCTAGGTGTCGGCCTAGAACCGCAGCCGATCGAGTTCACCCTCAAGAAAGTCCGGTGCCAGGTGAGCGTAGACCAGCGTCATCTCGATCGAGGCGTGTCCCAAGATCTTCTGCAGCGCCAAGATGTTGCCGCCGGCCATGACGTAGTGACTGGCAAAGGAATGGCGCAGGATGTGAAAAGGATGCGCCACTTCGCGCAGTCCGGCCGCGCGCCACACCTTGGGCAGTCCGAGCATGGTCTGGCCGCTGAGGGCCCCTCCCCGCTTGCCGGCAGGCAAAACCACACCGTCGATAGAACGTGGGCACTCGGCGCGCCACTTTTGCAAGAGAGGTACGAGCACAGCTGGCAGCCGAAGATGCCGCGGCTTGTTTCCCTTGGGCGCACGCTGGTAGCTGCGTGCAACCGTCAGGCGCCGGGTTTCTAGATCCAAATCGATCCAGCGCAAGCCAAGCAGCTCTCCCTTGCGCATGCCGGTGTAAATGGCCAGGTGAACGGCGACGCGCAGCATGCGGCCCGCGCAGTCAAGCGCTGCTGCGACGTCCAGCGCATCGAGCAGACTTCGCAGCTCTTCACGGCTGAGGAAGTCGAGGCTGTTCTCTGCCTGTGGACGCTCAACACCTACGCACGGACTCTTTTCGAGCAGCCGCTCCTTCACCGCCCAAGAGAACGCGGTGGCCAAGTAGTTGAGGCTCAAGCGCACGGTTGCCGGGGCGCACTGTCGCCTTAGGGCTTCGCGAGCCTTTTCCACGTCGCTGAGAGTGACCTGATCGGCCCGCCCTTTGAGCAGCGGAACAACACGGTTAAGCGACATGCGCGCGTGGTAGCGATAGCTCGTGAGGTCCTTGATTCGCGGCCGACTGTATTCAGTCAGAAAGCGCTCTGCGAGCTCGCTGACCGAAAGCGGCTGGGCCTTGCGCTCTGCGATGCCGGCCTCGCCGCGCGCGACCCGTGCCTCGATCTCAAGAAGCATGCGCCGCGCATCAGCGTGCGAGGTCTGCCGACTGGCGAGCGTGCGCCGCTTTCCTGCCTCGTACCAGCGCAGCGTGTAGCCGCCATGCCGCTTGACGATATCCCCCATCAGAGCACCGCATGTGGATCGTACCACGCAAGCCCGATCCCATGGCGATCCCACGCTGAACCAAAACGGCCCGTCGGAACGCCCCCAAGCCCGCGAGGTAGGACCGCAGCGCACCGTCGGAAGTGCTCGATACGATTGGGCTTTTTTCCAAGGCTCTCTGCCCTACCACTACATGATGGACATCGAGCACATCGATGGCGACATGATCAAGCGGTACGTTGCGCCGGGCGAGCGCATGGGTGACCTGCTGAAATCGGATGGCAATGCGGGCCCCAACGACATCGAAGGCCCGTGGGGAACGGGCGATGCCAGGCCCCTTGCGGCAAACCCCTCGTGCCCGATGTGGTCGGTCGATGATCGGTACGCGTTTACGTACCAGCGACTCACCAACAAGTGGGAAAACAATGCGGCGATCCGCTCGCTCATCGAACAGCTCGCCATGCTGCGCACGCAGGCCATCGCATCAGGGGACTACAGCCAGGTGCGCACGTTCCTTCAGACCAACTTCGACTTCCAGAAGCTCATGGACTACATCGCCATTCGCAACTGGGCCGAGACCTGGGATGACGTCTTTCACAACTACTTCCTATATCGCCGAGTCAGCGACGGGAAATGGGTGATCATCCCCCAGGACAAGGATCTGGAATTCGGCGAGTTCCACGGCTGGGCCACGGGCAAGTCGTTCTTCATCGGTGAAGAAGGAAACATCGACAACCGCTTGGGTTGGCACATCTGGAAAGACGCATTCATCAAAGCGTTTCGCCCTGAGCTGCTCGCGCGCATTCAGCAGCTATCGACGACAGGCGTGCTTAATCCTGCATCGTTCCGCAGCAAGGTCGACGAAGCCGCCGCGACGTTTAGCTTGGCCGACTACATGGCATCGCCGGCCGCCGCCAGCGTCTGCAACTTCGCCACCGAACTCAACAACCTGCGCAACTTCGGCCCGTGCCGTAGCAAGGATATCAGCGACGGCATCGATCCCACGACCTGCCCCGCAGCAAGCTGCGGGCTAAAAGGCGACTACTACCAGTCGAGCACGACAGACGTGACACGTAGCTTTGCCACAGCGACGCTGCGCATGACACGCACGGACTCGCTGATCAACTTCAACTTTGGCGCCAGCAGCCCAGGCGGCACCGTGCCCGCCGACGGCTTCCAGGTGCGCTGGACCGGCACGATCATTCCCAAACACAGCGAGCTTTACACGTTCTATACGCAGAACGATGACGGCGTACGCTTGTGGGTGAACGGCACGCTGCTGATCGACCGCTGGGCCGTACAAGCTGGCGCCGAATTCAGCGGCACGATCAACCTGACCGCCGGTCAGCCCGCAACGGTCGTCATGGAGTACTTCGACGCAACGGGCAATGCCGCTGCTCGACTGCTGTGGTCAAGCGCAACGCAGTGCAAAGAGCTCATCCCGCGGTCGCGCATGCGACCGATGTAAGCGAGCGACCGCGGCCCCCTATCGCTTTCGCCTATCTTGAACGAGGAGCAATGCATCATGTTTGAGCGTCCGCCATCCTTCCGCGCGTTGACAAACCCATCGGCACTTTCGCGCGTGTGCAGTGCGCGCCTGGTGGGACTGACCGTGGCTGCGCTGCTCGGTAGCGCAGCCTGCAATAGCAGCCCTATGACGGGATCTGAAAT
Source organism: uncultured Myxococcales bacterium (assembly GCA_964554495.1). GTDB lineage: Bacteria > Myxococcota_A > Polyangia > Palsa-1104 > JAEUJZ01 > JAEUJZ01. Next base: position 9,125 of record CAZKOY010000064.1, read on the forward strand.
GGACATGGCTGGCCCGATGTACCAATACAAGCCAGCGACGATCCATCAGATCGATACCGACCCAGGCAACGGACCATATGGCAACGCGCAGCGCGTTGTTCTGGATCGCGTGGTCGCAGTGACCAAGGTCGACAAGTACGTGAACTCGGCCAATCAACAGTGCCGATACCAAATGTGGATTCAAGATCCCGCCTGCACGACGCCGCCGTGCGGCATGGTGATCAAAGCGATTGGGCCGATGGCGCCGTTCCCAAATGCCAGCGGCAGCGACTGCCCGGCAAAGACCACCAGCGGCACGTTGCTCGCCGACATCAGCAAAGACGACAACCTGCGCGTGTGGGGGAAGCTGGTCTTCGAAGTGGACAGCACACAGCCGATGACTGTCGTCGAGCATCAGCTGTTTATCGAAAAGATCGAAGTGCTGACCAAGGACGCCATGATCACGCCGGTCACGCTCAGCGACTCGGCCACGTACAGCCAGTTCGTCACGCACTTGGGCATGACCTGGAACAAGTACGAGGGCATGCTGATCACGCTGCAGCCATCGGCCGGAACTCTGCAGGTAACGGCATTTGACGGCGGCGGCTTCACAACCATGCCGGGCAACACAACCTGGGGCGATACGTTCGACAGCGACTACTATCCGTCGGGCGCGACGACGTTCCCAACGGTCGGGTCGATGTGGAAAGCGATCTCGGGTGTCGTATCGACGCGACATGGAGGAGAGCTGATGCCGACGCGCAACAAGGACTTTGTGCCCTAGCATGACGAGGAAAGCAGCCGCGTTGCTGCCGCCGGTTCACAGCATCCTGCATGCGCTACACGAAGGCGACCGTGGACGAAACGAAGCGCAAGCGGACAGCTTGCACGCATGGCTCGGAAGCGTGCCGATGGATCTCTTGCCGACGTACGAATCCGAGATCCGCCAACATGTTCGCTGGGGCTGGCACTATGGCGAACCATCCGCGGCAGGTCGCGATGAACGACGCGCCATGCAGCGAGCCATCTCGTTCCTCGGTGACTTGCCACCTGGCTCGCTTCTCGTCGCGCTGGCCAGCTTCCACGCAAGCGGCTACGTACGCGAAGCGTCTGTGCGTCGCTTGCAGCAGAGCGGCGATGGCAGCGAAGTTCCATTTCTGATCCTGCGCTGCAACGACTGGGTAAAGCCCATCGCAAGCGTGGCGCAACAGGCGCTGCGCGACCGGCTGCGCCCCGACTATGCAGAGCACTTCCTCCGTAGCTACGCACTGCTGCTGCAGCTTGCGGTGGCCCGACGAAACGATCTGTCTGCGCTATGGCATGCGATCCGCGCGCTGCTGCAGTCCGCGGCCTGTGCAAGCGCGGTGCAGGCAGCATGCGGCAGCGAGGATCGCATCGTGCGCCGTGGGGCTTTTGAGATCGCGGTCGAGGCGTCTCGTCAGGATTCACCAAGCGGCGACGTTGAAAGCCTGCGCCAGATCCTGCTGCGAGCACTGGCCAGTCGGGATCTGTGGCTGCGCATTTGGGCCGCGCGCGTGGCACGTCAGAAGCTGTATGGCAGCGCTCTAGGCAGCGTGCTGCGAGCTGCGCAACACGATCGCAGCGTCCCCGTCCGTCGCGAAGTGCTATTGGCCTGGGTCGGCGATCATCCCGAGCTAGAAAGAAGCTTGCTCGATCCCTGCGCCAGCTTGCGAGCCATGGTGCGCTTCTATCTGCGCAAGAAAGCAACGCTGCCCTTTTCGGCCTTCTATCGCCAGGCACTCGACGCTGCACTTGCCGATGACAGCCAGGCATCCAGCCCCGACACGCTGCGCCGTATCAGCACTGCCCTTGACGGACTGGGCGAGACTCTGACGAGCGAACAAGCGATGCCCGCAAGCAGCCCCCACGTCGATGCTGTGCAGCGTGCGAGTACGCGCGCGGACCACGAGGCTGTCGCATCTATGCTGCTTTATGATCAGCGTCCACGCATTCGGCGCTGCGCGCTGCGGGCTCTGGTGCGCATGGATAGTCATCCCGAACGCACGCAGAGTCGCAGCTTGCTGGAATCAGCTCTGCACGACCCATCGCCCAGCGTCTTTCGCACCGCGCTTACCTTGCTGACCACGGAGGTCGGAGGCGCCACGCTGTTCCGCGTCGGGCCCGAGCTGCTCTGGCAGTGCTTTGAACAGCGCCGCGAAGTGGGCACGCGCCGCAGCCTGCTGCGTGCCTTGGAACACTTCGCTCGCTGGACGCGCCTTTCCTATCTGCTGCGCGCCTGCGGCGTCGAACAGGAACGCGTCGCAGCAGATGCGCGATCAGCCTGCCTGCGGGCCCTGCACACGCAGATCTATACCGGGCCTTCTGAACGCGAGCGCGCCCGCATTGAATCTGCGCTGGCCGCACTGCCCAACACAGCAGAGCTACGCGGACTGCGCAGCGAAGTACACGCGGCGCTGTGGGTCTAGACGCGCGTTGACTCTAGCAAGCGCTCGATGATGTACGTCGGGCGAATACCTTCGGCTTCGGCATGGAAGTTGGGGATCAGGCGATGCTGCAACACCGGCCGAGCCAGTGCCTTGACATCATCGATCGAAGCCACGGGTCGCCCGTCCAGAATGGCGCGAGCCTTGGCTCCCAGGATCAGATACTGCGACGCGCGCGGGCCGGCGCCATAGGCCAAGTATTCGTTGACCAGCGCCTGAGCTTCCGCTTCCTTGCCGCTCCCCAAGACCTTGATTCCGCCTGAGGACTTCGGATGCCTACCGTCGCGCTTGGTGGGGCGTGTGGCATGCACCAAGTTGACGGCATAGCGGACGACATGATCGGCGGCCGGCACGCGCAGCACCAAGTCCTGAAGCTGCAGGATGCGCTCGGGCGACAGGACCTTCTGCAGAACGGGACGCAGAGCCGATGTACCGCGCTTGACGATCTCGACTTCTTCTTCCATCGACGGATACACGACGTCGACCTGCAGCATGAAGCGGTCAAGCTGCGCCTCGGGCAGCGGATACGTGCCCTCTTGCTCAATCGGGTTCTGCGTGGCGAACACAAGAAACGGTGGTTCCAGCGGATGCGTCTGTCCTCCGGCGGTCACCCGGCCTTCTTGCATCGACTGCAACAGCGCCGCCTGCGTCTTAGGTGGCGTGCGGTTGATCTCGTCAGCAAGCACGATGTTGGCGAAGATGGGCCCACGGATGAAGCGGAAGAAGCGCTTCCCAGTGGTGTGGTCTTCTTCCAGGATGTCGCTTCCCGTGATGTCCGACGGCATCAGATCCGGTGTGAACTGGATGCGTGAGAAACGCAGCGTCAAGATCTCGGCCAGCGTCGAGATCAAGAGCGTCTTGGCCAAGCCCGGCACACCGACAAACAGGCAGTGACCGCGAGCAAACAGCGCGACGAGCAGCAGGTCGATCACTGACTGCTGGCCGATAATGCGACGCTCTAGCTGGCGCAGGATCTCAAGGCGAGCTTCGCGCACTTCGGCAATGCCCGCGATGTCCAGTTCCACATCACGCGGACTGTCATTGGTCGGCACCACACCGGCTGCGTGCAGCATGCCGCTGGTCGAAGCTGCCGACGGAGCAGCGCTCGGTTCAAGCTCGGCGGTGCCAGCCCCGCTGTTCGGACCGGATGGACTGGTGGGAAGAGCGAGGGGAGTCGGCGAAGAGGGACGCGGATCCACGGCGTGATTCTGTCACAGGCGCGAGACGGACAGAGTGGAAAATGTGCAGCGCTCTGCCCGACGCACAGCGCGACTACTTCATGACCGACACGGCCTGCGCGTCACCGCTTTGGCCTTCTGCCGCTGCACCGCCCCCGGCTGGCGCTTGCGCTTCCCAGGTGACGTGGATGTGGATCTGCTGGCCTCCCGATTCGCCCGTGCGGAAGGTCGACTGCGAGTCCATCTCTTGGAACGTCAAGCCGCCGCGAGCGATGTCGACGCGAACTTCGCCTTTGATCTCGCCCGTAAGCTGCGTGCCCTGGCTCTCGCCAGTCACTTTGCCGGCCAGCGTCACGTACGCCAGATTCTTTTCCTTCTTGGCGTAGCTGCAATCGATCTCCCAGTTCTTCGAACCGCCGGCCGGAATGGGGATCTGGGCCCGCGTCTGCCAGCCCTTGCCTGCCTCGATAGGTCCGGCGTCAAACATGGGCCCACGCTCGGCACCATAAACCCAAACACCGATCAGGCGAGCTTCAGATATGAAGCCATCTGGAACGTTCTTCACTTCGAAGTTCGTGACATCGCCGCGCGTGGTGACGTCATACGCGATCTGCATGTCCGAAAGCGCCCGCGCCAGATCTTCTCCGGCCTTCTTCTCTTTGGGCGTATCGCCTTGCGCCTCGACGTTAAAGAACTTCGCCGTGACGTGCATGCTACCGCTGGGATCGACCTTCTCGAACACGTGTTCTTCTTCGAGTTGGAAGGCGTAGATCTTCGGCTTTTTCTTGCCGCCGACGTCAGTCTTTTCCAGACGAATCTTGACGTTGCCGCCGACCTTGTCGCCGGCCTTGGCCACAAGACGCAGCGCGTCGCCGGGTGGCACTGGAGGCACCACAACAACGTTCTTCTTCGGACAGCCAGCCAAGCCCAGAACAGCGAGCATGGCCAACCCTGTGATGCGTGCGCGATCGTTGGACATTTGCATCATGGCATGACGGTATCGAATCGCGCTGGGAGAGGTCAAGTACGCATTGTTCGCCTGGCTAGAATGGCTCGCCCAACGGACCGGCACCCCGCGCAAGACGATCGCCTAGGGCGCATGTGTGACAAACGGGTTGGGTGCCTGTTCGTCGCCGGGAGGCATCGGTACTTGCGGCGACAGCGACATCGATCCGGCAGCCCGTTTCCCGTTTGCAGAAGTGCGATCTCGCAGCGCTGCTGGCCGGCCTGTCGGCGGGTCCGCCGCCTGTCGCTTGGATGGATCGAGCGTCCGGCTGGCAAGTGCCCGGTTGGAAGCCAGCCGGTTGGGAAGTGGCTGATTGGGACGTGGCTGGTTGAGGATCGGCTGGTTGGGCAGCGGCCGACTGGGAAGTGGCTGTCCTGCGCGCTGTGCGAGTGGCTCGGCGTCTTCCGTCAGTCGTCGATCCACATGGCTGGGCGGCGCTCGATGATCGGGAACGACAGCATCGGACGCTGTCACCGCTGGTCGTGGCGGGTTCAACTGCGCGGTCGGTTGCGTGGCCGGCTGTATTGGCAGAGCCGGCTGTAGCTGGGCATGCTGAGGCTGCGGCCCGCGCCAAAACACCAAGAGTCCACCGAGCAAGAGCACCACCAGCGTCCCGGCGAGAAGCGGCAGCAGCAGCGGCAGGGGTCCCCGGTCGCGACGCAGCGGCCACAACCACGCCAGAGGCCCCCGGCCCTGGCTTGCCGAATCGCCGGCAGCATCGCGGCGCCCTGGGGCCCGCCCCGAGCTTCGAGTGAGATTCCAGCCCTGGATTGGCTCGCCGCGCTGATACCGATCGAGGTCGGCGAGCAGGGCATCCATCGTCTGATAGCGCTCGTTGCGATCAGGTGCCATAGCCCGCAGCACAATCTGTTCGAGCGCGGCCGACAGCGCCCGATCAGGAATACGCAGCGACGGAGGATCCGGCGTTTCGGTCAGGATCTTGGCGATGACCCCAAAGTAGCTGGTCGCCAAGAACGGAACGCTGCCCGTCAGGCACTCGTACAAGACCACGCCAAGCGAATAGATATCGCAGCGTGAATCCAAGCGCTCGCCGCGCGCCTGCTCAGGCGACATATAGAGCGGCGTACCGAGGATCGCGCCGGTACGCGTCAAGCGCTGCAGCAGATCTTGCGACACCTGTAGCTGCGCCCGCTGAGCATCCCCCGTCGACGCCACCGATGCGCTCGGTGGCCGAGCCTGCGCCGGGGACCCGGCTCGCTCGTCGGTCGGCGGCTCGCCCGCTGCGACCGGCTCAGTCGCACCCTCGCCTGCTGGCCCGACGGCTTTCGAGATGCCGAAGTCGAGCAGCTTGACAAAGTCGCGCCCGGCGCGATGACACAGAAAGATGTTCTCGGGCTTGATGTCGCGATGGACGATGCCGCTGCGATGCGCCGCAGAAAGCGCGCTCGAAAGCTGCCGCCCGATGTGCAGCGTGTCAAGCTCGCTGAGCGCTGTGCAGCGACGCAGACGCTCTGCCAAGCTCTCGCCCTGCAAGAGCTCCATCACGACATACGGCTGCCCGCTGTCGGTGAGGCCGACGTCAAAGACGTCGACGATGTGCTCGCTGGCAATGGCTGCAGCGTGACGCGCCTCGCTGTGCAGCCGGGCCACGACATCCGGCTGGCTGGCGTACGGCGCGTTCAGCACCTTGACCGCAACCTGTTTTCCCAGGCCGATGTGCTCTGCGACATAGACGGTGCCCATGCCGCCGCGGCCAATGCAACGCAGCACGCGCAGCCGGCTGTCGAGCATCTGCCCAATCAGCCGGTCACCGTCGCCGCTCGGCGCGCTGCTATGCGAGATCGATGAGTGCAAGGGCCTGGCCTTCGGTGACCGCTTGCCCTTCCTGTACCAGCAGCTTGATCAGGATGCCGTCACGCCCGGCCTCGACGGGGATCTCCATCTTCATCGATTCCATGATCAGGATGGTGTCGCCCTCCATGACGCTGGTCGTCTCAGTCACCGTGATCTTCCAGATGTTGCCGGTCAGCGGAGCCGGAACCGTGTGTTGCTTGTTCTTCATCGTCGCTTACTTTCCTATCGTCGAGTCCACGAGGTCGCCGATGCGCGCCGGCACGGCTTTGAAGCGCAGCGCCGCCGAGATTCCGTCGACAAAGCGGTAGTTGCCTTTTTCGTCCTTGGCGAACACACAGCGCTTCATCGGATCGTCGTTGGGCTGGCTGGCATCGCCATTTTTGATGATCGTACCGTCGCCATCGCGGCAGGTGTCAACCAGAGCCGGTGTCTTTGCCGGATCACTGGCCCAGAATGTCTCAAGACCATCGCCGTCGACGTCCATGTCAGGCAGGACGCGATCCTCGGCATCGCGCTTGAGCATCAAGATCGTCGACAGCGCCGACGAAGCCCACAGCGCATCGAACAGCGACTGCGGCGGCGTCAAGAAACCCTTCAGGTTGATCTTGTCGAGCCGCGCCAAGCTAATCGCCTGCAGCACGCCGCCAAGCTGCGCGTCATCGAGATACAAGCGGCCGTTGCGTTCTTTCAACGAGCCGGCGATGCGCGTTCCTGAAAGCTCAAGCTCCAGCGTAAAGTCCTTGCTCACTGGTACGGCGACGCGGAACAGCGACGGCCCCGACTGCAGCTTGCCGCCCTTGACGGCGCCGTTGTTGAACGCCAGGCGCGGCTTGCCAGCGTCGAGCGACACTTTCTGAATGGGCAGCTTGACGTTGGCATCGCCAAACGGATCGCAGCCCGGCCCGTTGTCCGGGACCCCATCGCAGTCATAGTCGATGCCATCGCAGCGCTCGGCGGCGGCCTTGATGCCTTTGCCCGGCACGGCAGGATGGCGCAGCTTGGCCAGCGGCTGCATGTCCATGCCCGTCGGTACCATCGGCGACATCATGCGGTCGTCGCAGTCCCCTTCGGCCAAGGTCACGCCATCGCCGTCAAGATCCATGGTGTCCGCGGGCGGCTTGCGCTTGCCGGGGTTGTCGGCTTTGCCATCGCAGTCGTCGTCGACGCGGTTGGTCAGGTCTTCGGCGCGACCGGGCCGAACGTCTTTGTCTTGGTCGTTGCAGTCGCCGTCGGCGCCGTTTTCATCGGACTCCCACGTCGTGTCTTTGCCGTCGCCATCGCGGTCTTGGTTGAACTGGCCCAGGTACAGAGCGAACTTGGCGCACTCGCTGTCACCCGTGCCCTTAAGCCCAACGAATTCCATGGGGATGACGACGTCGTGACGCAGCTTAAAGGTGTCCTCTAGCTCGCCATTGGCCAAAGACGACAGCGCGCCAAGCTTGTTGTCGACGGAGCCATCCTCGTCCAAGTCAAAACCTTGACCCGCGGCGGCGATGCGCAGATCGGCGATGACCATGCCCTGCTCGCCTTTGCCAAACGACAGCATCGGCCCCTGACATTCCGGCAGCGGCGCAAAGGGATTCTTTTTCATCGCAGGCGGATCGGCGCTGCAGCCGACAAGCGGCACAGCGGCCAGCGAAAACACAACAGACAGACGAGCAAGGGTCGGTCGCTTCATAAGTTCACTCCGTTGGGCGACGCAGAAGAGCGCAGCCCGAGGGCTCTAGGGATTCCAGCGCAGCACGGCGCCGCCGGTTCCGAAGGTCCAGATCTTGTCGGCGGCAAAGCCCGTGATGGCGTTTAGGTGGGCTCGCGCGATCTTGGTCGCCCCCCAGGCGATGCCGTCCCAGCGATAGACGACGCCGTTATTGCCCACAGCGAACATCCGTCCCGTCGAGCTTCCCCACAGGGCCTTGAACGTGACGCTGGGATCGTTGCCGACGATGGCGCTCGACCACGCGGTGCCATTCCAGCGGATGATCTGGCCACTTGAGCCCGCGGCCCAGACGTTGTTGTCGTCAATGCCATAGATGGCGTACCACGTCGCCGAAAGCGTGGCCGAGACGGCCCGCCAGCTACTGCCGTTGTACTGGTACAAGGTGCTGCTGCCGGTGCCGGCCCAGATGTTGGTCGCGCTCGATCCCCAGATCGAATAAAGGCCTGTCCCGACGTAGACCGGCGACCAGCGCGTACCGTCCCAGGTCATGACATAGCCGCTGGTCGTCGTGGCCCACGCCTTGTCAGGAGCCGCGGAGTAGACGCCGGTCATGTTGTACGAGTTCGCTGGCACGACCTGGCTCCATTCGGTGCCGTTCCAGTGCGCGATGGCGCCGCTGTCCCCGACGGCCCAGACATCGCTGGGACCGCTGCCGTGAATGGCGCGCAGCGCATAGGTATTCTTACTATCCTGCGGCATCCACGCTTTGCCATCCCAGCGCATCAGCCAACCGCCATCGCCGACCGCCCACATATTGTTTTCCGCGGTGCCCCAAGCAGCGCGCAGCTCGCGGCGCGATCCCGGCGCTACGTCTTCCCACGGTGGCGTGCCCATCCAGCGCTTGATGGTGCCGCGCTCGCCGACGGCCCAGACGCCGTTGGCCCCCGAGCCCCAGACGCCAAGCAGGCTGTAATCGAGGGCCCCCGGCGGTGATACGACGGACCACGCGGTGCCGTTGTAAAGCAGGATCACGCCCTGCTCACCGACGGCCCAGATGTTCTTGTCACCGGTTCCCCAGATCCCGCGCAAGCCGCCGGTCATCCCCGATGCGATGCTGCTCCACGATCCGCCGTTCCACTTGGCGATCGCACCGCTGTCGCCGACCACCCACATGTTCTTGCCGTCGATGCCGTACAGATCGCGCACGTAGTATGGCAGCGAGCCGTCGTTGACGTACGACCACGCGGTGCCGTTGAACTTGCAGTAGTAGCGGCCCGAGCCCACGGCCCAGACCTCGTTCGGGCCCGTCCCCCAGATGGCGAACAGGTCATAGCCCGAGCTGCAGGTCTTCGAGCCATCCCACTTCGTGCCGTCCCAGCGCAGCGTCGTCGAGCCCGCTCCGACGGCCCAGACCTCGGCGCTGTTGCCCCAGATGGCGTACAAGTCCGAGCTTGTGCCGCTGACCTGTGGTTCCCACTTGATGCCGTTCCAGTGGACGATGGCGCCGCCTTCACCGACGGCCCATACGTCGTTCGCGGCTCGCCCCCAGATGTTGTACAGGCGCTTCTGCGTGCCCGAATCGCTCTGTGACCAGCCGCTGCCGTTCCAGCGCAGGATGACGCCCATGTCGCCGATGGCCCAGGCATCCGTCGCGCTGGTGCCCCAGACGCGCTGCAGGTCATTGCCCTGAGGCAGCGGGCTGTTCCAGCACCAGTTGGGATCGCTGCACACCTTGTCGAGGTTTGCGCGCTTGTTGAACGTGACTTTGACGTCCAGCTTGCCGCTGGCGCTGAGCGTACACGTCGGCGGATTGGCCGTCGGATCGGCGCCCATGCAGGCCCCGCCCCAGCCACCGAACAGCGAGTTTCCGTCGGGCTGCGCGGTCAGCACGACCTTTTGGCCTTCCATGAAGTTGGCCGCGCAGGCCGCGCCGCAGTTGATGCCCTGAGGCGCTGACGTGACGACGCCAGCCCCCATGCCGAGCTTGCTCACGGCAATCGATGGCTTGTTGGGATCGACCATCGATCCGTCTCCGTCGCCCATGTCGACCATCGGGGTCGGATTGGGGTTGGGAGTGTCCTTGCCACCCTCAGAACAGGCGGCGATAGAGAGGGCTCCGGCTAGGCCCAGAAGCGCCCCCAAGACGGCCGGACTCGACGCGCCGATTCGCGCCGCCAAACCCCGCCGCAGCGTCGACGCTGCCTTTGGTTGCTCCGTCGCAGAGACACTGGCTTGTCGATGTAAAGCGCTCATGGCCGCCGAAGCGGGCGCAGCCACCTGTTGGTCAATCCTCGTCATTGAGATCTCTCGTACGTGCCGCATGGAACATTCCTCCAAAACCGGGCAGATTATTTCCCACACTGTCTGGGTATGTGCGCGCAATTTTTCAAGAAATCGCCCCTCGGGCTGGGCCCTGGTCTCCGACTGCGGCGAGCGATCGTGGGAAGCTGCCTGCTCATCTCCCTTGTGGCCTGTCAGCGCCGGCAGCAAGCGGGACCGGAATCCAGCGCCACTGATCCAGCGTCGCCCACACAACGCCCGCTGCGCGTCGCGGCCGCCGCGGATCTAGAGCCAGCGTTTGCGGCGCTTGTAGGCGCATTTGAGGCGCGCCACGGACGCAAGGTCGTGTTCAGCTTTGCCGGCTCGACGGCGCTATCGCAGCAGATCGAGCACGGAGCGCCGTTTGACCTGTACGCCGCGGCAAGCCTGCGCCACGTCGAAGCGCTGGTGGAAAAAGGCCGCATCGATCCAGCTTCGCTGCGGCCCTTTGCCCGCGGTGCGCTGGTGCTGTGGACACGTCCAGCGTCGCAACATGCCGCAAGTTCGGGGCCAGCGCTGCCGATGCAGATCGCGGATCTGGTGCAGCCACAGTACCGTCGCATCGCGGTGGCCAACCCCGAGCACGCGCCCTATGGTCTGGCCGCCGTGCAAGCGCTGCGCAGCGCGGGTCTATACGACACGCTTTTGCCCCGCCTGGTCTTCGGCGAAAACATCCGGCAAGCGCATCAGTTTGTAGCGACGGGCAATGCCGATGTTGCGATGGACGCACGCTCGCTGGCGATCGCAGCACAGACGCCCTATACGACCGTGCCAAAGGCGCTGTATGCCCCGCTGCTGCAAGCCCTAGGCAGCGTGCGCGGAGGCGATGCCGTGGGGGCCAGCGCGTTTGTCGCTCTGCTGCTCAGCGACGAAGGCCAGCAGGTGTTCAAGCGCTTTGGCTTTGACCCGCCCTAGCCAGAATTTCTTCGCGCGCTCAGCGGCGGGAATAGAAATAAAGCGGCTGGTTGCTGCCCTCGCTGACCGTGTAATAGCCCGCCCCGTCGCTGGCAAAGCCCAGCGCTTCGCCCTGCGGCTCAACGCGCAGAGGGAGCGGACAAGGGCTGCCGGCCAGCGCATCCGCCACCGTCATGCCCGCCGGGCGACGCCACAGAAACGCGGCGTCATAGGTCCGAATGGCAATCTCATCGCCGCGCGGCGAGATATCGCCTCCCGTCGTTGTGCGACCGCCGGAAAGCGGCGCTGTGCCAAAGCGCAGCACGGCCACTTGTTCAAGCCGATTGGGTGCGGCCGACGAAAGCGGAGCCGCCGCGCGAAATACCGGCGACACACCGTCCCCGCTTTTGGCAACGATGTACACGTCGCTGCGCAGCGGATCGACCAACATCGTCTCGGCATTGTGCGCACGGTCGGGGTAGACCAGGGTGAAGCGCTCGGCCGGCAGCATCGTCGGTGTTGTCGGTGAGCCGCCGCGCACGTCGGGTTCCTCGACGCGATAGACCTGCACGTCAGCCCGCGCCATCGCGTTGTCGCCGATGTCACCGATGTACAGATAGCTGCTGCCAGCACGCGGGCCGGGTCCGATGGCGATGTCTTCCCAGTCCTGTGCCGTCGCTCCCGTAAGATCGTAAAGCGCCTGCAGCGATCCGGTGCTCGACAGTGCGACGATTCGCGGCCCCGCCCCCGAGTCATTGTGCAGCCACAGTGTCCCGGCATTGCGCCGTCCGGCCACCACGCCGCTGGTCTCGGTCAGCGTCACAAGGGGCGTGCGGCCCACAGACATACCCATGGCAAAGCTTGGACAGGCGAGTCCGGCGTCGCTGCCCGCATCGGGCGCGGTGGCCGCATCGCGATCGCCGCCATCGCGGCCGCCATCGCGCGAGGTATCGGCGTCGAGCCCCGCGGCGGCATCGACGGGCAGCCCAGCATCCGGTGGACACGCGACCTCATCGTCGATGCAGGGATTACTTGGGTCGGGGGGCACACAGCGGACAAACGCTCCGCCGGCACACAGGATCAGCCCAAGCCCCGCCACGCTGGGCAGAAGCTTGCTCAATACGCGACGCTCTGAGTTCACAGCGTGCTTCGTATCAGCGAACGCGCGCTGAGGCAATCACAGGTAACGGCTGCTATCGACCGACCCCAAAGTAGGCAAAGCCGTGCTCGCGCACTTGCTCGGGATCCCAGATGTTGCGGCCGTCGAACAGCGCCGTGCCACGCATCAGCGACTTCAGGCGAGCGAAGTTGGGCTGACGAAACTGTCGCCACTCGGTACACAGGATCAGCGCGTCGCTGCCACGCGCCGCTTCATAGGCGTCGGCAAAGAAGCGCAGCGAGGCAGCATGACGCGCGCAGGCCTGCGCAGCGCTGCTGTGCGCCACGGGATCGCTCGCTCGGATGTGGGCACCCGCGTCGATCAGTGCGTCGATGATCGCAAGCGCTGGAGCCTCGCGCACATCATCGGTCTCGGGCTTAAACGAAAGCCCCCACAGAGCAATGATCTTGCCAGCGAGCGGCTTTTCCGACGAAGAGGCGGACTCTCTGTTCAGCGTTGCGTCCGCTTGCCCAAGATGCCGCACCAGCTTAGCCAGCAGCCGCTGACGCTGACGCTGGTTGATACGGCCGGTGGCTTCGACCAAGTGCAGATCAAGCCCGTGCTGCCGTCCCAGTGCAGCCAAGGCCTGCGTGTCTTTGGGGAAGCAGCTTCCGCCATAGCCCAAGCCGGGAAATAAGAAGTGCGCACCAATGCGCGTGTCCATACCCATTCCGCGACGGACTAGCTCGACGTCAGCGCCGACTTCTTCACACAGGTTGGCGATGTCGTTGATGAACGAGACGCGCATGGCCAGATAGGCATTGCTGGCGTACTTGGTTAGCTCGGCCGAGCGAGCATCGCAGAACAGCAGGCGATCGTTGGTGCGCACCACTGGGCCGTACAGTCGACGCATCAGCGCGCGAGCGTGCTCGGCCAGGCGTCGCTGCTCGTCGGCATCGCCGCGAAGTGGTCCCAGACCCGCCAGAATGCGCATCGGCCGCATGAAGTCCTCGACGGCGCTGCCTTCCTTTAAAAACTCGGGATTGCTGACCACAACGAACGGCCCGCGCGGCACAGCGGCGGGCTCACCGTTCTGCGTTTCTTCCGCGCAAGCAGCATCCAGAATCGCGGTCACGCGCTCGGTTGTCCCGACGGGAACGGTCGACTTGATGGCCACCAGCGTAAAGTGGGGGCCGCGCTGCTCAGCGATGGTGCGGGCCGCCGAAAACACCTGCGACAGATCGGCTTCGCCGGTCTCTGACGGGGGCGTGCCGACGCAGATCAGGATCACTTCCGCGCTCGGCAAGACCTGCTCGGGAGACTGGCTGAAGTGCAAGCGCCCCGCTTCAATATTGGCGCGCACAAGCTCGGGCAGGCCTGGCTCATAGATCGGAAGCTCGCCGCGGGCCAAAGTCGAGACGCGATGGCCGTCGATGTCCAGGCACACCACGTCGTTCCCAAAGTCGGCAAAGCCAGCCCCGGCGACCAAGCCCACATACCCAGTTCCCAACACTGCAATCTTCATGACCTGCGCTTCCTTCTATCGCGGTTGCTATCGTGCGAGCGACGGTTCCCAGGACCGTTCCGACGGATCTTGACCGCGTCCCGGCGCTTTCGACCCACCGCTTGTTCCGCCGTTTCGTCAGCGACCCAGCGCGGAACAGACTAGCGCAGGGCCAGATCGATCTGTTCAAGCTCTTTGATGCGGTCGCGCAGGCCAGCGGCTTTTTCAAAGTCCAGCTCTTGCGCCGCGGCCTTCATCTGATGCTTCAGCTTTTCGATCAAGCGGGGAATCTCGGCCAGATCGAGAACGCTGGCGTCGCCCGTGGTGGCCTTGGGCACCGGGGACTTGCCGAGCTTGGTCTTGCTGTCCTTGAGATCCTTGGCGCCGCGCTTGCCTTTGCCCTTGCCTCCGTCGCCGTACTCGGCGCGTGCCTCGGCTGCCATGGCGGTAGCGCGCTGCAAAAGCTCGCTCTCGTGTTCTTGGACGTGGCCGAAGACCTGACCGCGCAGGTCTTGGATCTTGCGCTGCACGGTCCTGGGCACGATGCCGTTTTTCCGGTTGTGCTCGTCTTGAATCGCGCGGCGCCGGGCTGTCTCGTCGATGCAGAACTGCATCGAGCGCGTGATGTGGTCGGCATACATGATGACTCTGCCGTTCACGTTGCGGGCAGCGCGGCCACACGTCTGAATCAGCGAGCGCTCAGCGCGCAGGAAGCCTTCCTTGTCAGCGTCGAGGATCAACACCAGCGAGACCTCGGGCAGATCCAGACCTTCGCGCAGAAGGTTGATGCCAACCAGCACATCAAAGACACCCGCCCGCAGGTCACGGATGATCTCCGTTCGTTCGAGCGTATCGACGTCCGAGTGCAGATAGCGCACGCGCAGCCCCGCTTCCGAATAGAACTCGGTTAGCTGCTCGGCCATGCGCTTGGTCAGCGTCGTCACCAGCACGCGCTCGCCGACCGCGATACGCGACCGGATTTCAGCGACCGAGTCATCGACCTGCGTCCCCACCGGCCGCACTTCGATCTCAGGGTCGAGCAGGCCCGTGGGGCGAATGATTTGCTCGACGACCACGCCAGCCGTCTCGTTCAGCTCAAAGTCGCCGGGCGTCGCCGACACGAAGACCGCCTGCTTGACCTTCTTGTTCCACTCCTCGAACTTAAGCGGTCGGTTGTCGAGCGCCGATGGCATGCGGAAGCCGTACTCAACCAGGGTCTCTTTGCGCGAGCGGTCGCCGCGATACATTGCCTGAAGCTGCGGCACCGTCTGGTGGCTCTCGTCGACAAAGCACATAAAGTTGGGCGGGAAGTAGTCAATCAGCGTGGCCGGTGGCTCGCCCTCTTTCGATCCGCGCAGGTGCCGCGAATAGTTCTCGATGCCGGGGCAGTGGCCCATCTGATCGAGAAGCTCTAGGTCATAGAGCGTGCGCTGTTCCAGCCGCTGCGCCTCGACGAGCTTCATCGTGTCCTTGAGGAAGGTCAGGCGCTGGCGTAGCTCTTCTTTGATCGACGTCATGGCCCGCACCATGGCGTCAGCCGGCGTGACGTACTGCGAGTTGGGAAACAGCGCGATGTACTTCAGCTTGCGCAGCGTCTTGCCGCGCAGCGGATCGACCTCTGAAATCGTCTCGATCTCGTCGCCGTACCACTCAAGGCGCACCGCCACTTCTTCTTCAAAGGGCGGGAAAATCTCGACGGTGTCACCGCGTACGCGGAAGGTGCCGCGGTGAAAGTCGACGTCGTTGCGTTCGTACTGAAGCTCGACCAGGCGACGCAGCACGGCTTCGCGCCGTACGTTCTGTCCGGCGTCCAGCGTCAGGACCATGCCTTTATAGAATTCCGGGTCGCCGATGCCATAGATGCACGACACCGACGCGACGACGATCACGTCTTGCCGCGACACCACCGCATGCATCGCCGAGTGCCGCATGCGATCGATCTCTTCGTTGACCAGCGAGTCTTTTTCGATGAACGTATCCGACGCTGGGACATAGGCTTCCGGCTGGTAGTAGTCGTAGTACGAGACGAAATATTCGACGGCGTTCTGGGGAAAGAGCTCTTTGAATTCGCCAAATAGCTGCGCGGCCAGGGTCTTGTTGTGGGCAATGATCAACGTAGGGCGCTGCAGCTTCTCGATGACGCAGGCCATCGTGAAGGTCTTGCCAGAACCCGTCAGACCCAAAAGGACCTGCCGGCGGTCACCGCGCTGCAGCCCTTGGCTGAGCTGTTCGATGGCCCGCGGCTGGTCGCCGCAAGGCTGCATCGAGGTGACCAGTTCAAATTTTCGCGCGCTCATTTCTTCTCCGGGGGGGGGTAAAGGCCGATGCAAACAGGTGAGAAGGCGGGCGGAACATAACCTGCGGCAAAATTGACTCGCAACTAAATTCCAGCCGGCGCGCATGGGTCGCCCCGTCGCTGATGAGCTCGTCTGCTGGTAAACCCGGACCATATTGGTGTCCAAGTAGAAACCGCAGACGCACGATCTTTGCTGGGAAAACTACGGAATGCACGACGCATGGCGGAAGCAACCGCGCGTGCGTGTCCGAGCCGCGGCCGGCGGCCCGAAGACCAATCAGCGAAGCTTCAAGAAGGTTCGTGAAAGCCTGCGAAGGCGACGAAGAGGAAGGCAGGCGGACGCGACAAAGAAGGCGGGCGGACGCGGGAAAGGACGCGAAGCCCCAGGCGGAGCGGAGGGCTTAGCGGCTCTTTTCAGCAACGTGGATCTGCCCGCGGATATCGCCGAAGTACGTCTGCGAAACGGTGTGCAGGTTGAAGTACAGCTCGCCTTCTTGCGCGATCTGCGCCATGCCGGACACCGTCGACACCTTGGTCGGCTTCCCAACGCCAAGCGAGGGGCTGTTGACAAGGCAGCCCGCGGTCAGGGCTCCGATAAGGCCGTGCCCATGCTCGACCGTCTTGGTGATGTGCTCGTTGCGAATCTCGACGGAAAATAGGCCGTCGGCGAGGTTTTCTTGGATGTTGGTGGCCTGCGCGAAGTCAACGAGGATGGGCCCGAGGATGCCCGGCTTGCCACAGTGTATGTGGAACATGTTCACCGTATTGGCCGGGATGCCGTCGATGCGCACGTCGACAAAGGCGCGGCTGAGATCCTTGGTGAAGCGAATGCGTCCGTGGCCCCGATGTCCGGCGGCCTCGCGCGCGGCTCGGTTCATCGACTTACCTGTCGAGCGGAAGACCTTGGGCGTGGTGGCGGGCGTGTTTTCTTCCTCGTCGGGTTCCTGATGCGGACCGAGGAAGGCTTCAAAGACCCAGCCGATGTCACTGCCCTGGGCTGGATCCAGTCCGGCACCCGCTGAGTGGACCGGCGGTGCCGCGTGCGCTGCCGCGATCCACGACACACCAGCCGTGCGCTCGGATGCAGAAGCCGGCACCGAGCCAGGCTGTGTCGCGGCAGGCGCACAGGCTGTGACCGAGCACAGCGCCAAGACAGAAAAGCGGGCAGCGGAAACAAGCGAAAGAGCGGACGTGGACATCAGCGGGCCTCCGGTTCGAGCAGGGACAAACACAACCCGGCGTCCCTGTCAGGGGGGCGGGACACAGGGTGGCTGGATCAAGCGATCCGGTAAGGCTCTAGCGTAGGCCGGAACGCGCGCACCGAGGGTGGCCAAAAGCGAACCGGGGATGTTCAGATCTGGCCCATCGCCGCCGGTTGAGGACCAGGCATCCTGCGTTGATCTCTCAGCGGCCTCGACGGGGAGGCCGCGAGGAACCACGTGCGGAACGCGCCGGCTTGCCTCGCGCTGGACCCGCTTGGCTCGATCGCGCCGGCTTGCCTCGCGCTGGACCCGCTTGGCTCGATCGCGCCGGCTTGCCTCGCGCTGGGGAAGCCTTGCTGGAAG
>CAZKOY010000064.1:27001-28400 GCA_964554495.1 uncultured Myxococcales bacterium
CCCGCTTGGCTCGATCGCGCCGGCTTGCCTCGCGCTGGGGAAGCCTTGCTGGAAGAAGCGCCCATGGCCGACTTGGCTGCGGCCGGGCGCCCCTCTCGCGCCATCCCGCGCTTGGGGGCACGGAACGGCACAGCGGTCTCGGTCTTGATGCGCGGGCTCTGGTGTTGAACGCGGGTATCCAGGCCGAAGCCGCGCCAAGCGAACAGCGTGACCTCATCGCGGTCGTGATAAAGCTGGCGAGCGCGCAGGCCCGTCCAGCCACCCGATTCCAAGATCTCGCGCACGCGACTCAGCATGGCCACGCGCTGCTTCATCGGCAGCTTGATGTTCGCCACCAAGAAGCGCGCCCAGCGACGACGCCCCCAGCGCGCGAGCAGACCGGCGACCTCTAGCGGTCGATAGGCCATGTCGCAGCACAGCCAGTCGACGGGCTCGTCCGGGGCATAGTCAAAGGCGTTTTGGCGGACATGCCGAATGCGCCGCGACAGTCCGGCGGCCAGCTTGCCGGTGTCGACGGCGATCACGGAACAGCCTCGCTCGGCGAGGACCTGGCTCCAGCCGCCAGGGGCCGCCCCTAGATCGACGCAGCTCTCGCCACCTTGCGGGCCATGTCCAAGCCAGGCCAGCGCTTCGGTCAGCTTGCTGGCCGATCGCGATGGCGCATCTTGGGGCCGACGTACGCGCAGAATGCCGCCGGGATACAAGCTGAGCGCGCCGCTGGAAAGCAGCGCCCCCACCGCAGCCTGATCAGACGACAGCAAGCAGACCATCAGCAGCTGGCCGCCCTCGCTGTGAGCGGCGGGCCCGTTCGCAGCGACGGAATACCCGCCCGCGGCAAGCTCGTGCATCAGGGCTGCATGCAGAGCAGAGCAGCGCCCTGCGAGCTGCTTTCCCCGCTCGCTGTCGGCTGCAAAGACCTGCACCGCCAGCGGACGATCTTTCAAGTCACGACAGATGCCATCGACGATGTGCCTAGCCGCGGCCGCCGGATCCAGATCGCGCAGATCCGACAGCCGCTGCACCGGCACCGCCTGCCGCGCGAACGTCAGGCCCTGCAGTGCCGTCGGCGGCACGGGCTTACCCTTGTCCGTGATCCCCTTGGCCATCACCAGGCCGGCTTGCAGTACGACCGGGCTCATGCGGATCGCACGAAGCTCGTCTTCGACGTCGCCTTCTGCACCGGGTCGACAGGTGAACAGCCAGTCGCCACGCTGCGGCGCGGCGATTGAATCGACAGCGCGCGGCTCGGGTGGACGAACCGGGTGGACCGGCCGGGCGGACGCAGCCGCGCGAGCAGAAAGCGGCGGACGGCCTGCGGCCATGGAACCCGACGCGCGGCGCAAATAGCCGGGACGGTTGGACTCGTGGGAAGGGTCAAAAGGAGTGGTTGGCATGGCGA
>CAZKOY010000065.1:0-28191 GCA_964554495.1 uncultured Myxococcales bacterium
GATATCCGGCGCTGTGAAGGTGCTGCGCCAACAAGTGCAGCTCATACGGCGAGCCAGTAAAGCCGTGGATCAGCAGCACGCCGCGGTGCTGTCCTGCCGGCCCGCGCAAGCGCTGAGGCTGCGTGAAGTCCGTCGACGTCGCGCTGTCTACACTCATTGAAGCCTGCATGCTGTTCCTTTCATAACAGATCGTCCCCGCCCCCGTCGCTCGCCATGCATCAGCGATCGCTGCAGCCGGGACTGAATCGCCGCGCGGCAAACTTGACCCGGTCGCAGACCCCCTGGCAGTGTAGTCGCATGCCGCCATCGCCACCGTCTGGGTCATCTGGATCGTTCGGAACTGTTGCCGGGCCCGCAGGCTCTGGCTCGACGGGGGGCGATGCCAAAGAGCGTCGCGATGGCTGGTCGGCACCTGGCTCTGACGAAAACAGCGACGAACGGCGCCTGCGTGAGCGGCTGGAAAAGCTTCTTCCCGAGGTCGTTCGCCGCGCCATCAACGTCGGCTCATCGGCGATCAGCAACACCGAAGACGGTATCCGGCGCCTGGTTTCCGAATTCAACCTGCCGCGCGATGTGGCCGCGTACTTGATGGTGCAGGCCTCTGCGTCGAAAGACGAGGTCCTGCGGATCATCAGCGAAGAGATCCGCAAGTTCCTGCAGACCGTCAACCTGTCGGGAGAGCTACAAAAGCTCCTGACCTCGCTGTCGTTTGAGATCAAGACCGAGATTCGCTTCATCCCCAACGATCAGGCCGTGGTCAAGCCCGAGGTCCGCAGCAAGACCACGGTGAAGCGCCGCGACGGCAAAGACGAAGACCCAGAGCGCTAGCGAGAGGTCTTCTGCAAGCGAGCCAGCGTCGGCGCAAGCAGATCGGCGAGGAGCTGCAGCAGCGCCTGCTCGTCGGGGGTCGGAGGCTCGCGGCGGTCGGTGATGCAGAGCTGACCGAGCACCTCTTGCTGGGCGCCGATGGGATAGCACTCGGACACGGGCGATCGCAGCGATGGGGGATCGCACATCACCTGGGGCGTGCCATGTAGCTGGCTGCTCAGCGACGAGAGCCCTCGATTCAATGCCGCCACGTCCACGGCCTGTGCCGCCTGCTGCACCGCGACCTGGATCGCCGCCAGCCGAGCCCGTGTCTGCCGTCGCTGACGCAGCGCCTGCCACAGGCCACGTGGCCCCGCGCGCAGATACCCCAGAGCCCAGCCCAAGACCAGCGCAACGACCAACGACAAGAAAAGCGCCACCCGCGCCGTCGTCTTGCCCCCAAGCAGCATGGCCAAGGCCAGCCCCGAAAACACCGCGCAGACTCCGTACAGCAGCCAGACGGCTCGCCGCACACCCAGCAGGCCGCGCAGGCGGTGGTGGACATGATCGCCGTCGCCTTGCATCAAGGGTCGCCCAGAAAGCAGGCGCCGCGAGATGGTCAGCGACGTATCCAAGAGCGGCAAGCCCAGCGCCACCGCCGGCCCCACCAGCAACACCGCCGTCGCGGCCTTGCGCACCGACCAGATCGCCGTCGCGGCCAGCAGATACCCAAGAAACAGGCTGCCCGCATCCCCCAGGAAAATCGACGCGGGCTGCAGGTTGTAAAACAAGAACCCCAGCACCGCTCCGGCCAGCGCGCAAGCCAGCAGCGCCAGCAGCAGATCGCCACGCAAAAGCGCCGCCACCGCCGTCGTCGACAAAGCAAAGAACGCAACCCCGCTGGCCAGGCCATCTAGACCATCTATCAAGTTGGTGGCATTCATGACGCCGACCAGCCAAGCCACCGTCAGCAGGCACGAAAACACACTGATCAGCATCGGGGGCCAGACAGAAGCAACAGCGCTTGTCGCGGACAGTCCCAAAAGATGCGTCGGCTCGATCCGCAGACCGGCCAGCCATAGCCCGACGCTAACCGAAATCTCGACGGACAGCTTGGGCAGGGCCTGCAGGCCGCGCAGATCATCGAGCACCCCGATCAGCAAGATCGGCAAGCTGCCGATGAGGATGCCCAGCACAGGCGTGTCGGGCGAGAGCGTCGCTCGGGTCAGTACACTGCCGGCCAGCCACAGCGCGGCCAGCGTCACGTAAAACGAAAGCGCAACGGCCAGCCCGCCCATGCGCGGAATCGGCCGCGGAGACACGAGCTTGCGAGCCGAAAACGGATCGAGCGCATTTAAACGCAGCGCCAGCGCACGCACCAGCGGCGTCAAGATCAGCGCCAAGATCGCCGACAGGAGCAGGCTTAGCGACAGCGCTCTCATGTTCGCCTCGGCCACAGGGTCGGGCTGCTAGCGCTCGCCGCGACGGTCGCGCGATGTTCGGCGATCACGCGCTGCAAAAGCGCCTCGTGGCGAGACGTGGCCAGGTGCTGATCAAAGCGCTCTTCAGCTAAGCGGCGGGCCTGCGTCGCCATCGCTTCCCGTCGCTGGGAATCGTCGTATAAGCGGCGTAGCGCTGCGACAAAACCGCGCGCATCGCCGTTTTCGACTCGTTCACCCACGGCCTGTCCATGGGGCCAGCCAGCGCACAAATCAGCGAGCCGCCCCGTCGCTGGACCGACATACAAGATGGGCCGCGCGGCAGCCATCAGCGGATAGATCTTGCTGGGCGTCATCAGGCCGGCAAAGCCGGCGCCCAGCGTGACTAGCGCGATGTCTCCGACGGAAAGAACATCGCGGTGCAGCGCGGCTTCTTGCGGCGGCAGAGCGTGTACACGTGACCTGAGCGACGCTGGCACAGCCTGAAGAAGCGCGCCGCGGCCTTCGCCTTCACCGATGAACACCAGGTGAACACGAGCCAGCGCTGGCTCGTCCGCAAGCAGGGGCAGCGCGGCGGCCACCGTCGCAAAGTCATGCCCACGGCCCAGGTTGCCGGCATAGCAGACAACGAAGTCCGCAGGCGTCAACGAAAGCAGCCGTCGCACGCGATTTTCTGCCACCGGGACCGGCCGCAAGGACGCACTGGAAGCGGCGTGATCGATGACGTGCAGCCGCTCGGCCAGGAAGCCCGCCGCACGCAGGCGATCACGCATCGCCTCGTCGAGCGCGATGGCGGCGTCGGGGCGCTGATACAGGACCCGCGCGCCCCAGGCAAGCGCAGCGCAAATCAGACGGTGCAGCGGTTTTTTTTGCTGTAAGAGCCCGCTTGCCCACAGCAGATCGGGATAGACATCTTGCACCCAGTACACGACGGGCAGCCGCGAACCACGCCCAACACTCAGCGCCAACAGCAGCAAGGTCGGCGGCGTTGACATCGCCACCAGCACATCCGGCGGCTGCGCTGCCACAAGGTGCCGCAGTTGGCGATATGCTCCGACGGAAAAGCGCGCCTCTTGCAGCAGGCGAAGCGCCAGCTTGCCCGTGCCTGAAGATGCCCAGCGTGCTGTGGCGGCAGGCGGCGACGGTAGCGTGATGCGATGGACCTGGACCCCGGCTCGCTGCTCGGTCACAGCGTCGCGATCTTGGCCACCTTTGGCCTGTGAGACTGCAGCTTCGTCGGCGCTTTGCACAAAGCCATGGTGCGGCGTTCGATATCGCGCGCTGCTGCACAGCACAGCTACATCATGGCCTCGCGCGGCCAAGTCCTCGCACAGCGCGCTCAGCACCTGTGCCGTCGCTGCGATGTCCGGGGCATAGAACTGATTTAGAAACAAAGCGCGCACGCAGCATCCTTGGTTGGCCGTAAGCGATCCTAGTCAAAGTGCAGAGCGTGCTTCTGAACATACGCCAGCCAGACGCAAAGCGCCCAGATGCGGTGTGCAACACGTCGACGCAGCGCGGCCGGACTGGGCTGTAGCGCCAGAAAGATCGACCACAGACCCGAAACCCGGTGCGGCAACAGGCCGGACGCAGTGATCAGGGCTTCGTCGGAAAACAGCCGCGCAGCCGCGGCAAAAAGCGGCCCGCGCAGCCACGCATCAAGCGGTAGATCGAAGCCGCGTTTTGGCCCCTGCGCCGCCAATGCCACGCAGCGGTCGCCCTTTGGAGCCGCCGCGACCAACAGGCTTTTTCTGCGCTGCCCCGTCGGAAAGATGGGACAAAGCGCCTGCATCCGCAGCCACAGCCAGGGGTCGCACAAAGGCAGCCGCAGCTCAACCGAGTGGGCCATGGACAGGATGTCTCCGTCGCGCAGCAGCGTGTTGCGCAGATAGTTCTGCTGTTCAAAGGCCTGTACGCGAAGCAGCCCCTCGACCCGCGCCGTCTGAGAATCACCGCCCGTCTGCCAAGGTTCGCTTAGAAATGGCGGACCAAGCGTTGGCCCAGAAATCGGCGTGTCGCGCAGACGCGGAAGAAGCAGGCGGGTGATTAGCTGCGGTGCAAACAGACGACGCTGACGCTGATACAGCCAAGCCGCGACGCGATCGTCGCTGGCCCAGACCGCCGACAGCCCGGACCGCTGCAGCCACGTCGAAAGCAGGCGATAGCCAGCCCATGCCGCGGCAAACCGCTGGTGCAGGCCATAGCCCAAAAATAGCTCGTCGCCGCCGGCCCCACTTAGGACCACTTTGCAGCCGGCTTGATGGACGTGCTCGCAGATCAGAAACGTATTGCCGCCATCGACGGTGGGCTGATCTTGCGCGGCCAGCCAGCGCGGAGCCAGCGTCTCGGCATAATCCGACGAGACCCGCGCCACATGATGCCGCAGCCGCAGCGCCTGTGCCGTGGCCCGCGCCTTTGCCACTTCTTCGTCGCTGTCGGGCAACCCCGTGGCCAAGGTAAAGGCCCACAGATCGTGCGTAGGCGCCACGCTGCGCGCCCAGGCCGCGATGCTCGTCGAGTCGATGCCTCCCGACAGCAGGATCCCGACGGGAACATCGCCCTGAAGGTGGCTTGACACGGTGTCGGCAAGGACGCTGCGCAGGGCAGCAATCCGGTCGCTTTCGGTTCGAGAAGCCGCTGCCACACTCACCTGCTGAGCCAGCGGATCGCTCGGCTCGGCTGCAGGCGGAACAGCGACGAGGGTTACAGGGTCGATCTGCAGTCGCCGCTGCGTCACCCGCAGGCGCAGCATGTGTCCCGGCGGCAGGGGCCGCACACCATCCACGACGCTGTGCGGCTCGGGAACACTGCCCCACGTCAGAAAGCCGGTCAGCGCGTGGCGATCGATGCGTCGCGGCACCGTCTGAGCCAAAAGCAGCGTTCGCACCTCAGATGCAAAGCACAGGTACGTCGCCTCGGTCTTGTGTCGAGCAAGCCCATCGTGCGCTAGCAGCCCGTCGCTGCACAGGTACAAGGGCTTCTGCCCCATGGGATCGCGCAGCAGACGAAGCTCATCGATCGTGGCATCCCACAGGGCGAGCGCGAACATGCCGCGCAACCGCGGCCACAGGCGATCGCCCCAGTGCGCATAGCCAGCCAGGATCACTTCCGTGTCGCTGTGCGACTGAAACTGCGCCCCCTCGGCCCGCAGTGCGTCACGCAGCGCCTGGTGATTGTAGATCTCGCCGTTGAAGCTCAGCGAAAGACGACCGTCGAGGCTGCGCATCGGTTGGCTGGCTTCCGGGCTGAGATCGACAATGGCCAAGCGCGTCGACACAAGCTGTCCTGGGGTCCCGTCGCGAGCCTGAAAGCGCAGGCGGCCTTGCTCGTCGGGGCCGCGGTGGCGCTGCGCCGACAGCAGCGCTTCGTCGACGACTGGCGAGGGCGCGGGCGGGCGACCCAGATACCCAGCGATACCGCACATAGCTCAGCCGCGCTCGGGCAGCGGGCGCAGACCCGACCCAATGGGCAGGGCCGCGCCCATTGTGCGACGCAACCTCTGCCTGGACCAGCCGAGCATCCTGGACATCGCCACCATCTCAGAATGGGATCCTACGCACACGCGCTTGCGCAAGCCAGAACTTTGCCCGGGGGTCGGCCTCTGTGCCGAACTTGGCCAGCCCGCGATAGCACGCCAGGCTGTCGTCTGTTGCTTTCATCGCGTGAGGCGAATAGCCTGGAAGTTGGTTTGTTGGCCTATTTCGCAGAGATTCTCGAAGGATCGCAGCCTCGCCGAACCGCTCTTGGTGCGTCGCGCGGGGCTCGATGGTGGAGTGATGGCGTATGCGAGTAATTGCGGTCCGTTGGGCAGAGCTAGAGACAGCCGTCGAGCGCAATGCCCCTGATACCGAGAGCTTCCTAGACACCCGCACGGGCGAGGTCATTACCCTCGTCGATTCGGCCCCCAATGTCAGCGAGCTACGCAGCCGGGTCATGACCGGCGGCGATGCCTTTCTGCGCGTTGAGCCCGCTTCATCGCGCGAGCAGTACAAGTGGATGGAGCGCTTCGTGGCTGGGGTTACCGATCCCATCCTGCGCGAGCGCCTGCTGATCAGCATCGACGGCAAAGGCGCGTTTCGCCGCTTCAAGGATGCTCTGCTTAACTATCCCGTCGAGCGTGAGCGCTGGTTCAGCTATCGCAGCGAGCTTTTGCACTGGCACATCCAAGAGTGGTTCCGCCGCGACGAGCTGACATCGAAAGAACCTCCTCCTTGGGGTGAGGTCGCGCCGCCGCCGGATCTGGATGCCCCGCTGCCCCGACCGCTACCCCCCAGCGAAGGTCCAGGCGAGGCACTGCGACGGCAGGCTCGCGATCTTCTAGAGCAGGTTCCAGCCGTCGAGCTACCGGCGGCGATCACCTTCTTGGAATTCCTGCGCGATCGCGGCAGCGCCGACTTGGTCCGTTCGCGAGCGACACCCAAGCGAGCGGTGCCCGCTTGACCACCCCTGGACGGGTGGCCTTCTTACTCAAGCGCGATCGACGCGAAGCCATCGATCTTTGTCGAACGCTCGTCGATGCAGTGCGCGCCCGCGGCCTGCACGAAGCGGTGGTGCGTGACTACATCGATCTGCCACCCGGCCTTTTCAGCGTCGGAGAACGCGAGCTTGCAGGGCTCGGACAGCTTCGTCTGCTGGTGGTCCTAGGCGGCGATGGCACGATGCTCTATGGCGCCAGCTTGCTTGCCGATGGCGTACGGGCGCCCGATCAGCCACCGTCGAGCCGCCTGCAACATGGGGCGAGCGCCAGCATCCCCATTCTGGGCATCAACCTGGGCCACTTGGGCTTTCTGACCTGCTGTGCCCCCGAAGAGGCGGTGGTCACCCTGCACGCGGCCCTAGACGGCCACCTGCCCGTCGAAGATCGACGGCGACTGCGCTGCCGTGTGCTGCGCAGTGCAACCGGCAGCGGCGACGTCGTCGAAACCCTGGCCGAGCGCAGCGCGCTAAACGATGTCGTTTTCAGCCAGCCGAACCAGGCCCGCCTCTCTGAGCTAGAAGCGCTGGTCGATGGCGATCTGGTCACCACGTATCGCGCCGATGGGCTGATCGTCGCGACGGCAACAGGATCTACGGCATACAACCTAGCAGCGGGAGGCCCAATCCTGATGCCAGGCATGGACGCGGTCGTGCTTACCCCAATCTGCCCGCATACACTGACGGCGCGACCGCTGGTGACGCGCCTTGGCTCGCGCATCGTCGTGCGCCCCGGACGCAGCGGCGGACGCGGCGATGAGCTGCTTCTGACCGTCGATGGCCAGTGGACACACCGCATCGGCAGCAGCGACTTCGTCGAGGTCACAAGTGAGGCGCCGCCCGTGCGCATTCACCGTCCACCGCAGCGATCGTTCTTTGATCTGCTGCGCACCAAGCTGCACTGGGGCATTCGCAGCTAGCCTTCCCCGTCGCTGATTTCGCTCGGGTACCTATTCCCGGCGCGCTGGCTCAGGCTTGGGGGTCCCCGGCTTGGCGGCAGGCTTCTTGTTCTTGTCGGGACCGCCCCACTCAAACACCTTGGTGCCGCTAAGTTCGCCGGGCTGACCCGGTGTCAGGCCAGCCGGTAACGTGCTGCGCGTCGGTGGCGTCTGCCCTGGCTGCGCCCCGGTCAGCGTGCGCTTGCCATCGCCTTCCTTGCCGGCATCTGCAGCCTGCGCCCCAGCCCGCAGCGTCGTCGCATTGCCAAGTCCCGCCGTGCCCGGCAGCGCCGCAGCAGTGCCCGGCTTGCGTCGACGCGCTGGCTCGGGAGGAGCCGCCGCCGAGGCATCTTGCGCACCGCCGGTTCCGCTGCTGCCAAGCCCCGGCTTGCCGCTGCCCGATCCCGTGCTGCCCGCTCCGCCGCTTCCAACGCCCTGGGCCAGAGCCTCGCGACGGGCGACGATGCGCGCCGCGATCTGCTGCCGCTCGGACGAGTGCAGGCCGGCACGCGGATTCTGCAGCGGCTCGGTCTCGCGCAGGGCGGCATAAAGCTGCGAGCCGGACAGCGCGACACCCTCGATGCGACGAGCGGTGAAGTCGTTGTCGTTTACGACCACAAAGCCGGCATCGCGACCATCTCGTGAAAAGATCTCGGGCGGCAGCGTCACCCGCGGCAACTGCACTGCAGACGGCAGCGCCATGCGTACCGGCGGCCCGCTGTATGGCTGCGGTCGCCACGCGATCACGCGATCGCTGACGCGAAACTCGACCCAGGCGGGGCTCCAGTCGCGACCGGGCAGCCACGCCCACGAACAGTTGGGCAGGCCGACCTCGACCCAGCGGCCGTAGTGATCGGTCACCCAGCTAATCTTTGAGCTGCTCACGAACGTCCAGCCGAACTCGGACATCGTCCAGTGCCCGCGCATGTACGGCTGAAAGTCGACGCCGACAACATCGGGGTGCGGACAAAACACGTGGCCATAGCGATCCGAGTCGAGCCAGGTGCCATAGTCGCGCAGCACCTCGAAGAACTCCTCGACGGGAATGACCTTTTGATCCGGCACCAAGGCCGCAAGCTGGGCCCGCGCGGCGGGCAGCTTCAGCAAGGAAAGTTGACCCGATCCCGTCGCTGCGCCCAGCAATACGGCCAGCGCCAGGCAGGAGGGATGCAGGCGGCGATTATGTCCGGGTTTTGTCGGCATACGGTCGAGCGCGCGGTCTGCTCTCTATATTTGCCTAGCTTGCGGTAACCGTGCTACTTCCGCCGGGACTGTGCAACGGTTTTCAGGTCCATCGTATGGGTGAGACCGGGGAGCAAGGATGAAAGTCGGACTGGTGGGCTTCTCTGGAAGCGGCAAGACCACGGTATACAACGCGCTGACCGGCCAGAAGGCCGAGACGGGCTATGCCTCGCGCGGCAGCGGCAAGACCAACCTCGGCGTCGTCAAGGTGCCGGATGCCCGCGTCGATGCGCTGGCCGCGATTCACAACCCCAAAAAAATCACGCTTGCTGAGATCCACTTCGTCGATGTCGCGGCTCCGCCCGGCGCAGGGGGGCGCAGCCTGGATACATCGGCGCTGCCCGCCATGCGCGAGGTCGAGGCGCTGGTGCAGGTCGTACGCGCCTTCCCCAGCGAAGACGGCAAGCCAGGAGAGCCGCTCGGCGAGCTTCAGGATCTGCAGACCGAGCTCACGTTGGGTGATCTCGCGCCCATCGAGAAGCGCCTGGAGCGCCTGAAGAAAGAAAAGGGCAAGCCCGGCGAAATCGAGCTTTTGGGCAAGCTCAAGGCGCACTTGGAAGAGGGCAAGCCGCTGCGCGATCTGGAGCTGTCCGAGCAGGATCAGACGGCCATCTCGGGCTATCGCTTTCTGACTCTGAAGCCGCTTCTGATCGTGCTCAACGTGGCCGAAGGCGATGTCGACAAGCCGATTGACCCGGCGCTTTCCGCGTATGCGACGGCGAACAAGCTGTCGATCATCCCGCTTTCGGGCAAGCTGGAAATGGAGCTGTCCGAGCTTTCGCCCGACGAGCAGAAGGCGTTTCTAGCCGATCTGGGACTGTCGGATACGGCGCTGCCGCGCTTTGTGCGAGCAGCTTATGCCGCGCTGGATCTGATTAGCTTTCTGACCGCTGGCCCCGACGAGTGTCGCGCCTGGACGATCCACCGCGGCACCAGCGCTGTGCGCGCCGCTGGCAAGATCCACTCGGACATCGAGCGAGGCTTCATCCGCGCCGAGGTCATGACCTTCGACGACTTCATGCAGTTCAAGAGCGAGGCCAAAGTCCGCGAAGCCGGCAAAGCGCGCTTGGAAGGCAAGGAGTACATCGTCCGCGACGGCGACATCATCCACTTCCGCCACAACAGCTAGCTTCGGGCTCGCGCCGCGCTGCGACCGCACCCGCAGCCGGACCCGCGCAAGGAGAAGATTGCGTAGCCAAGATCGCATGCCCTCCGAGGGAGATGTGCTTGACTTTGGCCAGTGGCCCGATATTGTGCGGGCTCGCCGTGAAGCGCACGATCAAAATCCACATCGGCGGTCAGCAGTACATTCTGCGCAGCGATGCGGATGAGTCGTACGTCCAGTCTCTGGCAGCCTCGGTAAACGAGCGCATCGACGCGCTCAAGGGCAGTCGGCAAGTGGCGACGCAGTCCGATGTCGTGCTGGCTGCACTTAAGCTCGCCGACGATCTAGCGCACGAGAAGCAGTCACAGTCCCGCTTGCGCGCCAGCATGCGCAGCCAAGTCGAGCACCTGCTGGGCCAGGTCGAGGCCCGGTTGTCGACGGCAACAACCACCGTATCGCCCGGCGAAACCAGCGCGCCGGCAGACACCGGAAAAGCCCCCGCGGGAAGCGGAGCGACGACCACTGGGCGCCGCAGTCGCCGCACCCAGCGCGGTGCCCAAGCCGAATAAGTGGGACGAAAGCGAGCGCAGCGCGTGCCAGCCGATGACAGCAAATCGCAACACGATCCTCGATCCGCTCCGGTGCCGGCTCGCCCCCTGCCTTCGCCAGGCGCAGCTGCGCTCGCGGTCGTGGGGATGCAGAAGCGGACGCTGCGTAGCGAGCTTCGTGCCCGTCGCAAAGCATGCGCTCCAGCGAGCGGCAGCCTGCAGGCTAGGCAGCTTGGCGAACAGGTGGCCGATGTGCTGGAACAAGCGGTCGACTGGTCCCAGGTTGGCGCCACTGCGGTCTATGCTGCCGTCGGACACGAGCTGGATGCAGCACCGCTTGGTCAGCGACTGCGTGCCCGCGGTATTCGCACGTGTTACCCCCGTGTTCGCAGCAAAGAACCACCCCAGCTTGACTTCGTAGCCATCGCCGATGAAGCCGAGCTGGTTTCAGCGCCGTTTGGCCTGCGTGAACCACATCCCGATGCAGCGTCGGTGCCGCTGTCCGAGATCGACGTGTTTGTCGTGCCGGGTCTGGGCTTTGATCAGCACGGTCAGCGCTTGGGGCAGGGACGCTCGTATTACGACCGCGTTCTGCATATGCATCCATCCGCTCTGCGCGTCGGGGTCTTTCATTCCTGTCAGCAGCTTTCTGCGGTCCCGTGCGAGCCACACGACGAAGGGCTGGACCTCGTCGTGACGCCGACGGCCTGTCTGGTCCCCTTGGCCCGCCCTCGCCATCGCCTGCAGCGCGAGGTCGCGTCCCATGGGCCCAAAACGCCGTCTGTGCTCGTCGACAGCGGGACCGTTTGTCAACCTCTGGAGGTCAAACCATGAACTATGCCGTGGGCATCGTGCTGGCTGCGCTGGGCGCGCTGCTGGGCTGGCTCTTCGGTCGTCGCGTGGCACCACAGCCGCTGGCCACACGCGAAGAAGCGCAGCGCGCTCTCGACGCCGCCAAGAGCGAAGCCGAGCAGATCAAGCGGGACGCGCAGGTCGAAAGCAAAGAAGTGCTGCTGAAAGCCCAGCGCGAAGTCGAAGCCGAGCTGCGCACCCGTCGGGGAGAGCTAGAGCGCGAGGCCGAGCGCATCACCAAGCAGGAAGCCGCGCAGGCCCGCAAGGCCGAGCTTCTAGCCAAGCGCGAAGAAGACCAGACGCGCCGCGAAAAGAACATCACCAACCGCGAGCAGAGCGCCGAAGCCCACGCCAAGAAGGCCGAAGAAGCCGCCAACGAAGCGCGCGTCAAGCTAGAGCAGATCGCGGGCCTTACCGCCGAACAAGCGCGAGCGCTGGTCACCGAGCAAGTGCGTGATGATGCTCGCAAGGCCGCCGCCGCCGAGATCAAGCGCATTGAAGAAGAGACCAAGGCCCAAGCCGACGAGCGAGCCAAGACGATCATCGCCGCAGCGGTGCAGCGTCAGGCCGGTGAGTACGTGGCCGAGCGCACGGTCAGCGTGGTGTCGCTGCCGTCTGACGACATGAAAGGCCGCATCATCGGCCGCGAAGGGCGCAACATCCGCGCGCTGGAAGCCGCCACCGGCATCGACCTGATCATCGACGACACGCCGGAAGCAGTGATCATCTCGTGCTTCAATCCGGTGCGGCGCGAGATCGCGCGCATTGCGCTGTCTCGCCTGATCTCAGACGGGCGCATTCATCCCAGCCGCATCGAAGAAGCGGTCCACAAAGCCACGCAAGAGATCGACGAACAGTGCAAAGAAGCCGGCGAGCAAGCGGCCTTTGACCTGGGGCTGCACAAGCTGCATCCCGAGCTTCTGCGCACGCTTGGCAAGCTGAAGTATCGCAACACCGGCACGCAGAACCTGCTGCAGCACAGCGTCGAAGTTGCCTGGCTGGCCGGAGCCATGGCCGCTGAGCTTGGCTTTAACGCCAAGACCGCCCGACGGGCTGGGCTCTTGCACGACGTCGGTCGCGCGCTGGATCAAGAAGCCGAAGGCTCGCACAGCTCTGTCGGGGCTGCGCTGTGCAAAAAGCTGGGCGAGCACCAGCGCATCGTCGACGCTGTGGCCTCGCACCATGGCGAGCGCCCGCCGCAGAGCCTGCTCGATCACCTCGTCGACGCCGCCAACGTGCTGTCGAGCCAGCGACCTGGAGCGCGCCGCGAGCAGCTTGCCTCGTACGTGCAGCGCCTAAACGAC
This sequence comes from uncultured Myxococcales bacterium, assembly GCA_964554495.1. GTDB lineage: Bacteria > Myxococcota_A > Polyangia > Palsa-1104 > JAEUJZ01 > JAEUJZ01. The sequence goes on from CAZKOY010000065.1 coordinate 12,709, forward strand.
TTGGAAAAGCTGGTCCAGACGCATCCTGGCGTCGAAAAGGCCTATGCCATTCAGGCCGGGCGCGAGCTGCGTGTATTTGTCGAAAACGACCGCATCGCCGACGACGGCACGACGCTTCTGGCTCGCGATTTGGCCAAGAAGATCGAAGAAGAGGCTGCGTATCCCGGACAGGTCCGCGTCTGTGTCGTGCGCGAGACGCGCTCTACCGACTATGCGCGATAGGCGTAGGCAGCGACGCCCGGAACAGGCCTTGCGTCGACGGAGCCAGCCATGATTCACATGCTGGTACGACCCAGCGTACGCATGCACCTGTGTCCGGCGCAGCGAGCGACGCTGAGGCGACGGCTGCAGCGGGCATTGGCCGCGACGGGCTGGGGCAGCGCGCAGGTCAGCTTGACGCTGAGCGAAAACGACGAGCTTCATGCCTTAAACCGGCAATACGCCGACGAGGATCACGCCACCGATGTGCTGTCGTTTGCACAGCTAGAAGCCACGACAAAAAGTCCGCCGCCCAAAGGGCTGCCGCTGCTGCTCGGCGACATCGTGATCTCGGTGCCGATCGCGGCGCAGCAGGCACAAACGCAGGGCCATACTCTCGACGCTGAGCTTCTGCATTTGGCTGTCCACGGTCTGTGTCATCTTCTGGGCTATGATCACGCGACGTCTGCAGAAGAACGGCTGATGTTCGGATATGAAGCACTGCTGCGGAACGAAGCCACGGCCCGTCGAGCCATGCGGCCCTGTCCACCGCCGCCGCTGCCAGGCCGTACCCGTAGAGCCCGCAGCGCTCGCTCGACGGCCAGCGCAGGAAGGTAGGCACAGCACACATGCCCCCGTGGAGTTTTGCCATCGTCTCGGATGTTCATGTCTATAGCAGCGGCGCCGTCCCTGCGGCGTTTCTCACCGTCGTAAACGAGCTTGCTGCCGCGCAGCCGCGCTTCGTCGTTGTAGCTGGCGATGCCACCGTCGGCAATCCCGGCGACGGCGTACGCAGCGAGCGCATAAGCGCCTGGTGGACGGCCTTTCACGCGGCCCTCGCTCCGCTGCGCAGCGCCGGCATTCCCGTGCTGCCGATCGCGGGCAACCACGACTTTTACACCGATGCGCATCGCGTCGGATACCAGAAGGCCTGGGCTGATGTTGCGCAAGAAGTCGCCCAAAGCGGCCTTGGCGAAGTCGTGGGGCAGCCACCGCTTTCATACTGGCTGCGCATCGACGACACGTTCTTGCTGATGCTGCATGTCGTCGATCAGAAGCTGGATCCCAAGGTCGCAGAGTTCGCGCAGGAAGCCCTGGCCCGCGACGAAGCAACCGGCGCCGCCCTGCGCCTGTGCTGTGGTCACGTGCCGCTGGTGTCGATGATGGGCAAGACCAGCGAGACCTTCCGCGATCAGCTAGGCGGTCTTCTGTGTCGCGGCGGTGTGGCCGCGTATTTTTCTGGCCACGAGCACCTTGTCTGGGATCAGAGCCTGAGCTTTTCCGACGGAGAGCTTCGCCAAATTCACGTTGGGACGGCCAGCGGGACCTATCACTATCCGCTGAATTCGGCGACGTTTGCCGAACACTGTCGCGACGGCAAGGGCACGCTGCCGTACACCGGTCAGACCTTTCGCCTGCTGCCCGGTACGCGTCAGCAAGCGGACAAGATCACCGTCGCCTTCGTCGACGTCGATGGCGCGGAATACCAGGTCCGTCCGCTGTGTCTGCGCGACGAACACCTGGTGCCTTTCGGCGAAGCGGCGGGTTAGTCGCCTTTGGCCAGGCGGAAGTGCCGGCCGCTGATCGTCACGCCGCTGCGCTGGCAGACATAGACCATGTACTGCCGCCCCGGTGCGTCGAGATTTCGGTACGCCTCGTCAGCAAGCTTGGTGTTGCGCAGGTTGCACGCCGCCGATCCGATGATGCGTGACGCGCGAACGCTGTGCCCTTTGCGCTCGACGGTCTTGGCGACCGAGATGGCCTGCGCATAGTCCCCGTTTACATACAGCGTCTGGGCATAGCTCAGCACGCTGTCGGGATCGCTGCGATCCACCGCGGGAGGCGACTCTGGCTCTGGCTCTTCCTGCATGCTCGGGCAGGGATGCGCCACGACCGTCTTCTGCACGGCGACCCGTGCAGGCAGCGCGCTTTCCACCGCCGCTCGACGCTGACAGGTTCGCAGCCCAGCGCTGTGGAACGCTAAACCGCCCAGGAACAGACCAAACGAGACACCGGCAACTGCAGCAAGGAGTGGTTTGTTCATACACCCAGCCTAGCCGGGTCTTTCCCGTCGGAAAAGCGGGCGCTTGTATGTGCGCGTAGCGCCTGCGTTTGTCTGCCGCTGCATGACATCGCCTGGCTGCGGCCCCATACCCCGCCCTTGTGTCTGGCTGGTTCTGGATATACTGCGCGCATGTCGCTTGGCCTTCGTGATCGATTTCTCGTCGCTGTCTTCGGCTTTTTCGCGATGTGGTGCGGGCTGGAACAGGCCGCGTTTGCGCAGCCCAAGATCTGCGGCAACCAGCCTGCTTTGGGTGGTTGGTCCCTGGCTAGCTGCCCGATGCTGCGCGACGACGATGGCGACGGCATCTATAGCGTGACGGTGAACCTCAGCGATACGCCGCTTCTGGAATACAAGATCCTGCCCACCGGCACGTGGGATGGCACCAGCGAAATCCGCGCCAACGGCACCTGCCCCGCCGACGGAGGCAGCAAGCGCAACGACACGCAGAACATCCAGATCATCCGGCCCGACACCGCAAAGCCCGCGACGTTCTATTTCGACAGCCGCAGCGTGACCGATCCCAGCTACTCGACGGCGCCTGGCAACCGCTCGGCCGGCGACTCGCTGATGATGGACGCCCCTTTTGGCACCTGCCCGCGCTGGCTCGCCGTCGGAGACTTTCAAAATCTGCCCGGACCCAACAGCAGCGCCGTGACGCTGCGTTTGCTGCGCCCCGGTGTCTTTGTGGGGCGCGGCACAGCGACGAAATCCATAGGCAGCGGCTGGCGCTGGAAGGTGCTGGAACAAGGGGCAGACATCGCCCGCGAGTACGGCCCAAGCGGCTGGGCCTACGCGCCCTGCGAGGCGACCCCAGCCGTCGTGTCGACGCCTGTTTCCGTCGGAGACTCGATCTATTTCATCTTTCATGCACACGGTGGCCGCATGCAGACCGTGGTGTCATCGACGCCGCTCGATGGCTTTTCCACCGACGGATCCGGCACCTGTCAGCCGCCTGTGGACTTAGGAACCCCCACGGACATGACTGGCCAGCCTCAGGATGGCGCGATCGCTCCTCTGTCCGATGCTGGGCTGGATGCGGGGCTCGACGGCGGACTGACGCGTCGTCCTGGCATACACTGCGACTGCCAGATCGGCGCAGCCAACAGCCAGCCGGCCCCGACTCGCTTATGGTCTGGGCTCGGCGCACTGCTGGCACTGTCGCTGATGGCTCGACGCGCTCGACTCTCTCGCTGACACGAACCCGAGGATCGCCGCCGCAGTCGCTGGCTTCGCCCCACCTTTACAGCAGCCGGGAACCTGTGTCATCGCTTGTGCATGTCGTCGAAGCGTGCCTTGGGTGGCCTTCGTTCCGCGGTCTCTTCCCGCTTTTCGCTGTGGGGCGTGGCTTTGCTGCTTGCCTGTTCTTCTGCGCCGAATCAGCCAGGTGGCCCGTCGGGGCTTGAAATGGTTCCGCCGCAGCCGACGCAGGGACCGGCGCTGCGCGTCACGGTGCGCGGCAGCGACGGGCTTGAGCTTCTGCCATCGCGCTTGCTGATCACCCAGGTCGCCCCGACACCGGCCCCCGGCCTGCACAACGACGGTGCGACGGCGCGCATGCTGGCCCCCAATGTCCTAGGCATCACCGACGGTGCCATCTTGGTGACAGGGGAAGGAACGGTGCCCATCGCCGCCGGTACATACGACGTCACGGCGCTGCAAGGCCCCGAGTACGAACAGGTCAAAGAGCGCGTCACGATCCGCGACAAAGACATCGTGCCGTTCTCGGTTGTGCTGCAGCATACGGTGCGCACCGACGGCTGGCTGGCGGCCGATATGCACATCCACACCAACCAGAGCTTTGATTCCAAGCTGGCACCGGCCCACCGCGTGATCTCAGAGGTCGCGGCCGGCGTCGAGGTCATCGTTCCGACGGAGCACATCTGGCACAACGAGCTTCAGCAGTACATCGACGCCCTCGGCTATGCCAGCCGCGCCGTGTCGATTCCAGGGTCCGAGTACGGCTTTCAGTACGGCCACTTGGGCGTGTACCCCGTCGAGGTCGACCGCAAGGACGCGCTGTGGGGCGCACCCAAATGGCAAGAATGGGAAAACTGGCGGAACCTAACCCCCGAGCTGGTCTTTCCGATGATCCATGGGCTGCCGGGACAGCCCGTCGCCATCGTAAATCACCCGCGCCTGCCACCGGATCTGGGGTACTTCATCAACATCGGCTGGCCGCGCTATCCCGGCGAGCCGCTCAGCACCGCCGCTCTGTTCGACGGGCTGGAAGTGTTGAGTGGCTATGACCAGATGCCCTCGTCGCTGCAGCCGCTGCTGCGCGACTGGTTTTATTTCCTAAGCCAGGGCCTGCGCACCATCGCACTCGGAAACAGCGACACGCACCGCATGGACTGGCTGACCTCGGGTTATCCGCGCACCTGGCTGAAGCTGCCCACCGACGTGCCGCAGTACGTGCTGCCGACGGATCTGCGCTCGGCGCTGCTCGACAACCGCGCCGTGGCCTCAAACGGCCCGTGGCTACACATGCAGGTCGATGGAGCCGACGTTGGCTCGACGGTAAAGCCCCAGGGAGGCAGCGTGCAGGTCAAGATCACCGCCGACGCCGCCGGCTGGATCGATCTGTCGCGCGTGCAGCTTTATCACAACGGCTCGCTGATTAAAGAGTGGTCCGTCCCCAGCCGGTCCCACCCGGCCTTAGTCGTCGAGACCCAGGTGCCGGTCTCGGGCGATGGCTGGCTGGTGGCCATGGCCGTCGGAGATCAGCCTCTGCCAACCGCAGTGATCGGCAACGTCTTGGCCGGCAAGGTGCGGCCGTTTGCGTTGACCAATGCCATCCGCATCGACGCAAATGGAGACGGCCGAGTGCAACCACCGCCGCTGGCTGGCGACCCGCGCCCCTTTGGTCTTTTGCCCGAGACGCTGACTGAAGATCCGCTGCCGCCGCGCCCACCTGTACACGTGCCGCTCGACTGCGAGCCGGATGCGTACCTTGACTGGCTGCAGCGGAACGGGTTCGCGCCGTAGTACATTCGATGCATGGACGCCGCCCGGCTGGAAGTCTCAGCGACGAACGCAGACACCCATCAGACCCGCGCCCGCATCGCCCTGATCGCGGGAGCCATCTTGATCCTGGCACTGCAGCGCTGGGTGCCGATGGGACGACTGATCTTGTATCCGTTCACGCTGCTTTCGACCTGGGTTCACGAGATGGGCCACGGCCTGACCGCTCTTTTGGTTGGCGGGCGCTTTCTTAAGCTGGACATCTTCGCCGACGCCTCGGGCATGGCCCACCTGGCCGTCCCGCGTGGCCTGGGCAGTGCCCTTAGCTCAGCCGGAGGCCTTCTGGGCCCGCCGCTCTTCGGGGCACTGTGCTTGATCGTCGCGCGCCGCGCCGCCCGCCCCTTGCTGCTGGTCTTGGCCGCGGGTCTGCTTCTGTCGCTGGTCTTGTGGGTGCGCACCCTGGTTGGCCTGTTCACCGTCGGAGGCCTGGGCATCGGCATCGCCATGCTGGCCCGCTTTCTGCCGGGAAACGGCCGCCTGTTCTTTGCCCAGTTGCTGGGACTTCTGTTCGTCTTTGACACGCTGGCCCGCGGCGACTACCTGTTTACTGAGGGCGCTCGCGTCGGCGGCGCCCTGCATCCGTCGGATGTCGCATCGATCGCGACGTCACTGGGCGGTCCATACCTGATGTGGGGCGGCCTGATCGCCTGCCTGTCGGGCGTGCTGATCGTCATCGGCTTGTATTCGGTCCTGGGGCGCGGACGCCGCCCTTGATCGAGCCGGCTTCGCCGATGGCCACCGACGAACCGCCGCTGTCCTTGCGCGACCCCGCCACGGGGCGTCCCCTGCGTGTACTGATCACACGGCCCGCCGATCAGGCGCAGGCGACCGCCGATCTGGTGGAACGGGCGGGTGGCGAGGCGCTGGTCTATCCCTGTCTAGTCGCTGCGCCGCCTGTCATCCCGCTGTCATCGATCGTCGAATCAACGCTGCAGAACATGCAGGTGGGCCGCCATGGGACCCGCATCCTCGCCGTCACCAGTCGCTATGCCGTCGTGGCCTTGATGAATGCTCTAAGCGCTGTCGATCCGTCGCGGGCGATCGGCCAGGCGCTGCACGGCGTGCGGATCGCAGCGGTGGGCCCGCGCACGGCCGAGGCTCTTGCTGCGTACGGGTGCCCGGCTGATTACGTGGCCGGCGAGCCCAGCAGCCCGGACCCCAGCGACGAGAGCAGCGCCGCTCAGCTTGCAGCGCACCTGATCCAAGCGCAGGCGGCCACAAGCGCCGACGAAAAGCCGGCGGTCCTGTTTCTGCGTGCTGCCGAGGCCCGTCCGACGCTGCCCCTGGCTCTGCGCCAAGCTGGCTTTCATGTCGTCGAGGCCGAGGCGTATTGCATGCAGCCCGCAAGCCCCGCGGCGCTGTTGCCAATGCGGCAGGCCCTGGTCGAAGACCGCGTCGATCTGGTGCCGTTTGGCAGCCCGCGCACCGTCACCATTGCCCTGTCCGCGCTGGGCTCGCAGGCAACGACCCTGCTTGCGAAGACGCGAGTCGGAGCCATCGGCCAGACAACCGCCCACGCCCTGCGCGAAGCCGGGATTCGCGTCGATGCGGTCGCGCGCCAAGCCCGCTTCGCGGCGCTGCTTTCTGCCCTGGTCCGCTTGTGAACACGCCCCGTAGTTTTGGCGTGACCACCCACGCCGCGCTGTGTTAGCTTGCGTGCGTCTCGTGAGCCGAAGTGGCGGAATGGCAGACGCAGGGGACTCAAAATCCCTCGTCCTCCGGGACATGAGGGTTCGACTCCCTCCTTCGGCACTGGGTGAATAAGCCCGCGGCGTGGATCGCGCCATCTTCTCGACGGGCCGCGATATACTGCGGCGAAGCAGGTGGGCATGGTTCGCACGCGGCTCCTTTCACTGTGGCGTCACATCAAGCGCGTCACGCTTCTGGCTTGGGACGGGTTTTGGGCCAACAACTGCACGCTGGCCGCCTCGTCGCTGGCGTATCAGACCGCCTTGGCCTTGGTGCCGCTTTTGGCGATTGCCCTGGCCTTGCTGAAAGCCAGCGGTCAGCTAGACGCCGGCAGCCAGCTTGTCTCGTACCTGGTTAAGGCCATCTTCCCCTCGTCGACGGAAGCGCAGAGCGAGGTCGTCGAGCGCCTGTCGAGCTTTTCCGGCAACATCACGGCCGGCGCGCTCGGCAGCTTTGGCTTGATCACGTCGAGCATCATCGGCTTTCTTCTGTTTCTGTCCGTCGAGTCGATCTGGAATCGCATCTGGGACTCGCAGCGCGAGCGCGGCTATATCGAGCGCTTCCTGTTTTTCTATACCGGCATCACGCTGTTTCCCCTCGTCGCGGCGGTCTGGGTGCTGCACACCGCCTCGCTGTGGGATCGCCACTTGGTGTCGCGCCTGCTGCTGTCGCTGGCCACCACCGCAGCGGGAGCGACGCTGCTCAACCGCTTCTTACCGACGCTGCGCGTCGACTGGCGACCCGCGCTGATTGGCAGCGCGATCTCGGCCGGCATGATGGAGCTTTGCAAGTTCGGCCTCGGTCTTTATCTGAGTTATATTACTGGAAAATACCGAACCATTTACGGCGCCCTCGCCGTGCTGCCCTTGTTCCTGCTGTCGATCTACTTGTGGTGGGTGATCTTGCTGTGGGGGGCCGAGGTCTGTCGCGCCATTCAGCGCCTGCCTCTTTTGAGCGTCGTAACCAGCCACGTCGACGAGGAAGACGGCCTGAAGCCCGGCGAGATGCCGACGATGAACGGCCCCTTGGCGATGCGTCTTTTGTTCGATGTCGCGCAGAACTGGAAGCGCGGCGCGCGGGCCCTGCCGATCGTCGATCTGGAAAAGCGCCACGGCCTGCCCGAGAGCTTTGTCCGTCGCGCAATGAAGCGCTTTATCGACGCCGGCTGGGTGGTCGAGACCGAAGACAGCTACCTTTTGTCGCGACCGCCGGACGATATTCGGCTCGACGAAGTGATCCGTTTGTTCAAAGACTTCTCGTCGCTGCGCAGCGGTGAAAAAGACGGCGACGCGCTCGATCGCGTGCTGCTCGATCTCGAAGGCTCGGTGCGCTCGCAGCTCAAGAAAGTCACGCTGGCGCAGCTCTTGTAAGCGCGCCGACCCGACTCGTCGACGAAGGCGCGGCCACAGGGCCGCCACGGGCTACAGCTTGGTTATCGTCGTGCTCAGGTTGTACCGACGGAACAGCTCGCCGCGTAGGGCCTGTCCTTGCTCGGCGGCGACGAAGTCCCCAAGCTGTACGCGCAGCTCGCGACCGCCCCCCGAAAGCGCCGAGCGCGGCAGCTCGACCAAGCTCGCTTTATAGCCCGCTTGGCGCAGGCGCTTGACGAGCTCTTCGGCGTCGTTGCGCTTGGCGATCGGCGTGCTGCGCAGCGTGAAGTGCGGCATGTTCGCACGGCTGCCCGAGCCTGCTCCCTCGCGGGGCCGCTCGGCGGACTCGCCGCTGGCGCCGGCTGCTGCCGTCCGCGACCCGCTGACCGCTCGCTCGCGATCGCGCAGCACCCGCGGAAAGGTCAGCTCTTCTTCCGAGTTGGCCAGCTGATCCAAGACGGCCAAGGGATCGGTTGCCGACTGCATGGCAGCTCGTGCCGCGGCCCGCTGCTCGACGCGACGCCCGACAAAGACGCCCAGCGCGAACACCAAGCAGGCAGCAATCGCGGTCCCGACGAACACGAAGAACAGTTGCCGCCCGTCGAGCGCAGCGCCGGCTTCGACCTCGCGCGCGGGATCGCGCGTGCGCGCCGAGCTCTCCACAGCCTTGCCGCTGTCGACCACGGCTGACGCGGCCGGCGCGGCCTCAGCGACGTGCCGTTCCGGTGAAGCAGGCGGCGCCGACAAGAGCGGCAGCGCCACTTGATGCATCGCTAGGCCCTCTGCTTCGGCCCCCAAAGAACGATCCAGCGCAGCAGACGTCATCGTATTGGCACTATCACGCGCGTGGCAGTCCGAGCAATTTTTCTGCCCGTGCTGCAAGCCTCGCCAGCGTCGAAAACCCCACCTGCCTGCGTCGACGAGGTCCTCGGTCGGATCAGTGCCGCGCACCCAGCAGGCGCTTACTGCGGGTTGGCCGACACCGGCAGGGTGGCTGCTCGCCCGCCGCCTGGGCTGCTCGGCGTCGACGAGATGTACTGCTTCGGCCGATCGTCAGGTGAGATCTCGTCGAAATAGCCGCGGATGATGTCGATGGCCGTCGGCGCCGCAACGTGACCCCCCAGGCCGCCATGCTCGATCAGCACGGCGACGGCGATCTTGGCGTGGTGCGACGGAGCATAGCCGACGAACCAGGCGTGATCGTTGCCCGTGTCCCAGCCAGGCGCGCTGCCGCGGCGGTTCTTGCGCACCTGTGCCGTGCCGCTCTTGCCGGCGATGTCGTACAGCGCAAGGCTTGGGTTGTATGCGCTCGCTGCCGTGCCCTTGGGATCAGCCAGCACGTCGACCAAGGCCCGACGCATGCGCTCGATCGACTCAGAGGACACCGGCAGCACCCCGCGCAGCCGTGGTTGGCTTTGCTCGACTAGCTCGCCGCTTGGCTTTTCGATGCGCTCGACGAGCAGTGGCTGGTACAGCTTGCCGCCATTGCCCAGCGCGGCATACGCCAAGGCAAGCTGCAGCACGCTGGCCCGCACCGCCCCCTGCCCCAGCGCCGTGTTCAGCGCATAGCCGCCGCGAAAACCGCCGTTCTTTTTGTAGTACTCCAGCGTCGGCATAAAGCCGCTCGCTTCGCCCATGCCCAGGTCGACTTTCTGACCAATGCCAAACGCCGCCGCCATCTGCGCCATGCGCTCAAGCCCGACCTTTTCTGCCAGGTGATAGAAGTACACGTTGCACGACTGCGCGATCGCCTCGTGCATGTTCACCGGGCCGTGCGACTTCATGCAGCGGAACACGTGCCGACCCAGCTCATAGCGACCGTGGCAGGGAATGCGCACGTTGGGGTCGATCAGGTGTTCTTCCAGCGCCGACAGTGCCGGCACGATCTTGAACGTCGAGCCGGGGTAATAGCTCTCGCGCAGGGCCTTATCGAGCAGCGGTCGGAAGGGATCGGTCTCAAGCCGCTGCGCCTCGGCGTGGCTCAAGCGACCGGAAAGCAGGTTCGGATCTGGGCTGGGATGCGAGGCCATGGCCAAGACTTTGCCCGTCTCAACCTCGACGACGGCGGCGGCGGCCGAGTGATGCCGCGACAGCGCTTTTTCGACGATGCGCTGCAGATCGGCGTCGATCGTCAAGACGACATGGTTGCCCGGCACCGGCTCGCGCTTGAGATCCGGCGGCAGAAGCTGCGCAAGCTCACCCAGCTCGCGATCGGTCTTTTTGCGACCGTATGCGTCGACGACGATCTTTTCGTACCCCGGAATGCCGCGCAGGATCGGCTCTAGCAGCCGCTCGACCCCCGAGCGGCCGATGGCGTCGCCGGGGCGATAGTTGAAGCTGCGCTTGGCTTCGCTCTGCAGCTCGGCGGGACCGACTTGGTTCATATAGCCCAGCACGTGCGCCGAGAGCGCGCCATGGGGATAGCTGCGCTGCGTGCGCGCCACCACATCGACGCCGTGAAGCTCTTGTTTTTCCGATTCCAGCAGCGCCATCTGATCGCGACTGATGCCATCCATGACCAGCAGCATCTGGCTGCGCTCTTTGCCGTGTCGACGGGCCGCCAAGCGATCGAGCAGGCTCTGGTACTGCTCTTGGCTCAAGTCCAAGTGGCGGCGCAGGCGCGACAGCGCATCTTGCGAGACGAACTGCGGCGTCACATACACGCTGTACGTCGGGCTGTTCTCGACGAGAACCCGGCCCCGACGATCGCGAAGCTGACCGCGCACCGCTGGCCAGTCACGCTCTTTGATGAAGTTGCTCGTGCTGCGCTGGTAATACGCTTCGCCCTGGACGACTTGCAGATAGACCAAGCGCGCCGCCAAGGCGAAAAAGCAGGCCACGACCACGACCACTGCGAAGCCCAGCCCACCCTCTTTGCTCGACGGGCTGGCTGGGCCGCTAGAGCCACGTTTGGCCCCTTGCAGTGCCGAGTTTGACAGATCGCCTTTGGGCAGCGGCGCGGCAATGCCGGCTGGCAACGAGCCCACCGGCAGGCTGAGGCGATCGTCGAAGCGCAGGCGATTCAGGCGGATCTTCATGCCGGCACCTCAAGACTCGTGCGGCGCAGGCCGGCGCTTAGGCTGCCACGCTGACGGCGGCCTCTGCCCAGCCCACCCCCCAAAGGACTACCCAAGCCAGATGACGAGGACGACGAGGTGCCGCGCGGATCGCCCCAGACATGGCGATCGAGCCGTGACAGCACGGCGAAGACCAGCGGCGCGACCACCGCAGTGACGATCGCTTCGCCCAGCAAGCTGCTCAGATCCGAAAGCGGCGCCAGCGTCGAGCCGGGTACAGCAAACAGCGCAGAAAACAGCAGGTACACAAGCGACAGCAGCAAGCGATAGCCGATTAGCGACAGCAGCGCGACCAGCATCACCGCCCCCACGCCGCGCACCAGCAAGCGAATCGACACCGCGCGCAGCAGCAGCACACTTACGGCAAGGCCCAGCGCATGCAGCCCAGCCGGCGAGCCCTCGACGACATCCGCCAAATACCCCAGGACCGCGCCGAAGCCCGCCATGCTCTCGGGACGGGCGTTGCGCAGCGACAGCAGCGCCGAGCTGCCATCGCCCGAGCTAGCAAAAGGCCGGCAGTGCAGCCCAGCGTACAGCGCCACCAAGAACGGCACATCGGGCAGCGGACGCCAGGACAGCGCTGAAAACGCCGTCGCGACGACCAGGCCCAGATAGGCGGCGATCAAAAGACCGATGGCGCGGGACAAGCTCATCGCGGAACTCCGATGCCGCGCGCTGGCTCGGCGGGACGCTTGCCTGCATCGGGATCCGGCGGCGGCGGCGGCGACAGCACGACCAGCACTTCGCGTAGCTTGCCAAAGTCGACGAGCGGCTCGACTTCGATCTCTTGATACAGGCTGCTGTCGGGCTTGTGCGTGCGCACGACCTTGCCGATTGGCATATCGCGCGGGAACAGCCCCCCCAGGCCCGACGTGACGACGGCATCCCCGACCTGAATATCGTCTTTGTGCAGCACGTACTCGACGCGGCAGACATACCGCGAGTCCGAGGCCACGCCCTTGAGCACGCCGCGGCTGCCCGTGCGCGGCAACACCACGTCGATCGACGTGCGCGGATCGGTCGTCAGCTGCACATCGGCATAGGCGCCGCTGATGCGCAGCACGCGCCCGACGACGCCACTTGGGGACAAGACCGGCATGCCGGGACGCGTCTCAGCCGCCGAGATCGCCCCCGGCCCGGCGCTGCGCAGTCCACCAAGCTCCAGACGCAGACGCAGCACGCGAAACTGGCGCGAGGTCTCGACGCCGATGACCTGCGCGGCCAGCGTATCGGCTTGGATCTGGGCGCGAAGCTCTAGCAGGCGCTCCAGGCGCTCGGCCCGCGCGGCAAGCTGCGACAGACTGGCCACCTGCGAGCGCAGCGCCGCATTGTCGGCAGCCAAGCGCTCATTTTCGCGCTTCACACCGACGAGCGCGATGTAGTGCGACCACACTCCGCCAACGCGCGAGCCTGCCCCGACGACCACCCCTTGAAGCGGCGCCGTGACGCGCACAAGCAGCCGGTCCACCGGGTTCATTCGCTCGGGCGCTTTGATGCTCGATCGCAGAAGCAGAGCCGGCAGCAAAAGCAGCACCGCCGGAATCACAAGCTTCCAGACACGCTTGCTGGGGTTCATGGGCAAATCCCCCCGGTAGCGACGCTACTGGACGGTGACCTCGCGCAGCAGGCGAAGCTCGTCGAGAGCCTTGCCCGATCCCAGCACCACGGCAAGCTGTGGCGACTCGGCGACCATGACCGGCAGGCCCGTTTCTTCGCGCAAGAGCACATCCAGGTTGCGAAGCTGCGAGCCTCCGCCGGACAGCACGATGCCCTTGTCGACGATATCGGCCGAAAGCTCGGGCGGCGTGCGTTCCAGAACCACGCGCACGGCCTCGACGATGGCGTTTACCGGTTCGGCCAAAGCATCGCGGATCTCGTCTGAGTTGATGGTCAAGGTCTTGGGCACACCGGCCACCAAGTCGCGACCCTTGACGTCGACGGTCAGGACTTCATCCAGCGGATACGCCGAGCCGATCTGCTTTTTGATTTCTTCGGCCATGCGCTCGCCGATGAGCAGGTTGTACTTGCGCTTGATGTGCTGAACGATCGCCTCGTCGAGCTTGTCACCACCGACGCGAATCGACTTGCTGACGACGATGCCAGCCAGCGAGATCACCGCGACTTCGGTCGTGCCACCGCCGATGTCGACAATCATGTTGCCCGAGGGCTCGGTGATGGGCAGGCCAGCGCCAATGGCGGCGGCCATGGGCTCTTCGATCAGGTACACCTCGCGGGCGCCAGCGGCCAACGCCGAGTCGCGGACCGCGCGTTTTTCGACTTCGGTGATGCCCGAGGGCACGCAGACGATGATGCGCGGCTTGACCAGCGTGCGACGGTGATGGGCACGCAGAATGAAGTACCGCAGCATGGCCTCGGTGACTTCAAAGTCCGCGATAACGCCGTCTTTCATCGGGCGCACAGCGACGATATTGCCGGGCGTACGGCCAAGCATTTCCTTGGCTTCGCGGCCAACCGCGAGGACTCTCTTTCCGGTCGCGCCGCGCTGTACAGCGACGACGGATGGTTCATTCGAAACGATGCCACGCCCCTTGACAAAGGTCAGCGTGGTGGCGGTGCCGAGATCGATCGCGAGATCGTTGGAAAACAGGCCATAGACCCAATCGAACAGCATGTGGATTTCCTTGCAGTGCTTCGTTGCGAACAGAGGTCGACTTCACCCGCGGGCTCAGACTGCATCCCATGCGATGTGGCGTGCGACGAGATGCGCGGAAGCACCGGGGGCTGAAGCGGGCAAGGGCGTAGCACAGCGCATGCGTCGATCGCAAGGCTAGCGGCAGCCCTTTCGACAAAAAACTTGCGCTCGCGATCCGTCTAGCAGGGGGCGCCCATCCGACGGGGGCATGCGCGGCACAGCCGCCTTGGTCGGCACAAGCGGTGCCGATGGCGAACTCAACCGCTAGCGCAGGACATCGCGCAGAGTGGTTCCCGGACGCAACAAGCGCAAGAAGCGGCGGGCCATGGCGTGGCCCTTGCGATCGGGGCCTGCCTCGTGACGCAGGCGGCGCTGCGCATCGAGGTAATCGGGGAAAAAGCGCAGGTGCGGCGGCAGGTGGGGCAGCGCGCGACGAATAGCCAGCCGGCCCGCCGTGGCAAGAGCCCGCTCGTGGACGCCGAGACGCAGGCCAAAGTCGTGCCGCAGTCCGTCGGGAAGCAGCCAAGCGGTGTACGCGCGCACGAAGTGATAAAGCGGCGCAGACGCGGCGTTCGGCGGGGTCAAGATGTGCCGGGCAAGCTCACGCGCTTCGTCGGTGACATGCAAGCGTGGCGAGACCAGCATGCCGTCGAAGTACAGACGAAACTGCTCGAAGTCTGCAGGCAGGCTCGCAGGCGACAGACCAAAGAGCCGCGATGTGGCCAGGCTGTCGGCATAAAAGCGCTCGCGCTCATCGTCGGCAAGCGGTGTGACCAGGTCTTCATAGACGCGCCGCGCGGTGTCGATCAGCGTAGCCTGCACCCAGAACAGCGCCGATTCATCGTTGGCGCTATAGCGCGTGCTGCCCGCATAGCCCGGCCCGGCCTGCCGCAGCGAGCCCGCGACGCGCGCATGCACCGCAAACACCCGCCGCGCCGTCGACATGGCCTGATCGAGATCGCCAAAGGTCATGTTTAGAACGCGCACAAAGGTCCGGCGAAAGCGCCCCGCCACGTCGCTGCGCACGCGCGAGTGATCGAACACAGCCTGCGCCACGAACGGATGGGCAAGCTGCAGAAGCGCCGCTGCTCCGCCGCCCAGAAGCAGCATCGCCTCGCGGTTGATGCGCCACGATGCCGACTGTGGGCCAAACAGGCCGGCTCGCCCGTCGCCGTTTTCGGCCAAGGCGCGACTCCGTGCCTCGCAAAGGGCCTGCTCTAGCTGTTCCGCCGAGACCATGGCTCACCTCCTGCCGTGAGCGTCTTTTGCGACGGCTCACCAGCCTGCGATTCGCTTGTGCGTGGCACCGTGGCCTGGTCGTTTTCCGTCGGATGCATCGCGCTTCCAGGCAGACACGGCGGCGGCAAGATATCACGCACGCAGCGGCGGCGGCTCGGTTAATGTAGGGAC
>CAZKOY010000066.1:0-28175 GCA_964554495.1 uncultured Myxococcales bacterium
AGATCGGCCCGCGCGCGTACTCAAGCATCCAGGTGTCGGGCTGAATGCGCACGGCTTTGGTGACGCCCGGTGGCAGATGCACAAGCTCGCCGACCTGCGAAAGCTTGGCGACGCTGGGATCGCGATCGGTGTACGTCGTAAACGATCCGCGCAGCATGACGTCCCAGATGTCGATGCGAAAGCGACCGGAAAACCCTTCGGTGCCGATCGGCGTGCCATAGATCAGCACGTACTCGCTCAGCGACGCATGCAGGACACGCATCACGCCAGTTAGACCGCCCGCCAAGTTGAAAATCCAGTCGGTGCGGGTGTCGATGTGACCGGGATAAGCCGCGGCTAGCTCGTCGACAACGGTGGAACACATGGCATCGAACGGCAGGCCGATTGCGCGGCTGCCAATTTCGTGCAGTCGATGCGGATCGAAGATGTAGCCCATGCAGATGACCTCGCGCAGGATTCAAGCGGCGACGCAAAGCAGACAGCATGCGGAGACGGCAAAGACCTGTCAACGCGCGATCCCGCACAGTGCGACTCGGCTCTTTCGGATGGCTGGCGCAGACGCGCCCCATGGCTTGTTCACATCGCGCTAACATCGGGACATGCTTGCCGATTCGACCCGTGGAGATGCGGACGCGCAGCACGTGCCGACGGCGCTGTGGCAAGGGCTGTTTTTTTGCGGGCTGGCCTTGGTTCTGCCCTGGCTGGTCTCGGCTGGCTACGCGGGACTAACCGATGTCGCGCGGGCGCTTTGGACGGCGCTTCCGACGGAGGACCATGCGACCCCGTCGCTGCTTTGGGCGGGGCAGAAGACGGTATGGATGTGGCTGGTCCAGGTTCTTGCTGGGCTTGCCGGCTGCGCCGCGGCGCTGCTGTTCATCGCATGGCGTGTGGTGCGCAGCGTAAACCTGGCTGCAGGTCTTGTGGCGAATCGCCCTGTTCTGTCATCGCTGCTGAGCGTACTTCTGTGGGCATTGGCCGTCGCTCTGCTGTCGTCGCTTTGGCTGGGCTTGTGTGCTTGGCCCAGCGAGACCTATGGCGTTTCTGTGCGCAGCGGGCTGCAAGCGCTGCTCTTTGTCCATGGGCTCACGCGTCTGCTGCGTGCTGCGCTTTCGCTGTGGCCTATGGCTTAAGAAAAGACGCGCGACATCTGGCAACCGGATCGCTAGCTGCCGTCGAACACGGCCAGGCTCACGCGATCGTGCGCGAGGTCTAGGCCAAGGACGCGAGCGACTTCTTGCTGGGCATGCGACAGCGCCGCTTTGTCGGCGATCTGGTCCCTTGCATGATGGGCGAGCAGCAGCGCATTTAGGCGGGCATCTCCGGTGCTGGCTGCCGCCGATCGCAGAAAGCGCGCCCCATGTCCCGATAGCGCGGGCGTTAGCTGTTTCTTGGTTTCTGCAGCCAATGAGGCCAGGGCCTTGCCCACAAGATCCGCGTCGAGAGGAAAGCGCAGGGGATGCGGCGCGATGTACAGATCAGGCGCCCCCGGCACGCGGTGCTCGCTGCGCTGGAAGTCTTCGTGCCAGGCATCGGCCGCGATCGGCTTTTCAAAAAGCGGCTGCACCAGGCCAAGCTCATTCATGCGCAGGCTGGCGTCGACACGCGCGATGCGGCGAAAGAACTGTTCCGCGTACGCATACTCGGCCTGCACCGGCTGTTCGAGCAGCGGAGGCGTCTGAGCCAGCGCGGCCCGAGTCTGGGCAAGCTCTGTCGCCACGCGGTCGCGCTCGGCTGCGACATTCGCCAGATCATGCTGGGCGCGTCGTGCTTCGCGCTCGGCCTGATCGTGGGCGCTGTCTAGTTCACGCACGGCGTGGTCGCTGCCGCGCTGCTGACGCAGCTGATCGACGGTGGCGGTGGCGCGCGTGCGCTCTTGCCGCGCGTCCTGCAGGTCGCCACGCAGGCTGCTGATCTGACTGCGCAGGCGGGCGCGCTCGGCTTCCAAGGGGCGGCGCTGATTGGGGTCCGGGGTCTGCGCGATGCGGCTCTCAAGCTGCGCCAGTTGATATTCGGCATCGCTTAGCTGGCGCTGCACGCGCGACACGCGGCGCGAAGCTTCATCGGCACGCGCCTCGGCATCGCGGAAGCGCTGCTCGGTCTCGGCGTGGGCCACGCGGGCGCGCTGCTCGGCTCGGGCCAGGCGATGCTCTTGCCTTGCGGCCTGCGCGGCATTCTGACCCGCCATCGCCACCGATCCATCGAGCTGCTGCAGCGCAACAGACAGCTCGTCGCTGTGCTGCACAAGCTGGTGATAGCGTGGGTTGGGCACCTGATCGATGCGCACCACATAGGTCTGATGGCGCGTCTCGACGCGTCCGGGCTGCGTCACGACGTCCGGCAAGCCCAGGCGCAGCGCGATGGTGGCAAGCGGCTTTTGAGCTTCGGGATTACCGCTTGTGAGATCGACTCGCCCCGATGAAGAAAACGCCGAGATCGCGGCCTGCAAGGTGGGCAGAAAGCGCTCAACCAAAAGCGGATCTCCGTCGACACGCAGAGCCACGGGATAGCGCAGCTCGGGCTCTAGAATCGGCAGCACATCCGGCGATAAGAGCTGCAGTCCACTCGCCACAAGCGCTGGCGCATCCCCCCGGCCCGAGCGCAGCGCTGTCGCCTGTTCCTGCAGCAAAAGCGCCGTCTTGTAGTGTGCCCAAGCAAGGCCGAGCAGGCGGGGTCGCTGAGCTCGCTCGGCGGCTAGCTTCTGTCGCTGAACCAGCATGAACAAGACATCGCTGCCGCGCTTGCGGAATGACTCGCTGCGCGCCCCGTCGCTAGGGTTGCCGGTGGTCGACCACAGCTCGGCGGCGCGAGAAAGCGCCGGTACTGCGACGCTGTATCGGCGTGCCTGCAGCGCGTCTTTGGCGGTCTTGTCGAGCGTCGTCGAAAATGCCTCGCGGGCTTGGCCCAGATGGATCTGCGCAGCTTGGTTGCCGCCATCCAGGCGCAGCGCTTCCGTCAGCGAGGCCAGCGCGGCTTCGTGCTGCTGTTCTTGCAACTGACGCTGCCCTTGCTCATCGAGCTGTTGGCTTCGCAGCATGTCGCTGGCCTGCCGGGCAAAGACCGGGATTTCGGGAAACGTGGGCGCAAGCGGCAGCAAGCCCTGCAGCGTATTCGCCGCCGTCTGCAGATCGCGTCGCGAGAGCAGCGCTGCCTTGGCCGACTCAAGCTGCGCCGCGGCCTGTTCGCGGTGGGCCGTCAGCTTGCCGTGTAGCGTGCGCGCATCGACGTGGTCCGGCAGATCAGTGAGCACAAGCTCGCAGCGCTGCAGCGCGCGGTTCAGATCGCCGCTGTTGCCAAGCTGTGCCGCCTCGGCAAGCCACGCCGCAGCACGTGCCTCGCGAGCGAGCGTCAGCTTTTGCTGATATTCCGCTTTGCCCGGTCGGTGCTGCGCGGCTTGCCGGTATTCATTCACCGCGGATTCGAAGTCGCGGCGGGCCATGGCTTCGTCACCGCGCTGCGCGGCATAGTACGCAGCACAGCCCACCTGCTGCAGCGCCAGCGCAAAGGCCCAAAATCGCAGCGACCCACGCAGCCACTCTGGGCTGTGCAGAGTCGTAACCTCTTGTTTGACGCGTTGCTTCCTGTCTCGCGTGTCCGCTTCGGTGGTCGGTCTCACGTATCCGCCTCGTTGACTTCTCATTGCGCGTCGATCCTGCCGACTGAGGACACAAAGCAATTTTCCCCAGCTCTCGTCTAGCGATAATACGATGGCATGTTTGACGATCGGCGTCTGACGCTATTCCTGCTTCGCTTGGTGCTGTATATCGGCCTCATTGTCCTGACCTGGAGCGTCCTTTCGTATCTCTCGTTGGCCTTGGCTCCCGTCGGTGTAGGCATTGTTGTCGCCTTTCTTTTGGATCCCTCGGTTCGCGCGCTAGAGCGTCGCCGCGTGCCGCGCTGGCTGGCCGTGGGCGGCATGGTGCTGATCTTCTTGGGCTTTCTTACGCTCATTGCTACGACGCTGCCGTATCTGGTCAGTCGCGAGCTGGATCACTTTGCCGAACAGATCCCGGCGTACAAAAAGCTCCTCGACACCAAGCTGCTGCCGCTTCTTGGCAAGGTGTTTAAGACGCGGGCGCACAACGTCAACGACTATGTCCGTCTGTTGTCCGACAAGATCGGCGACTGGGCACGCGGTGCCGCGGGGCAGATCTCCGTCGCGGTGGGCTCGGCGCTTTTGAGCGTCGCAGGCTTCTTCAAGTACCTGATCACGGTGCTCTTGGTGCCGATCTTTGCTGTGTCGTTCTTGATGGACATGCCCAGCATGAAGGATGCGCTGCGACCGCTGGTGCCGCCGCGCCATCAGCAGGCGGTGAGCGACATCCTGCAAGACATCTACGTCGCGCTGGGTGGCTGGCTACGCGGTCAGCTTACGGTGATGACCATCCAGGCCGCGCTGTACTCGATCGGACTTTCGCTCACCGACATCCCGCTGGCCATCGTCATCGGCTGCACCGCAGGCTTCTTGGCCTTTGTGCCGTACGTCGGCGTCAGCATTGGCTTGCTGGCGGCGCTGACCGTAGCGTTTCTGGAAGCCTCGACGAGCGGCTTGCGCCCGATCATCGGCGTGCTGATCACCTTTGGCTCGGTGCAGCTTCTCGATGCCTTTTTGATCACGCCACGCGCCGTCGGTGGACGCATCGGTCTTTCAGCGGTGGGCGTCATCTTCTCGCTCAGCTTGGGCGGCACGCTGCTTGGCTATATTGGCCTGCTTTTGGCGGTGCCGCTGGCCGCGGTGCTCAAGGCCTTGCTGCCGCGGGTGATCGACGCCTACACTGCCACGGCTTTTTACCGCGCACCGCTGCCGGCCGGCGCTGTATCGGCGGACGCGACCCCAGACCCCCAAAATGACGCCGCGACGAACGCAGGCGAGACAGAGAGACACCCGCAATGAGCGAAAAACCCTCCTTTACTGATCTGCAGATCCGCGATGAGCACGCGGTGCGCTGTCTGACGCTCAACCGGCCGCAGTCGAAAAATGGCCTGACGATCGAGCTTGTGGCGGCGCTCAAGCAGGCTGTCCTCGACGCGGGCGAAGAAGGCAGCGTGCGCGCCGTGCTGATCACGGGCAGCGAAGGATCGTTCTGTTCTGGCCTGGATCTAAAAGCCGCCGTCGAGATGGTGCAGGCGATGCACAGCCAGGACGCGGGCTCAGCGACGGTCAGCAACGAAGATCGCATGCGCAACTATTTCCATGGGCTGATCCGTGCAGTGCGGGGCATCAGCAAGCCCGTTGTGGCTTTTGTCGACGGCCCGGCCGCCGGTTTTGGCTGCGATCTGGCGCTGGCCTGTGACCTGCGCATCGGCACCGTCCACGCCAGCTTTGCCGAGCTATTTGTCCGTCGTGGCTTGATGCCGGATGGTGGCTCGACGTACACGCTGCCGCGCTTGATCGGCGTCGGTCGCGCGCTGGAAATGATGATGCTCGGCGACAAGATCCCTTCCGAAGAAGCGCTGCGCATCGGGCTTTTGAACGCCGTTCTTGAAGACAGCAGCGCGGCACTGCAGTACGCGCAGCGCTTGGCCGCTGGTCCGCCGCTGGTCCTGCGCGAGATCAAGCGCGCGGTCTATGACGCGCTTGATGGCAGCCTGGATCAGGCCCTGGAAGGCGAGGTGCGCGGCCAGATGAAGCTGCTTCGCACCGCCGACTTTGCCGAGGGCATGAACGCGTTTTTCAACAAGCGCCCGCCGCACTTTTCGGGCCACTAAGTCAAACGATCGTCCGGTCGCTGGCTGGCTTGAACCTAGTCAAAGACCAGGACGTTGTCGCGGCCGTACATCGAGATCGCTTTATCGATATGCGAAAGCGCGCGGTCGCGACGCGAAAGCAGTGCCGCTTGTTCTTCGTCGGTAAGCAGCGGCTGCTGGCTGCCGTCGGCGCGATTCCAGACCATCGCGGCGGCTAGCACATCGGCGCGCAGCCCTTCCAGCGCTTGCACCAGATGCAGCGAAAACTTCTGCACGCGGTTTAGATAGAACCAGCACCGCGTATGCCCCTCGGGATCAGCCTGGAAGCCAAAGGCATTGTCCATGTAGTAAAGCGTCTTCCCGTCGGGCGCGCCCAGCAGGTTGCCGCCCGAGAAGCGATCCGAGTTGTTCTGCAGCAGGTCAAAGATCAGCAGCGACGAAAGCTGCGACATCAGCAGCGTCTTTTCCGGCGGGATCGATCCCCCCTGCCCCAGCCACTCGGTCCAGCGATGGATGCCGGCTGTCGTGTCCAAGCGCAGATCCGCGACGCGCGGGATCCAATACGAAAAGGCCCCCAGCGTCTTTCCATGTTCGTCAAAGACTGTCTCGCGCTCGATGCGGGGACGCGATGGCAGCGACGCCGGGTCGAGCTTTTCAAAGAGCTCGTCGCGATGCACGGTGCGCATCACCACGGGCGAGACCAAGTTCAGGCCCAGCAGGCGGCTTAACGCATAGGCCGCGGCTTCCTTGCGCGGCACGGTCTGTGGGTTGCTTTGTATCGGCTTGAATGCCGCGCGACTTCCGTCGGAAAACTCGATGCGCAACGAGATCGAGCTGCCACCGCGGTTCTTCTTGATCGAGCGGATCTGCCCGCTTTGCATGCGCTGTCGCAGGCGCTCGCTGGACATGCCTAAAAAGGTCTCGCGCTCGTCGGATGCGGGGGCGCTTTCCACCTGTGCAGTCCGCGCGGCGGGGGCAGCGACTGAGACCAAGGCGGGCAGCGTACTGGCAGCAGCCTGGGCCGTACCGGGTTCAAGCTGGATGCCGGCTTGATACCCCAGCCAGCCCAGCGCCCCGGAAAACATCACAAGCTGAGCGCAAAGCCAGCGCAGCCGGGTTGCCGCGGCGGCAGCGGCCATTCTCTCCTCGAAACGGAAGCGCGGCGCGGGCTCTCCCGCCGCTGTGATCTCGATGGACGAGCGCTCGGCACTCGCCGGATCGCCGACAGCCGCAGTCGTCAGAGGGAGGTAGGACACAGTCACGACGCAGGCAAGCTAGCACGCGCGATCGATCAAGTGGTTAGGAAAGTAAAGAAAAAAATTTGCCTTTTGCCGCCTATGTCCTGTGGGCATGCTGGTCGCTTGATGTCGCCGCTGATTCCTCTGCGCTATCTCGTCGATCGCTGGCAGCAGCCACGCAGTCGCGCCGACGAAGCGCGAGCCCTGCGGCAGCGTCTTTTGCAGCAGCCGGGTGCTCAAGCCGTGGGCGAAACCGAGGCCGCTTTGGCGCATGAGCTTCTGCAGCTTCGCCTGCAGCTCTCGCAGGCCATCGGCGCCGTCGAGTCGTGCAAGACCTGCGCGATCGGTCATCCTCCGCCGCATGGTCATTTTGCCGGGGGACACTGCTGCGGCCTTACGACCGAAGACGCCTTCAACGACGACGAGCTTGCAGCGCTGCGTCAGGCCGGAACGACGCCGGGCCGCCTGCGCCTGCCCCCCGCGGGAAGCGATCACGCCGGCTGCGCATTTCGCGGCGCACTGGGCTGTTCGCTAGCCACAGCGGATCGCCCGAACCTGTGCTTGCGCTATCTGTGTCCTGACCTGCAGCGCGAAGTCAGCGCCCGCGGCGATCTCGATCGCATCGAAGCCATCGGAAACCGTATGGAGGCCGCCTATCTGCAGTTCATCACCGTCCGGCGGCAGCGCCTGGATACCGAAGAAGATCGCGCGCTGCGAAGCGGGCTAACCCAGCCATGATTTCTGGCCGACATGGCACCGGCCGCTTTCCGTTATTTTCCGAGAGGAAAGCGGATCAAGCTTGACGCTGTCGTCGACAGTATCTATTCGTGTAAGCCTTGCCGCTAACCACACCAAACACAGCAAGCCTGCCCGGTCTAAACAGCCCGTGGTCGCTGCCGCGGTCACCGGACCTTGCGCAGCCGGCTTTGCCCAGCGCACCAATCGAGCGAGCCGCTTCCGCGATCGCGACGGTGGCGCGGCATCATATTGCGGCGCTGGATGCTCGCTTTCCCGGCGCGCTGCACGGCTGTGTGTCCGAGCTTTTCGCGGCCGGTGATCTCGCAGCCTGGGAAGCGCTGCTTGCGGCCTGTGGTCCCGCTGCGCCCGGCCCCGCTGCCCGCCCGCTGCGCGTCACTATCGTCGGCTCGCGAGCGGCATCGGATGTGGGCTTGCGCCGCGCGCATGAGCTGGGTCAAGCGCTGGCGAAGCAGGGCGCCGTGGTCCTTTCTGGTGGAGCCTTGGGCATCGATGCGGCTGCGCACCAGGGGGCTCTTTCCGGCGATGGGCAAAGCTGGGCGGTGCTTGGCAGCGGGCTCGACTGCTTGTACCCACGGCGTCACCTGCCCTTGTTCGCACAGCTTGTACAGCGCGGCCTGCTTCTGTCGTCGTTTCCGCTTCTGGCACCACCGCGAGCGCAGCACTTTCCCAAGCGCAATCAGGTAATGGCTGCGCTGTGCGATGTCGTGGTGGTCATCGAAGCCGCGCTGTCGTCGGGGACGCGCTATACCGCAAACGCCGCAGCGCGCCTGGGGCGTCCGGTGCTGTGTTTTCCGGGCTCGCCGGGAACCATGGCGCTGGTGCAAGGCGGCGCCCACGCGGTTC
The DNA here is from genome assembly GCA_964554495.1 of uncultured Myxococcales bacterium. Lineage (GTDB taxonomy): Bacteria > Myxococcota_A > Polyangia > Palsa-1104 > JAEUJZ01 > JAEUJZ01. The sequence goes on from CAZKOY010000066.1 coordinate 8,526, forward strand.
ACAGCATCGCCGATGCGCTCGATCAGCTACGCGATCTGTCGGCGGGGTCGCCTCCGCTTTTGACCAGCGCGCGTCCCGTCTTGCCCGTCGCCGTGCCGCCGCGGCCTACGCAACCAGAACGCGAGGGTCCGGCGCTGTCTAGCGAAGCGGCACGGGTGCTTTCGCTGCTATCGCAACCCCATGTCACGTCGCAGGGGCGCGATGTCAGTGAGCTTTCCGCCTTGTCGGGTCTGCCCGTCGCCGCCTGCGCCGCAGCGGTGATCGAACTTGAGCTGTTTGGATGTTGTTCTCGTCTACCGGGTGGCCGCTATATGGGGCGGGCCTCGCTCTAACTTGAGGAACTATGGCAAGCGCCAAGAAAACCACGAAGACCGTATCGAAAAAGACTGCTGAGGCGGAAGCCGAGCCGAAGAAGCCGGCGGCCAAGGGCAAGACCTCGGCCGCGACAAAAAAAGCGAGCGCCAGCAAAGCGAGCGCTGAAAAGGCCAGCCCCAAAAAGAAGAGCGCGGCAAAGACGCGCAGCAGCAAGACGGCCACGGCGTCTGCGGAAAAGACAGCCAGCAAGGCCTCAAGCAAATCGAGCACCAAGGGCGGTGGCGATACGGCGCTGGTCATCGTCGAGTCTCCGGCCAAGGCGCGCACCATCAAGAAATACTTGGGCGGCAAGGTCGAGGTCATGGCCTCGGTCGGTCACATCAAAGACCTTCCGAAGTCGAAGATCGGCGTCGATATCGAGCACGACTTCCAGCCCGAGTACGTGCCGATTCGCGGCAAGGGCAAGATCCTTACCGATCTTAAGAAAGCGGCGCGCAACGCCGACCGCGTGTACCTGGCGCCTGACCCCGATCGCGAAGGGGAAGCCATCGCCTGGCACATCTATGAAGAGATCCGCGACGCCAACGACCACATCAAGCGCGTCAAGTTCAACGAGATCACCAAGCGCGGCATCACCGAAGCAATCGCGCACCCGACGGATCTGAACCGCAACATGTTCGATGCGCAGCAGGCGCGACGCATCCTCGATCGACTGGTCGGCTATCAGATCTCGCCCATCTTGTGGACCAAGGTAAGGCGCGGTCTTTCGGCCGGTCGCGTGCAGTCGGTCGCCGTGCGCTTGGTCGTCGAGCGCGAGGCCGAGATCGCCGCCTTCAAGAGCGAAGAGTACTGGACCGTCGAGGTGCAGGTCGAAGGCAAGGTCAAGCCGGCCTTTACCCTGCGCCTGGGCCGCGTCGATGGCCAGAGGCCCGATCGCCTGCCAGAAGCCGATGCCCGCCAGATCGCTGCGCTGGCTATGAAGCAGCCGCTGTCCGTCAGCAGCATCGAGGCCAAAGTCCGACGCAAGATGCCGTCGGCGCCATTTATCACCAGCAAGCTGCAGCAAGAAGCGGTGCGCAAGCTGCGCTTCACCGCCAAGCGCACGATGGGCATCGCCCAGCGCTTGTATGAAGGCGTCGAGCTCGGCTCAGAAGGCCTGGTCGGCTTGATCACGTACATGCGTACCGACTCGACGCGCGTCAGTCCCGATGCGCTGACCGAGGTGCGCGGCTTCATCAGCCAGCGCTATGGCGCCGCCTCGCTGCCCGAGGAGCCAAACGTTTATAAGTCGAAGCAGTCGAACGTGCAGGACGCGCACGAAGCGATTCGCCCGACGAGCATGAAGTACGACCCCGAGACGGTGCGCCGCCTGCTTCTGGAAGAAGCGGCCAAGCACCCCGATAAGGAAAAAGACATCGCCGATCAGATCAAGCTGTATCAGCTGATCTGGAACCGCTTTGTCGCGTCGCAGATGACGCCGGCCGTGTACGACCAGACCACGGTGCTGGTCGACCTGCGCGACGGCAGCCGCAGCTTCGAGCTACGCGCAACGGGACAGGTGCTGCGCACGCCAGGCTTCACCGCCGTGTACAGCGAATCGCAGGACGAAGACCGCCGTCCCGAAGAGGCTGCCGACGGTGATGGCGATGGCGTGCGCTTGCCTCCGCTGGAAAAGGGCGAAGCGCTGCGGGCGCTCAATGCCTTGCCGGAACAGCACTTCACACAGCCGCCTCCGCGCTTTACGGAAGCCTCGCTGATCAAAGAACTGGAAGAGCGTGGCATCGGCCGTCCGTCGACCTATGCCGCGATCTTGTCAACGGTGCAGGACCGCGGCTACGTCGAAAAGAAGGAAGGACGCTTCTTCCCGACGTTGCTCGGCACGCGCATCAACGAGCTGCTTGTCGCCAGCTTCCCGCAGATCGTCAGCGTCGACTTCACCGCCAAGATGGAGAGCGACCTCGACTTCGTCGAAGAGGGCCAGGAAAACTGGCTGGCTCTGCTCAAGCGCTTTTATGGCCCGTTCAAGGAACACCTCGATCGCGCCTTGGTCGAGATGAAGGACTGGAAGCGCATCGAGATCCCGACGGAGATCGCCTGCGAAAAGTGTGGCAAGCCGCTGGTCATCAAGTGGGGACGAAACGGCGAGTTCCTGGCCTGCAGCGGCTATCCCGCCTGCAAGAACACCAAGGAATTTGTGCGCGACCAAGACGGCAAGATCGCGCCCAAGCCCGAGCCAACCACCGACGAAAAGTGCGCCACTTGCGGCGCCGAGATGGTCTATCGCCGCGGGCGCTTCGGCGAGTTCTGGGCGTGCTCGCGCTATCCCGAGTGCCGCACGACGCGCCCCGTCAGTTTGGGCATCGCGTGTCCCAAGCCCGGCTGCGGCGGCTTCTTGACCGAGAAGCGCTCGCGTCGCGGATCGCCATTTTATGGCTGCTCGAACTACAGCAGCAAGGGCTGCGACTTCGTGTCCTGGGATCGCCCCGTCAAAGAGCCCTGCCCCGACTGCGGCACGCCGTTTCTGCTGCAGAAACAGACGCGCCAAGGTCCCAAGCTGCGCTGCTCGGTCTGCAGCTATGCCACCGAGGTCGATAGCGACGACTCGCCCGAGCTACCCGGCGAAGAGGCCGAAGAAGGCGCCGCCTAGCGGCTGTCGGCACCCTGGTTCACACCGACGGAGAGACTTCGTCAGGCAGGCAGAGTCCCTCTCTGAGCGAAGCGTTCTTATTACCGGACAACGAGCCTGCTTGCGAGCTATCGCGCGATGAAGCGGCCCTTGATGCGCACTGGGCTGATCGCCGGCCTGGCGATCTCTGCTGCTGCGGCGGCGGTTGTTGCGGCGTATACCCGCGATATGAGCCGCGCCTACAAGCGGCTTCGCGGACAGAGCGAGCTTATGGCGTCGCCGTTTGGCGACATCGAGTACGTCCAAGCAGGCCGCGGATCGCCCGTCTTGGTGGTGCATGGCAGCGGCGGTGGCTTCGACCAAGGAGCGTTTCTGGCGCGTGCAACCTTGGGTGAGCGTTTCCACTGGCTTGCACCCTCGCGCTTTGGTTACCTGCGGTCGACGTTTCACCCCGGCGCTACGTTCGACGATCAAGCGCACGCGTATGCGTATCTGCTCGATCGACTGGGAATCGAACGAGTCGCCGTCGTCGCATTTTCACACGGCGGACCGTCGGCGCTGCTGTTTGCCGCCCTGCATCCCGAGCGCGTGTCGTCGCTGACCTTGCTGTCGGCGGGCGTGGCAAGCACCGATGGCAGCGCACAGAAACAGGCCAACCGGCAGGGCGATGCACTGATGGCGATCTTTCAGAAGGACTATCGCTATTGGGCGCTTACGCGGGTCTTTCGCAAGCGCTTCCTTTCGCTGATGGGGGTCGATGGCGAAGTCGTCGATCGGCTAACCCCGACGGGAAAAAAGCTGGCAGAGGAACTAATCGAAATCATGAACCCAGTGGCGCCGCGGGCGTCGGGGACGGTGTTCGACAACCAAGCGGCCATGCCCAACGAGCGCATTGCCGCCATTCGTGCTCCGACGCTGATCGTGCATGCGCAAGACGACACGCTGCAGGTGTTTGGCAATGCCGAATACGCGGCGCGCACGATCCCCGGCGCTCGTCTGGTGTCGTACCCCCGCGGGGGACACTTGGTGGTGGCTGTCGAGCTCGATGCGCTGCAAGACCTGATTTCCCGGCATATCCAAGCCCATGCGGCGCCGCCCGCTGCGGTCCTGCGTTAGGCACAGCCAACGGGGGTGACTCTGTCGGGCCGGAACGGCTGGCCCGCATCGGCCTAGTGGGGTAGCGAAGATACCGTCGGAAGGTCCGACGACATGCCGGGTCATTGCGTCACGGGGGTGGCGCACTTATGATCCATTCCATTACAAACTGCGGGGCGGCCACTGCTGCCTCGTACAACCCGCGGAGGACTCAATGGGGATTCTTGATTACGTCAAAAGCAGCGTTCGCGAGCTTGCCATCGCTCGCCCCGACGCCAACAAGGGCGCTATCGTTTACAAGCACCCGGATCCAACGATCCCCACCAAGGCACAGTTGACCGTCGGCACCGACGAAGAGGCCCTATTTTTCAAGGACGGCGCTTTCGTCGGCAAGATCGGTCCAGGGCGGCACACGCTGGAGACCTCGAACTGGCCGTTCCTCAGCAACCTGATCGACCGCTTTACCGGCGGCAACGTCTTTAAGGCCGAGGTCTGGTTCATCACCACGCGCGAAGTCGCCGGCTTCAAGTTCGGCGGTCGCGTCGGCGACGTCGAAGATCCCAAGAGCGGCCTCGCCATCGGCACCATGGTTCACGGCGACTACTCGATCCAGGTCACCGACTCGACGCAGGTGATCCAGTTCTTTGGTCAGCGCTCGTGGGCCGGCGATGAAGAGTTCATCGGCTGGTTCCGCTCGCAGCTTCTTAAGACCATCCGCGACCGCATCGCGCAGCTTTTGGTCGTAAAGAAAGTGGCGCTGCTCGACGTCACAAGCGGCGCACTGACCGAAGAGATCGAGTCGGAAGTGATTGAGGCGGTGAACAGCACGCACCTCAAGAACTACGGCATGCGGATCGTGCGCCTGGGCAACTTCGTCGTCTCGATCAAGGAAGAGGACGAAGCGACGCTGAAGAACCTGTACAAAGATCAGGCGCAGCTTCGCATGGCGGGCAGCAACATGCAGAACATGGCGGCGTTCCAGCAGCTGGCTGCGGGCAAGGCCATGATGTCAGCCGGCGAAGGCATGGCCAAAGGCGGCGGCGGCGGCGGCGACAACCCCATGGTTACCGGCGCGGGCCTGGGCATGGGCATGGCGATGGCCAACATGTTCAGCCAAATGAACAACCCGCACGCCCATGCAGCGCAGGCCCCGGCGCAGGCGCAGGCCCCGGCGCAGGCGCAGGCCGCGGCCCCGACGCTGGAAGAGCGGCTAAAGAAGCTGAAGGGTCTCAAAGATGCGGGCCTGCTCGATGATGCCGAGTACCAGGCCAAGCGCGCTGAGATCCTCAAAGATCTGTAAGCGCTTCGCCCGTTCCGAAAGCGGCTGAGTCCGCTCTGCACCTGCTCTTCGTCTGCTACTTCCTCGCCGTTCGCTCTGCTTCCTCGTCGCCCGCTGCACCCTGCCGGGCAGACGCGCCCTTGTTTCAGCGGCTTGCCCGCGCTGTTTCGATGTCGATATCATCGGGGCCCATGAGGACGATCGCCTTGCTGATCCTAAACGCGCTGCAGTGGACCGTGTTCGCGCTGTGGTCGTTCTTTTGGATGAGCGCCGCGATTCTGTATGGCTTGTTTGTGCGCAACGATCCGCACACGCCGCTTTCGTGGGCGCGACGCTTTTGGGGGGCGGGGCTGGTTCATTTCGCCCGCGCGACGCTGGTCAAGCACCCCGGCTTTGAGCCCGAGCCCGGCAAGCCGTACTTCTTTGCGATGAATCATCAGAGCCTGTTCGACATCGTCGCGGCGTTCGTCTGCATCCCGGTGAACCTGCGCTTCGTCGCAAAAAAGAGCCTGCGCCTGATCCCCTTTTTGGGCTGGTACATGCAGGTCACGCGCATGGTCTTTATCGATCGCAAGAACCGCGAAGACGCCAAGCGCAGCCTCGAAGAGGCCTGCGAAAAGATCAAGACCGGCATCAGCATCCTGACCTTTCCTGAAGGCACACGCTCAGCCGATGGCCGCATCCTGCCGCTGAAAAAGGGCCTGTTCATCATGGCCATTCAAGCTGGCGTGCCGATCGTCCCGGTTGCCATCGAGGGCGCGCAGAACCTGCTGCAGCGCGACACGCTGCGCATTCAGCCGTGCCGCATCGATCTGGTGATTGGCAAGCCGATTCCGACGGCCGGCTTGACCATGGACGACCGCGACCTGCTGATGCAGCGCGTGCGCGATGCGCTGATCGAGCTGCACCTGTCGATCGGCGGCAAAGGTGGAGATCGTCACGCCCCCGAAGACCGCAGCGCGTCAGAATCGCTGCCTGGGCTGGGCTTATCGCGCGATGAGGACGACGCTGCGGTGCCCGCGACCTCTGCGATCGAGCCGTAGTCAGAGGCTCTTCGGCGAACAAGTGAATGAAGTGGCTCATGGATTGAGCCGGACCCAGAAGCCGAGAGCTTGCACACGGCGGATGAGGCATCTGGCAGTGCGGACCGTGGGGCGGGGTCCGCTCGCGCGCCGTGCCGCACAAAGCGCTGGCTGACCGCAGATCGCCCAGGTTCGCGATTGGGGGCTTCTCGCGCTCATTTATCCGTAATAAAATTCGTGATTCCGAAAACATAAACTTCGGCCTCTATAGGACCGGCCGAGGGAAGGAATCGCGAATGGCGCGGGCGCTCAGCTTCCGGCATGGCAAAAACGAGCTGGCCTTCGGTCTGCAGAAAGTCGACCGCAAGAAGCTCTATGGATATGTAGAAACCGAGGCTCTCGACGGTGCGGGACGACCGTGTGAGCTGTCGATCTTGGCCAGCGATGGACGCACCCTGGTCGGTCGCGGTGGCAGCGCCCTTTTGATGCTAGATGCCGATGGCCAGTACGCGCCGCGCGCCGAGCTTCGCCCCGTGCGCGAAACGGGCGAGGCCGTCCACCGCGTTCCCTCGTCGTTCGATGCGCCGATCGCCCTGGACGCGCGGGCCAGCGTCGATGCGTTTCTGAGCCACAACATCAAGTCGGTCTATGCGCTGCAGCCACCGATGGGCGCCACCGAGCTCTTGCAAGAGCTTCGGCAGGGCTTCATCTACACCTTCCCGTTCAGCTATCGCGGCGGCCTGGATCCCGATGTCGGCTTCCTGCTCGCCAATGCCGACGGTGCGCCGTTTCTTTTGCTCGGCAAGCCCACCCAATTTCAGTTCGTGTCGCTCGCCCAGATCGTCGAGGCCGAAGAGGACAGCGCGCCCGAAGCCGACGACGACAGCGACGACATGGACTTTTCGATGATGTAGGAGGCGGCGATGGGAAGCATTCATCTCAGCAACAGCAAGGGCCGCGATGCCATGGTGGCGACGCGGCACATCACATCGGCGCTGCGCCTGCGCTGGGTCGACAAGGCCGGCCGCCAAGCGAGCAACACCCGCGTCCTTTGCGCGCCCATCGACTGTGAGCTCGCAGCGCTGCAAAAGCGGCTGGGCTCTGACGCCGCACGCCTGTCGGACGCGCTCGTCGGCAGCGATCCCGAGGTCGACATCGAGCGCACTGGAGCGTTTCTGCGCGACACCTCGCGCGTGTACATCGATCCCGATCAGCGCATGGTCACCGCCGTCGCCGAATGGGAGCGCGTCTATGCCGCCGATGGCAGCCAGAAAGAGCGTCGCCCCGCCCAGGTCGCCGAGCCCAACGTCGCGACCGAGACGCCGCTGCGCTGGTCGGGAAAGCTGATGAAGAAGTCCGAGGTCTGGAACCGCTTCGTCTTCGCCGCCAAGCTGCAGGTCGTCCACATAAACGGCCTGACGTACGACTTCCTGTTTGAAATCGCCCGCGAGCTTGAGCTCAAGGACAGCCTTCTCCTCGTCGGTGGCGGTGCCAAGGCGAACCAGCCGCTGATCTTTCAGCGCGGCGGCACGCCGTACCGCGGCTTCCTGGAAGGCCGCACACGTGGCGACAGCTACTGCCTGCTTCTGCACCTCGCCAACCTTGAACTCAAGACGCCGGTTTCGGCCGACGCCACCAGCAAGTAGGAGCCGCGCATGGCCACCACATCCCCCTCATCCAAGCTGGCTTGCCCGGCCTTCGTCGACCCCGCCCGCGTCGAGTGGAAGCTCAGCAGCTATGGCGTCGCGCACGGCAGCGCACTGCGCGAGATCGATCCCTGGCTGCGGGCGCAAGACTATCGCCGCATGGTGTCGGCACGCATGCAGGCGCTCGACAGCCGCGAGCTGCGCAGCCACCTGCCTGCCGGCGAATACCTGCTGTCGCGCAAGTACGACGGCGAATTCACCGTCTTGATCTATCGCGACGGTGAAGCAGCCAGCGTGAACCCTGGCGGTACCGTGCGCAGCGGCCTGCCCTGGCTGAACGAAGCGGCCCGCCGCCTGCGCGAGCGTGGCGTCAAAAACGCGCTGATTGCCGGCGAGCTTGTCTATCTGGCTTCGGGGCACAGCTCTGGCGCCCCGCGCGAGCGCGTACACGACGTCAGCCGGGCAGCGCGCCAACCGAGCGGTCCTGAGGATCTTGATCGCCTGCACTTCGTCGCCTTTGACCTTCTTGAAATCGACGGCGCCGCGCCGCCCAGCCGCTATGCCGATGTGATCGCGCGTTTGCAGACGTGGTTTGCGCAAGGCGAGCGTATCCACGCCATTCAGACCGTCGTCGTCAAGACCGCTGAAGAGATCGATCAGCACTTCGCGCGCCTGGTCACGCAAGAGGGCAGCGAAGGCCTGGTGCTGCGCAGCGACAGCGCCGGCCGCTTCAAGATCAAGCCGCGACACAGCATCGACGCCGTCGTCATCGGCTTCAGCGAAGCCGGCCAGTCCGGTGACGCGAGTCGCAAGGGCATGCTGCACGATCTCTTGCTGGCACTGCTGCGTCCCGACGGCAGCCTGCACATCTTGGGACACGTCGGCACCGGCTTTTCCGATGAAGAGCGGCGCTCGCTGCTCAGCGATCTCAAGGATCGCGTCGTCGACAGCGAGTATCGCGAGCCCGCCGACAGCCACGTCGCCTATCAGATGGTGCGGCCGGAATGGGTGGTTGAGATCTCGTGCTTGGACTTCATCAGTCAGACCACGCGCGGCGGCAGTATCGATCGCATGACGTTGAACTGGGATGCAGCGCGTGGCTGCTATACCCCGCTGCGCCGCTTGCCACTGGTCGCCATGCTGTCCCCGGTCTTTGTCCGGCGGCGCGATGACAAGCGGCTGGATGGACAGGACCTGCGCCTGTCGCAGGTAACCGATCTCGTCGAGGTGGCCAAGACCGACGTCAACGCGCGCCAGCTGACGCTGCCCAAGAGCACGCTCTTGCGACGCGAGGTCTATACCAAGACGCTCAAGGGTCAGACGCTGGTCCGCAAGCTGCTCTTGTGGCAGACCAACAAGCAGGACAGCGGCGATTTCCCCGCCTTTGTCCTGCACCTGACCGACTTCAGCCCGACGCGAAAGACGCCGCTTGAGCGCGAAGTGCGTGTGTCCAGCTCACGCGAACAGATCGATCTTCTGTGGACCGAGCTTTACGAACAGAACATCGTCAAGGGCTGGAACCGCGTCAGCTAGCCCATCGCCCCCGCGATCCTACATGGGGCGGGCCCGCGCGATTCTGCGACGAGAACGAGACTACTTCTTGTTGCCGAAGTGCTTCATGACCTTGGTGTTGTCGGCCGCATCCAGGTAACGGAATGCGTTCTTCAGCATGAAGCCGCGGCCGTCGTCGAAGGTCACGACGACATCGACCTCGGTATTCTTGTCACCGGCCGGCGACGTCACCTTGATCGCACCGCTGTGTTCCATCACCACATTGGTGGCGGATTTTTGGCCAAAGCGCACGGTGGCTCCGCCGCGGCCAACGGGCAGATTGCGGCCCTTGATCAGGATCTCTTCCCCGCCCATGTACGTCCCTTGCGGCGGCTCAAGCTCGGTGATCCTAGTTTCGTTGGAACAGTGAACCGTGGCCAAGGACAGCGAAACGGTGACACCAACCAGCCAACTGCGCAGCTGCATCATGGGGTGCTCCAAAGCAAATCTTCCCAAGCACGGTATCAGAGCGCCATTCGCCGAACAAGCACCTCGCCTCGGGCGGCACCCGGAAACGCTGCCCAAAGAACGCCGCGGCGGCTGGCCGCGCGTCCCGTCATGTCTTCGATTGGTGCGAGCTAGCAAACGGCGAGCGGAGGCAGGGGATGCGAAGGCAGGCGGCCAGCGGGCGCTAGAACCAAAGCAGCGCGCCGAGGTTGACCTTGTAACCGCTGCTGCTGGCCGCAATGGGCCCGCCCTCGACGCCCTGGTAATACAGCCCCGCTGGGCTGCTGTCGTCAAGAACCATGCCCACCGCGCGGACATCGCCAAACAGCGCCAGCCGCTTGAAGCGAAGCTCGACGCCACCACCGACGTGGCCGATCAGCTCCCAGAACTGCTGGCTAAGCTGATTTGGCGAGCCCTGATACAGGCCGATATCGTCGGCCATCAGGCCAAAGCCGGCCACGGCATAGATGTTGAAGTGATTGTCCGGCCGGTTCTGGAACAGATAGAACATCGGCGACACGGTGAACGGGTACGACGTGCGAGTGAATGCGCCCTTGCCAATCTCGGCGCGCAGCGCATCCAGACCCAGTTCGAAGCCGAAGCGGCCCTGGCTGCGGAAGCGCACCGTCAAGCCCGCGCCCCACAGGTTGACGTCCTCGCCGAAGACCTGCTGGCTGCTGATACCCAGCATCGATCCACGCAGACCGATCGCAACCGAGGGTCCACGCGGCGGGGGCAAAGGACGCGCCGTACGCAGCGGACGGGGCGCAAGCACACGCGGCTGCGGCGCATACGGCTGAACGAATACGCGCGGCGCTGGCGGTGCATAGACCGGCGGGGCATAGGCCGGCGGGGCATAGACCGGCGGGGCGTACATCGGCGGGGCATACATCGGCTGCGACCCAGCCGGCGGCGCCGGGATGATCCAGACGGGGCCGTTGTAATAGACCGGTCCGGGGACCATGCCCATTCCCGGTGGTGGAGCCGCAGGATACGGCACCATCGGCACCGGAGGCGCCACCGAGACCGGCGGCGCAGCGACAGGCGCTGGCGCGACGGGCACAGCGACGGTCGGTGGAGGCGGCAGAGACGGTGCGACCGACGAGGGTGAGCTCGTGGTGGTCGTCACCGTGGTGGTCGACTGCGTCACGACGGTGGGCGCAGCGCTGTCCTCGGCAGCGGCGATCGGCTCTTCAGCAGATGCCACGCCGGCCAGCAGCGAGAGCCCGCTGAACAGCGTGAGAGCGGCAGGACGGTTGCCAAACAAAGACCGCATGGGGCCTCCTTGAACCTTGAGCGACTGGTGACATCTAGAGTACCGAGGTATGGGGGCCCTTTCAACCGTCGTGCAAGACCGTCGCGCGACACCAACCAAGCAACCCCTGATTGCCCTTTGATTTCGTCCGACTAGCGCACTGCTACCCCTCGACGATAGACCCGCTGAATCAACGGATCACCCAGGCGCTGACAGACTTCGCGTGGACTGTCGGCGTCCCACACGACCACATCGCCGCGGGCTCCGACTCGCAGAACGCCGGCATCGCCACACCCCAGAGACTGCGCCGCGTGGCGAGTCACAGCCAGCCAAGCCTCTGCCGCAGACAAGCCCATCTGCGTGCAAGCGAGCGACATCATAAGCGGCAGGTTCTGCGTATATGAGCTGCCCGGATTGCAATCGCTGCCGAGCGCAACGCGAACACCGGCACGAATCAGTCGACGCGCATCGGGAACACGCAAGCGCAAGGTGATCACAGCCCCAGGCAGAAGGTGCGCCACCCCGCCTGTGTGAGCCAGCGCCGCGATGCCAGCCTCGTCGATCTCTTCGACGTGCTCGACTGAACGGGCGCCCAAACGCGCGGCATGCTCTGCGATGCCGGTGTACGTGAACTGCTCGGCGTGGCAGCGCAGGGCCAAGCCGTGTTGGTGACCGGTCTGCAGGATCTGCATCGCTTCGTTGCGCGTAAACGCCCCAGCATCGCAGTACACATCGATCGAGGTCGCACCCTGCGCTTTGGCCTGCGGCACCGCGGCACACAGGCTGCGCACGAACTGCTGACGCTCGATCGTATCGGCGCCGCCCAGCTCAGGGGGCGGGACATGACACAGAAACGTCGGAGCCACATCCACGTCGCCTTCTTCTTGCGCGAGCCGAATGATGCGTAGCAAGCGCAGCTCTGCGTCGGGATACAGGCCATAGCCGGTCTTGACTTCACAGGTTGTAACTCCCCGCTGCAGTGCATAGCGCAGGCGCTTGCGCAGGCTCTGCAGCAAGACCTCGTCGCTGGCCTGCGTCGTCGCGCGAACGGTCGACAAGATGCCGCCCCCGCGGGCTTGAATCTCTTGGTAGCTCGCGCCGCAGTTGCGCAGATCGAATTCCTCGCTGCGATCCCCCGCCCAGATCAGGTGGGTGTGGGGATCGATCAGCCCTGGTGTCACCAGCCGTCCGCCGACGCTCTCTTGTCGAACTGGGTCGGGAAGCGAGTGCTGTGTCGGTGCGTCGCTGCGCGGTCCGGCATACCGGACGGTACCGTCGCAGATCACCAGGCAGGCGTTGGATACCACCCGCGCGCTCTGCTCTGCGCGCTTCATCGCCGCAGCATCTGCGCCCGGCCCGTGACTCTGCGTCCGATCAACGGCATCCGGCCCGTCCAGCGTCAGAAGCTGGCCAATCTCAGTCAAAACAAGCGTGCCCATGCGGCGCAGCTTAGCGGGAAACCTCAGCGACTGGCAGCTCGACGGAAAAGCGCGTGCCATGAGCTGGATGGGTCGCGCTCTTCGGCCAAATCGGACTCTCGACGCGCAGCTGTCCGCCATGCCGCGTGACGATCTCAAGCGCCAAGGCCAAGCCCAGACCTGTGCCGCCGCGCTTCGTCGTAAAAAACGGCTCAAAGATCTGCTGCTGGTGTTCGGCCGAGATCCCCGGACCCGTATCGATGATGTCGATACGCGCCCATTGCGCGGGGCCAGAGCTGCCTTCTCTTTCATGGAACAGCGCTCGCGTGCGAACGGTCAAACAGGCTTGCGGCGCGGTGCGGCTGGTTTCCTCGTCGGCCTCTGACGCGCTCATCTTTTGCATGGCTTCGCTGGCGTTGCGGATCAAGTTCAGCACCGCTTGCCGCAGCTGTCCCTCGTCGACCTGCGCGACTGGCATGCTGCCGTCCAGATCCAGCTCGACAGCCACCCCGCGAGAGCGCAGATCTTCACCGGCAAACTGCAGCAAGCTGCGCAAAAGATCGTTCAGATCCGTGCGCTCAAGCCGTGGAGCAGGCAGACGGGCAAAGCGCAGGTACTGTTCGGTGATCTGCGTCAGCCGATCGACCTCTTTTACGATCGCCTGCGCCAGCTTCTGTGCTTCGCCATCGCGCTCGGCAAACTCATCGGCCAAGAGCTCGGCATTCAAGCCGATCGCTGTCAGCGGATTTCGCACTTCATGCGTGATCTGGGCCGCCATTTTGCCCACTGCGGCCAACTGTTCAGATCGACGCAGCCGCTGCTCGCGCTCGGCCAAGGCCGCAGCCATCACGCGAAACTCGCGCGCTAGCTGTCCCACTTCATCAAGCGCAGTATCGGCGTGATCCGTCGCAGAAGCGGACTCACCCAGCGTCCGCACCTTGCTTGCTACCGCCGGAGCCTGCGCGCTGGGCCAGCTCTGCCAGATCTGATAGTTGCCGCGCGCGACTTCCTTGGCGCTATCCGCCAGCCGCCGCAGCGGACGCAGCGTGGTCTGCACCAAAAGCAGCACCAAAAAGCCAATAATCGCCGCCGAGATGGCAAGCCCAATGGTCACCCACACGGCTCGCTTCTCGTGGCGTTCGCCGATGCTCACCACCTCGACGACTTTGTTGGTCAGCGTGCTTGAAAGGTGTTCCAGAAGCTGCGTCGCGTGATCTTCCATGCTGCGAACCGCGGGAGTGCCGGGCTCAAGGCTGTCGGTCGCGGTATAGATCTGCTCTAGCTGCGCCAGCTCGTCGTCGACGCCCGCCAGAAACTGCGCGTCTTTCTGCGGCAGTGTGCGCCGCAGGTCCGTCACGTGTTGACGAGCACCCTGCAGGCGAATCTTTCTCCGCTTGCGATCGGCGGTCACCGCGGCCAGTGTGCCTGGGCTGCTGTCCGGCTCGGCCACTCGTCGCTGCAAGTTGGCCTGCAGCGTCTGCTGATCTTGCAGCTGCAGCCGCAGCGCGGAATAGCCCAGCGCCACCAAGCGCAGCTGTTGTCCCAACGTGCGCACCGCCCAGGCGGCATACAGAGTGGCTCCGCCCGAGGACAAGAGCACCAAGACAAAACCCAAAAGGATCTTGCTGCGAATCGAAAGCCCGGCGACTACCCGCCGCGCATCGCTGCTGTTTTCCGTCGCTGGACGACCCGGGCCAGGCAGGTCAGGGCTCTGCTCTTCCGCGCTCTGCACGGCTTACATCTCCTGCCATGGCAGAAAAAGTCGGACCTTGCTGTCTGCGCGAGTCTGCATGTCGTGTGTGCCCGGACCGATCGCGGAAGTCGCTGGAACTTTACGAGGACTGCGGTCGATTCGTCTATAATCGGGCTTCAGTGCCTCGTGGGTGGGGCGACCCCAGAGGGGGGGCATGACAGCGTGGGATTGCTGCGGTTTCTTGACGGCGCCGAGGCGTCGCCGATGAGGGGAAGAGGTCAGCGCGCAGCTTGGCGGGCGTTGGTCATACCGGCGCTCGCGATGGCGCTGGGCGGCAGCCTGAACCAGCCTGAGTCTGCCGTGGCCGAGGTCCGTCAGCAAGGCGAGGCGGTCACGGTCAGCGACGCCAGCGGCGGCGAGCTGCCACTTCTGATCCGCGTGCGCGTGGCCGCAGATGGTGGCTCGGAAGCGCCGATCGCGATGCCGGCAACGCGCGTCTTTCCAGTGACAAGCTGGCGCCGCGAAGGCGAGGCCTTGGTCAGCGACGTCGCCGTGGGCACCGCCGGTCTTATCGTCAAGCTGCGCTGGCAGCAGAGCGCGGAAGGCCACTACTCGATGCATGCCGAAGCGCGCAGTGCGGCTCCGCTGTGGCTTGGGCTGCTCACCGTCGAGCTAGAGCTGCCCGAGAGCAGCGCCAAGGTGGCTTCGCGCGACCTATCCAGCAAGTCTTTGGGTCGCAGCGTCGCCATGTCGCAGCTCGATCCAAAGTGGCTGACGATCTATCCATACGCCGGCCCCGAGCTCAGCACGCGTGAAGCCGGTGGCCGACGTGGCAAGAAAGAGCCGCTGACCGCCTGGACGCTGATCGTAGAAGACGAGCTAGATGGCCTGCGAGCGCTGCGCGAAGGGCCACGGCTCTTGGCCCGCATCGACCTGTTTTCGACGGAAGCACGGCCGTTTTCGCGCTTTACCGCCTGCACCGATAACTGGCGCGCCCCCAATCATCGGCAGTCGCTGCCCGTGCGTCAGATGCTTGGCCCTGACGAAGAGCCGCTGCGCGCCGACTTGGCGCTGCACAGCGGCGCGGCGGTTCCGCTGTTCAAGGCGCGATATCCCGACGGTCGTCAGGCTGCGCTGGTCATCACCGATCACGCCGATCAGACGGCGGCAGCCACCTTACGAGCGCTGGCCGGTGGCACGTCCAACATGTCCTCGTCGCTGTGGGGCACAGGTGGACTGCTCGGCAGCAGGCTGTCGATCACCAAAGCGCTGTGGGCATCAAGCGGCGAGCCGGCGCCACCGCCGCTGCTGAAGCATGAAGCCACGCCGATCAGTGTCTCGGGGCCGGGCCGCTCGTCGCGGACCATCCAGACCTTCCGCAGCCGCTATGGTCGACCGCAGGTCGATTCCACAGGTGGTGGCCGCCCGCAGCTCGATGATCCCGACGTGGTCGAGCTGGCCGATCGCATGACACGCAGCGGCTGGGAGATCTCACCGCACTCGGCAACGCCGCTGCGCGACGATCGCGAGCGCACGTCCAGCGCGCTCGAAATGTTTCAGCGCTTCCATGCCCGCACCTGGATCGATCACCAGCCCTATACCAACTGCGAAGCGCTGGTGAACCAGGGCTATCAGAATGGGCCGTTTGGCATCGTCGATCTGCTGCACAAGTTCGGTTACAGCTACGCGTGGTCGGGCATCGATGTGCCTGCGGGCTCGCTGAACCTGCTCGCGCCGCGTCGCAGCGATCGCTATGCGCCGGTTCTGTGGCCCGCCGGTCGGCTGGCCTCTGGCACGCCTGGTGGCCTGTGGCTGTTTAGCTCGATGATGATGTATGTCGACGGGAACCGCTTCTTTCAGCTGTACAACAAGCGAGCGCTGGATCAGCTGGAACGCGAGCGCGGCCTGCACATCGCGCACACCTATCTGGAAGCGTTTCACCCGCCGAGCAGCCCGCTGCGCGGTCGCAACCTGATGCTGCCGGGCAAGCGCTCGGGCGAAATCGTCCTGCACCCGCGCTTGCAGCAACTGTTTACCGACTTGGCCCTGCGCGTCGAGCGCGGCTCGCTATGGGTCCCGACGCTCAGCCAGCTTGGCGATCACTTTCGGGCCATGGCCGGCGTCGATGTGCGGCTGCTTCCCGACGGCAGCGCGACGCTGCGAGCCAGTCAGACGCTGACCGGCGCCACCTTTGTCGTGCCGCGCGGCGGACTCAAGGTTCTGGTCGATGGTCAGGCACCCAAAGGCCTGCGCAGTGGCCGCAAGGACACGACGTTCTGGGTCGATCTGCCCGAGGGGCGCGAGCTGCGCGTGACGCTCAGCGATGCGCAGGGCAACCCGGTTCACTTCCTGCGACCGGCCGACGGCAAGTCGCTTCTGGCGCAGGCTCGCCGCTAGGCCGACGAAGCCGCTCGAATCCAACGAATCGACGTGCCAGCTCGGCGTCTTGGCTAGCTCGCGGGCGACGCACTCGCAAGCCGCGCCACCAAGCGACGCAGCAGTACTTCGGTCTTGGCGTCTTCGATCTCACCGCGATCACACTGGGCGATCGCTTCAGACAGCGGCACAAAGCGCTGACGGCTGCCTTCTTCCATCGGCGAGCCATCGCCCTCAGGCAGCGCCGCATCGACGTGGCCGACCTCGGCACTCGCCAGATAGCAGCACTCGGGGGACATTCCCGGCGACAGGAAGACGCGACCTAGCAGGCAAATCTGAGACGGCTCGACGCGCAGTCCGGCCTCTTCCCAGGCTTCCAGCGCCGCACGCTGGCGAATGCCGGCCTCGCCAACATCACCGTCTTCCAAGATGCCCGCGACGACTTCGGTCAGGTGCAGATAGGGCGCTGGGTCAGGCTGGGCCAGGCGCTCTTCGGATCGACCAAAGCGCAGCGTCGGACGCAGGCCTCGTCGCAGCAGCACCTCGACATCGCCCCGACGGCTGCGCCGCCACAAGACCACGGCGACCGCGTCGGTGCCATGGCGCGGGCGATCGCTGAATTCACAGAAGTACGCATCAGAGCGCGTGCCATCGGCTCGCAGGTTCTGCAGGTGTACGCGGCGGAAGCGCAGGTACTTGCCGCCATCGTGTTCCTCGCTGTGCAAAAGCTCGATGTCGACGATCTCGCTGCTGCTGACGGGCCCGCGGCCGTGTCCTTGCTGGCTCATAAAAGCAGTGTATCGCGGCGGCGGCAGCGCGACGGCACGATCACGGCCGCTGACGCGACGGTTGGCTCAGCAAGGCGGCGGCGGCCCGCTGCACATCCGGGGATGGATCGCGTGTCGCAAGCGCGGTGAGAAGCTCTAGCACGCCGGGGAATGCCAGCGAGCGCCCCAGCACACCGACGATATCCAGCCGCACGCCCGCGTCGCGCTCAGACTGCGCAGCCTGCCGCAGCGGCCCCAAGAAAATCAGCAGCGAACGAAAGCTGGCGGCAAACACCGCGCTGCGTCGCACGCGCTCGGCGGGATCCTGCAGCAGCGTCGACGCGATCAGGGCATCGACGCGTTCGTCGGGGATAAAGCGCAGCGCGGTCACGGCGGCCGAGCGCAGCTCGATATCCGTCGCTGACAGAGCGGTCTGCAGCGCGGACAGCGCACGCGCATCCCCGGCATTGCCCAGCGCTTGAATGTAAAGTAGCTGTTCCTCGACGGTGGCCGCGGCCTGCAGCTTGGCCAAAAGCTCGTCAACGGCCTGCTCGGCTTCCCCAACTTGACCCTCTTTGCGCTGCGCCAGCGCCGCGTTGCCCAGCGCCAAGGCGGCTGTGCCTCGCACATCGGGATCGCGATCGGAAGACAGCTTGCTCAGCGCTGTCGTCGTCGCATCGGTTGGATGATCGCCCAAGCCAAGCATGGCCACAGCATTGCTGCGCACATCCGGCGAAAGTGAATCGGACTCGGCCAGCGCCACCAAGCTCGCCTGCGCTGGACCGCTGCCGGCTGCGCCCAGCGCGCCCAAGAGCGTGCGCGCTGTCGCTGCCTCGGCCCCGGACATGATCGTCTGACGTGCCTTCTGCGCCGTCGTCGGATCCAGCCGCACCAGCGCCGCAAGCTGCGACAAAAGCTCGGCCCGCCGCGCGCCATCGTCGGACTTGGCCAAGACATCCAGGCGCGCCAACAGATCGCCATAGCTCGCGCCGCGCACGGCTTGCAGATCGCTGCGTCGATCGCTCTCAGCGTCGAGATCGGCCTGCCCCATGGCCACCACGTCATAGTCCGATCCCATGGCTCGCTGCGCCCGCGCGCTGGCGTCGGCGATCTGCGTCGCCTGGACGAAACGCAGCGAAAACTGGCTCTGCGACGATACCTGCGGCATGTCGGGCCCAGGATCGACATCGAGCGTCTCGCTTCCCGACAGCGAAACGACGCGTGCAGCTTCGTCTGCGTCGGGATCTAGCTCGAAATGCACCTGCAGCGAGCCGGAAAGCCGCCCCAGACTGGCCACCGGCAGCAGGCCTTGCGCAGCAGCAACCTGCGTATAGCGCAGACGCTGCTTGTCACAGGTACGACGGCCGCTGCCTAGCACATAACGCGCTTCGTATTCGCCGGTTGCATCTAGCTCGCGCGCGGTCCAGGTCGACGAAGCCGCCGCGTATACCGTCGGAGAATCGCCTGCTCGCACATACTGCAAGCTGGCCACCAGCGCCTTGAGCAGGCCGCGTGAAAACGGCGTGTGGCCGGCGGGCAGGCGCAGAGCGCGAAGCTGTCCGCTTACGCTCTGCTGCAGAAAAAACGGCGTCGCGAGCAGCGTCCGCAGCCGAGCCGTCTCATCCGTGGCAGCGCTTGCTGTTGCATCGCCAAGCGCGATCTGCGGCTCGCTTAGCTGCGCTTCCAAAAGGACGCCGAACGCATCGACACGCACCACCGCGACCTGCCACGTGCCAGAGATGGAAATGCGATAGCGATCCTGCGAGGGCGCGCTTGGATCGCTGCGCTCGTCGGCCTTGGTCTTGGCGGCAAAGCGCAGGGTCCGCTCGCTGAGCAAGGTATAGGCGCGCTTTTGCCCAACGTCCCAGCGCAGCGTGGACGGACTGCCCGACGAAGCGGTCACACCGACGGGGCTTTGGCTCGATAAAGCGGGCGAAGGGGGCGGGCTGTTGGCGGGGGAAGACGAAGAACGCAGAGCGTGCCGCTGCACCCACAGCAAGACGCAGAGCAGCGTCGCAACAAGCGCGACGAAGAAGATGCGGCGGCTGCGCACGGCTTACAGGAACTTGATGCAGCCCGACTCGTGACCGAGGGCGAAGGTGCGGGTCGTGCCGCTCCAGTCGGCGATCTTGCGCTCGTACTTCTTGCCCAGCGCCTTGG
>CAZKOY010000067.1:0-22006 GCA_964554495.1 uncultured Myxococcales bacterium
GACACGCCCCCGGCATCGTCGCCAACATGGGCCTCGCAGGTGGCGACAAGGGCTCAATCTACATGAGCAAGTACGGACTCGATGTCGAGTTCAAGCTGCTCGAAGATCCGCAGGCCAAGCTGGCGGCCTTCATCAAGGGCGACATCGACATCATGTGGGACACCGTCGACTCGTGGTCGCGCGAGGCGTCGGCTCTGGCCGAGCAAGGCAAGAGCGGCAAGGCCATCCTGCAGCAGGACTGGTCGCGCGGCGGTGATGGCATTGTCTCGCTGCAAAGCATCAAGAGCATCGAGGATCTCAAGGGCAAAAAGATCGCGACGACGCGCTTTACGCCGTCGCACTGGCTGCTTCTTTACATGCTGTCGCAGTCAGGCCTTACCCCCGCGGACAAGGCCGAGATCGAAAAGAACCTGGTTATCACCGCCGAAGCCCCGCTGGCCGCGGCTGCGTTCAAGAGCAAGAACGTCGATGCCGCCGTGACGTGGGAGCCGGATCTGTCGGGTGCGGTGAAAGCGCGGGCCGATGAAGCGCATGTGCTGGTCTCGACCGCCGCCGCCACCAACGTCATCGCCGATTGCTTGGTCGCCAAGCCCGAGATCATCGAGCAGGCCCCGACCACGCTGATGAACTTCGTACACGGCTGGTTCGACGGCATCGACAGCATCGGCAAAGATCCAGCGCAGGCCTATCAGATCGTCGGCAAAGCGCTCAAGCTCAGCGAAGACGACGTCTCGGGCATGCTGTCGGGTTTGAAGCTGACGGCGTTCGCGGACAACGCGCTGTTCTTTGGCCTGGATGGCAACCGCTCGCAGTTCGACATCTTGTTCAACACGGCATTCATCGTCTGGCGCAAGCAGGGTGTGATCAGCAAGGTCGTCGAGGCCAAGGACTATGTCGACACGCGCTTTGTCGCAGCCCTGGCCGATGCCTATCCCGGCCAAAAAGTCGTCGAAGAGTTCAAGTTCGATCCCAAAAAGAAAGTCGATCCAGCCAAAGAGCGCGCCATCGTCAACAAGTCGCTCAGCATCTATTTCACGCCAGGCAGTGACGAGATCATGAGCGGCTCGCACTTCGTCCTCGATCAGTTGGGCGAAACCATGATCGCGTTTGGCAATACCTACCTGCGTATCGAGGGCAACACCGATGCCACAGGCTCACGATCGGCCAACCGCACGCTTTCGCAGCGCCGCGCCGATTCGGTGAAGGACTACTTGATCAAGAACTTCAAGCTCGACGAGAAACGCTTCCAGACCATCGGCCACGGCTCAGAACACCCGGTCGCGCCAAACTCCACGGAAGCCGGCCGGCAGCAAAACCGCCGCACCGACATCAAGGTCATCTTGAACGTGCAGTAAGCGGCGCTGAGCAACGCATCGTACCGGCCGCTGTGACGGCCGAATCAGCGTGGCCCCCGAGGAAAGGCATGGCAGAAGGGCAACCGGCAGCGAATCCATCCAAAGCAGCGGCGCCTCTGCGCTCACGCGAGCCAATCTGGTCGCTGCGCAAGCCGCTACCGTCGAGCTATCAGCTAGGACTGGGGCTTGCGACGCCGCTTCTATTGCTGGCGCTGTGGTTAGCGCTGACTAGCGGGCCCAAGCCGCTGATCGGTGCGCTGTTTCTGCCTTCGCCCATGGAAGTCCTGCGCGTGCTCATCCGCGACTTGTTCACGGGCGAGCGAGTGCTGTTTGATGCAGCCATTGTCTCGACGGTGCGCATCGTGCTTTCGTTCGCGCTAGCCGCGGTGATCGCGCTGCCGCTCGGCATCCTTATGGGCGCGTATGAACCCATCAATCGCGTCGTCGAGCCGATCATGGCACCGCTGCGCTATATGCCGATCTCGGCGTTCATTCCGCTGACGATCCTGTGGTTCGGCATCGGCGAAAAACAGAAGATCGCGTTCCTGTTCTTGGGCGTCTTTGTGTATCTGCTGCCGGTTGTGGTCAGCGCGATTCGCGCCGTGCCCGAAGAGCTTGTACAGACCGCGCGCACGCTGGGTGCCAGCCGCACGCAGGTCATCTTGTCGGTGCTGGTGCCAGCGGCGCTACCCGATGTCTTCGACTCGTTCCGCGTGATGAACGCCATCGCGTGGACGTATGTGATCCTGGCTGAGTTCGTGAACACCACACGCGGCCTGGGATACCTGATCAAGCTGGCGGGCGATCGACTAAAGACCGCCGAGATGTTCGCAGGCGTCATCATCATCGGCGTTATTGGCCTTGGTACCGACGCGCTGCTTCGTGCGCTGTCGCGTCTGTTCTTCCCCTGGCGCGAGGGCAGCCATGGCTGATGCGGTCAGTACCCCAGCAAGCTCTGGCCCTGCCAGTCCGCCCGCCGCAACCGCTGCTACTGCGACGGCAAGCGGCGCGCTGAAGCTACAGGTCAGCGATCTGCACGTCACGTATCGTGGTCGCGGCGGCGACGATGTTGAAGCCGTCCGCGGCGTCTCGTTCGACATTCCCGACAAGCCTGGCAAGGGCGAGATCGTTGTCTTCCTGGGCCCATCAGGTTGCGGCAAATCGACGATCCTAAAGACCGTCGCGGGCCTCCTGCCTCCGACGCGTGGCCAGGTCCTGATCGAGGGACATCCTGTGACGGGCCCCGGCGCCGATCGCGGCATGGTGTTCCAGCAGTACACGTCCTTCGGCTGGCTGACCGTGCAGGAAAATGTCGAATACGGCCTGCGTCTGCGCGGCGTGCCGAAAGAAGAGCGCCGCGCGCAAGCACACAAGATCCTGGAACGCGTCGGCCTGCTGCAGTTCGCGCGCTCGTATCCCAAAGAGCTTTCGGGCGGCATGAAGCAGCGCGTCGCCATCGCTCGCACGCTGATCAATCGCCCTGCCCTGCTTTTGATGGATGAGCCGTTCGGCGCGCTCGATCCGCAGACGCGCTGGGAAATGCAGGGCATGCTCATCGACATCTCGCATCGCGAAGACAACACCATCTTGTTCGTCACCCACGATGTGTCAGAGGCGGTGTATCTGGCAGACACGGTCTATGTGCTATCGCGCAGACCCGCGCGCATCCTGCATCGCATGGATATCCCGGCGTTCGAGGAGCGCTCGCTTTCGCTGAAGGCCAGCTCGCAGTTCCGCGAGGCCGAAGAGCGGCTGCTGCAGCTCTTGTACGCACCACCCACGGCGCCGGTCAAAGATCAAACCCCGCCAGCCCCGATGACATCGGCGCAAGTGAAGTAGAGACATCCCATGGCGGACATGAAAGACAGCAGCTTGATGAACAGCCTGGCCCGTCGCAGCGCGGGTCCTGCCGGCAAGCTCGCGAAAGAGACGCCGCCGTATTATCGCTATGCCTTCGTCAACCCATACAACCTGTCGCTGCTAGCAGGGGCCGGGGTCGCAGCAGCCGCGACGGGCCAGTGGTGGTTGGGGGTCTTGGCGGCGGCGGGCGAGGCGCTGTGGATGTTGTTTGCTCCCGACTCGAAGCTCTTGCGGCGCAACATCTGGGACAAGATCTGGGAATCGGAACAAGTCGCCGCGCAGAAAAAACGACAAGCGGCGAAGTTCGCGGCACTGCCCGATGCAGAAAAGGTCCGTGCCCTGACGCTGCGCGATACGCAGATGAAGATTCAGAAGCTGGCCCAGGACAACCCCAGCTTTTCGGTGGATCTGCTGTCGGCGGACTTCGGTAAGCTCGACGAAGTCGTCGATGATTTTCTTGAGCTGGCGACGCTGGCGACGCGCTACGACCGCTACCTCGATACCTTCAAGCTGGAAGAGATAGAAGCCGACATTCGCCGATATCAGCTTCAGGTCGAAAAGCTCCCGGTCGGTGACGAGCGTCGCACGGTGGCACAGAAGAATCTGTCTGTGCTGCTGCAGCGCAAAGACCGCTACAAAGAGCTACGCCGCAGCCTGCAGACGGCGCGTGGCCAGATGGATCTCATCGAAAATACGTTCAGCCTGCTCGCGGATGAGATCGTGTCGATGAACGAAGCACACCAGCTAGGTGACCGCTTGGACAACCTGCGCGAGGGTGTGGCCGCTGTGCGAGAAGCGGCCAAAGAAACCGAGAGCGTCTTCGCCGGAATGGGACAGACGCTCAGCCGCTAGGTACGACGAGCAGGCCGCACGCCTGCTGTTTTTCTTTTTGAAGTGGAGAACCGGCACATGAGCACCATGCCTCTTGCCCAAAGCAACCGCCTGCCGAGCTGGGCCGATGAGATCCGTCGGCGGTACCTGCGCGGTGAGTCTTCGCAGTTCGTTCTGCACGGCAATGTTCACGACATGATCCTCGACGATCCTGATGGCAGCAGCGACAAGCGCAGCGGCGAAGAGCGCCTGCTTTCATGCCCCGAGTTTCTGTACAAAGTCCTGTTAGAAAAAAAGAGCCTAGTCGCGCTGTACAACGTATCGACGGGCGTGAAGTTTGTGCGTGGCAAGATCCCAAGCGGCTTCGAAGATCTGCTGCTTGCGAAAGAGCCAGCCAAGGTGCTGCCGCTCTTGGAACGCCTGCTGCTGACGCAGAACGGTGTTGCCGTGGTGATCGAGTACGCCGACACGGTGGCCCCGGCGGGCGAGACCAGCTTCTCAACGGTCGACGATCGCGCAACGGTAGTGACGTTGCAGCGTTGGTCGACACTGCCGGCCATCGACAAGAACGACAGCGTGATCTTTTTGCTCGTGGAAAACCTGTCTGAGCTGCATCCCAAGCTCGTCGCCAACCCACGCGTCGCGACGGTGCAGGTGCCGATTCCAGGCAATGCCGAACGCTCGGCGCTGCTGCGCCAAATACGCCCCGATATGCCGCCCGATGAAGTCGAGATCATGACCGAAGT
This sequence comes from uncultured Myxococcales bacterium, assembly GCA_964554495.1. Classification (GTDB taxonomy): domain Bacteria; phylum Myxococcota_A; class Polyangia; order Palsa-1104; family JAEUJZ01; genus JAEUJZ01. The sequence continues at coordinate 4,793 of CAZKOY010000067.1, forward strand.
GACGGCGGGTCTTAAGACGATCCAGATCAAGGGCATCTTGGCGCCGAGCGATCCTGGCACCGACGACGAAGTCGAGCGCACCAAATACATCACCGAGCTGCTCGGCGGCGGCCCTGCTGCCCTGGAGCGCGCAAGCAAGCTGGCGCAGATCACGCGCGGCATGCCCAAAAGCGAGATCCGCCGCCTGATCGCCCCCGAAGGCCCATCGACGCCAAGCAGCAACGGAGACGCCCGCCGCGAAGTGTTGCGCCTAATCGCAGCCAGAAAGCGCGAGATCATCGAGCGCGAGTGTTACAGCTTGATCGAATTCGTCGAACCCAAGCACGGCTTTGAAGTCGTCGGCGGTATGGACGAAGTGAAAAAAGACCTGACGCAGATCGCCAAGAACATCCGCGAGGGTCGTCGCAACCGCGTGCCAATGGGCCTGCTGTTCACTGGACCGATGGGCACCGGCAAGACCTTCGTCGCTGAGGCCTTTGCCAAAGAGTCCGGCCTGACCGCGATCAAGTTCAAGAACTTCCGCAGCAAGTGGGTCGGCGCCACCGAAGGCAATCTAGAGCGCATCCTGCAAGTGGTGCAGGCCATCGGTCAGGTCATGGTCATCATCGACGAGTGCGACCGCGCATTCGGCAACCAGGGCGACGAGGACGGCGGCACCAATAGCCGCGTCATCGCCCGCATCAAAGAGTTCATGTCTGACACCGCAAACCGCGGTCGCGTGCTCTTTGTGTTGATGACCAACCGCCCGGACAAAGTCGATATCGACCTGAAGCGAGCGGGCCGCCTGGATCGCAAGATCCCATTCTTCTATCCGCAGACGCCGGCAGAGGTCGAGACGATCCTCTCGGCTCAGCTTCGCAAGAACAAAGTGCAAAGCGAGCTGCGTTTCCCCGAACATCGCAGCGTGCTAGAGCCGATTGTCGGCATGTCGAACGCTGACATCGAAGCTGTGGTGTTGCTGAGCAGCGACTATGCCAGCCAGCGCGCCGAGCAGGCCGCGGTCAGCGCCGACGATCTGACGCGTGCCGTCCGCGACTACCTGCCCTCACGCGATATCGAGATGCTGGAGCTGATGGAGCTTCTGGCTGTGTTTGAAGCCAGCAACCGCCGCATGCTACCCGCGAAGTACGCCGACCTGCCGATCTCGGATCTGCAGCAGCGCCTGCAGCTTCTGAAGATCACGGTCGGATCTAGGCGATAATGACGACCGCAAACGAATCCTGCGCGCACAACGAAGGAGCCTGTGATGAACTTCTTTGCTGAGATCAACGTCGAGAAAAACCACGCCGAAGCCATCGCCCGTGGCCTGTTTGCCATCGCCCACTCAGATGGCCTGCACGAGCGCGAAGCCGCCCTGGTGGGTTCGTTCTGGGCCGAGGCCGGTGGCAGCTTCCAAGCGCTGGCGACGCTGGAGCGCAGCGCTGCGATAACCGGTGAGGAGCTCGCCGCGGTCCTCGACAGCGCGCCGCTGCGTCAGGTGTTCTTGAAGACGGCTCTTCTGATGGCGTTTGCCGACGGACAGGTCAGCGAGCAAGAAAGTAAGCTGGTGCGCTCCTACGCCGACGCACTCGGCCTCACCAGCGAGCTGTCGACGCTGGAAGCCGAGGTCAAAGACTACCTGCTGAGCCAGCTCGCCCACATCCACAACACCGAAAGCCTGGCTCAGATTGCCAAAAAGCTCGCGATCTGAGCGTCAGCCTCTCGCCTGAACGTGATACATGTAACTAGATGCAGTCTGCGGCTGGGAGTTCGGTGACGTCTGTGGATCTGGTGCTCATTGCCGCCGCCGATCAGCGACTGCAGGCCGATCTTCGATCACGCCTGCACGAGGTTGATGTCAGCTCGATCCTCGTCAGCGATCTAGAGGCCGCGCGCGGAGCTGTGCAGCGCAACACCTTTGCTGCAGCACTGATCGATCTCGACTCGTTGGAGCAGACCGCTGCTCTGGCTTTTATCGCCGCCTTGCGCCGACAGCAGCCGCTGACGGAGGTCGTTGCACTCATCGCTCACGCGAGCTTTGAGCGAGCCCTCATCGCCATTCGCCAAGGGGCCTGCGACGTCATCGTCAAGGATCGCGACCAGCTGGGCTATATCGGGCCGCGCATCCTATCGCTGCGAGCGCAGGCCCAGAGCAAGCTTGAGCGGCAGAGCCTGCTCGCGGACTCGGCACGCATGAACGAAGAGCTTTTCCTAAAGCTCACCGATTCCGCACGTCGCATTGGTGAGCTGCGCTGGCAGCTAAGTCAGCGCCCTGCTGCTGCACCCGTAGTTCCATCGGGAAGCAAGCCACCGCAGCCGATGGGAAAAGACAAGAGTGCGGGGCCGCCATCGCAGCCACCGCCCAGCTCGCCGACGCCGGACGAGATCGCGCAGATCTTGATCGTCGAAGAGGACGGTTGGTTGTCGCGCTCGCTGTCAACGATGTTGCCCAAGACCTACGTCGTGACGACCGTGACCAGCGGTGGCTCGGCGCTCGACACCACGTCAGGTCGCTCATTCGATATCGCGCTGATCAAAGAGGCTCTTCCCGATCTGTCGGGTGGCATGCTGGTGCGCAACCTATCTGCGCAGGCGCCCGAGGGCATGTACCTTTTGTGGTCGCCCCCGGTTGGTCGCCGCCCTGGCCAAGTCGAGCGCATCGACGGACGCGCGGACAACAACAAGCTGGTGCCCTTGCTGCCTGAATTCTATGAGGCCAAGCAGCTTGCCGATCGACTGCCCGAGTTGTTTTCGGCTCAGCTAGCCCGTCGCCGCGAGCGCAAGTTCCTGGCCGACTTCCGCAGCGAAAACCTGGATCTTCTGCGCCGTCTCGCCGATCTACGCAAGCGCCTAAAGCCGTTTGAGGCAGAGCTAGGCACCGTCGCTAGTACCACCCAAGCGAGCAGCAGCGGCAACTTCAGCCCTGTCTCGGCCCCAGGCAGCACAAGCGGAAGCTTCCCCGGCGGACGTCGCGGCTGATATCCTCCGCGCATGGCTACCGCGGGGCTCATTGTCATCGGGGACGAGATCCTCTCCGGCAAGGTTGCCGATACCAACACGCCGTTTCTGATCAGCGAGCTACGCGGCCTGGGCATGCGCCTGTGCGAGATCGCGGTGATCGCCGATCACACCGCCACCATTGCCGAGACTGTGGCGCGTTTTTCGAGTCGCTACGACGCGGTGTTCACATCCGGCGGAGTCGGGCCGACCCATGATGATGTCACCATCGTCGGCGTAGCGCAGGCATTCGACCTGCCGGTGCAGCGTCACCCCGAGCTTGCCGCTCTGCTGACCGCGTACTATCAGAGCCTGCCCAAGGCGGAAGGCTCAACGGATGAGACTGACGCCGCGCGACGCGAGCTTCTGGCCCGTAACCTGCGCATGGCCGATGTGCCCGCGGGAACCCAGCTTCTTTCCAGCGGTGATCTCAAGTGGCCAGTGCTGTGCGTTCGCAACGTTCACATCTTGCCCGGTATCCCCGAGATCTTTCGGCGCAAGTTCCTTGCCATTCGCGAGCGCTTCCGCGAGTCGCCGTTTGCCTTGCATCAGATCCTGGTCCGCAGCGAAGAAGGCGAGATCGCTCACATCCTCGACGATATCGCCGCTCGGTTCCCGGATGTCGCGCTGGGCAGCTACCCACGCATGGAGCCCGCGTCCGACCACCATCGCGTGCGCCTGACGCTCGAAGGAAAAGACGCCGCTCGCGTTGCCCTGGCCAGCGATCAACTCGCGCAGCACTTGGGGCCTGCGCGCATCGTCTCGCGTTCCTAGAAGTCCTGTATCGTGCAGTGCGGCGAAGACGCAGCGTGCTTTTCACCATGCATTGCGTAACGCGCCGGTTCCCGCGGATACTTGAAGGGTATGGCCTCTCCGCAGCGACGCAGGCTACGCCTTCGCCCCAGTCTCTTTGTACAGATCGTTGGGCTGGGTGTCCTGTCGGTGGCGCTGACCATCACCTATTTCGCGCTGATCAGCTACCGCTTGGAATATCAAGCGGAAGAGGAACGGTTTGGCCTTGCCCTCGACCGCATCGCCGCCACGGCCGCGCTGTCGATCGATGGCGACGACCACCGTCGAATCCGCAGCAACGCCGACGCGCAGACGCCTGAATTCAAGCGCATTCGCGAATACTTGGAACGCGTGCGCGCTGCCAACTATCTGCGCTTCGATCAGATCTATACGTTCCATCCCGTCAGCGATCATGAGCTGCGCTTCGCCGTGATGCTGCACGAGCGTCCGTTCGTTGGCGATGCGTACCACGTCGTTCCCGAGAACGTGTCGCTGCTGATGAAGGTGCTCACACAGCGAACCGCGATGCACACGCGCTTGTACCGCGATGCGCATGGCACCTGGGTCTCGGCCTATGCGCCGATCTTCGATCGACAGGGACAGATCGCCGGCATCCTCGAAGTCGACTACACCGTAGATGAGTTTCTGCAGGCAGTGGCCAAGACGGCTCGCACGATTACGCTGGTCTCGCTGATCGGCCTGGCGCTGGTGGCCGCCGTCAGCTTTGCTCTGGCACACAGCGTAGGGCGTGCGCTGCGCAAGATCCGCATCGGGATCAAAGAGCTAGAAAAGCAGAACTTTGGGTATCGCATCGAGCTCGATCGCGGCGATGAGCTGGGGCTGATGGCGACGCAGATCAACCACATGGCGGCAACGCTGGCCGAGCGCTATCAGATGCTCAAGTACCTGCCCAAGCACACCATCGAAGCCATCGCGCGGCGTGCGCTGCGTGGCCACTCGACGTTGTCCGAACGGCGAGCGGGCGCGGTTTTTTTCTCGGACATCCGCGGCTACACCGCGCTTTCGGTGGAAAGCTCGGACGAAAAAATTGTGCAGATGTTGAATCATTACTTGAGCCGCCAAGCCGAGATCATCGAGCAGCACGGAGGCGTAATCGACAAGTTTATGGGCGACGCTGTGCTCGCCCTATTTTACGAAGAAGACGCCACCCGGCGCGCGGTCGCTGCCGCCCTGGACATTCGCACTGCCGTCGAGCAGCTAAACCGCGACGCCGTCTTTCAATGCCCCGTACACATTGGCATGGGCATCAGCTTTGGTCAGATCCTCCTCGGCGAAATCGGCTCAGACCTTCGTCGTGAGCGGACGCCAGTCGGCTCGGTCGTCAACCTGGCCTCACGCCTGGGCAGCCGCGCGGGCGCCGAAGAGATCCTCTTGTCGGACGCAGCGCGCCAAGCCATCGGCGACGATCTTGTGGTCAGCGCCAGTGAAGCGGTCTTACTCAAAGGCTTCAACGAGCCGCAGACTGCCCATTTCGTACAGGCGCTGCGCCCGCGACCGATCCATACTCAATGAAGCTCCGCAGCCTAGCTACGCGAGCCAGGCCAAGCCCACTCTAGGCCGCCGAAGACCTGCAGAAAGCCGGCGGGCTGAATGCCGGCGGGGGCGCGGCTTGCGATATACGTCTGCGCCGTCAGGTTCTTGCCCGCGATATAGACACTCAAGCCACTGCGTTGATGGCTATAGGCTAGGCGGGCATCCACCGTGGTGTAGCTGGGAATTTCACCCAGCAGGCCGTCTGCCGACCGCGCGATCGTGCCATCGCGATCGGCAAGCTGCGCGGCGACAAAGCTGACGTTCACCTGCGCCGAAAACCCAATCCTATGCTGCAGGCGAAGCTGCGCGTTCAAAAGATGCGGCGGGGCGTACGGCAGCCTGCCTCCGTCTGAAAGACCGCCGACAAAGGCCGCCAGTGGCAGGAACGTATAGCCGATGGAAAGCGGCAGGTTGACAGAGCGGCAGTTCAGCAGATCCAGCAGATCGAACGTGCTTTGCCACTCGATCCCGGCGTGACGACTGCGGCCCGAGTTGAAACTAGCGCCCGAGGCTGCACCGGCTGCTTCACTGGGCGGCAGGATCTGGTTTTCAAAGTCCATCACGAAGCCTGCGGTCTCAACCGAAAGCCACGACAGTCGCGAGATGCGCGCCCCCAGTTCGAAGTTCCAAGAAAGCTCGGGATCCAGCTGCAGGTTCTGGCCGCTCGTCGACACCGCATCCTTTGAACGGGGCGGAGAATAGCCGCGATGAACACCGGCAAACAGCGTCAGCGGTCGCCACACCCGCGTCGACACACCAAGCCCAGGGATCAGCGCTTGGTTAAGCGAACGTCCCTGCACATCGACATCGCGCACCGACGTGGTGCCATCGGAAAAACTGCTGCGCATCCGCAGGATCTGGCGGTGGCTCATGTACGTCTCGACGCGCACGCCGGGCGTGATGTGCAGGCGATCCCACAGCGAAAAGCGATGCTGCACAGCCGTTGCCAACGCGACGCCATAGCGGCTCTCGTCATCGAGAATTTCACCCGATGAGGCACTGGGAAACTGCGTCTCTAAAATCTGCTCGCGCGCTCGTTCATAGTGCAGACGAACCAGCGCCGTAAGCTCGCCGCGCAGCACCGTGCCAGCAGACCACAGCCAGCTTAGGCGCGGCTCGATGCCAGCGACTTGATAGCTGCGGTTGCGAATCACCGACTCTTGGCGGAAAAAGATCGATCCGCCGTCGTTGTCGGGCCGCAGCGCTTCGTCGTCTGGGCTTCCGCAGTGACCCATGCGATCGCAGATGCGTTCATAAGAAAGACCGCCATCACGCCGATCGAACTCTTGCCGCCGCCACTCGCGCTGCGTCTGATAGGCATAGACCAGCGTCTGCACGGACATGCCTTCGCGGATGCGCAGCGAGTGCAGCGCACTTGCTGCGTAGCGCTGGATTTGGAAGCGATCGTGCATCGCCACGCTGATCGTTGGGTCCAGCGCAAACTGCGGCGAGGTCAGGCCAAGGTACGTCGCGCGCGAGCTTTCGTCATAGAAGCTGAGCTTCACGCGCAGCAGAGAGCCTTGCCCAAGCTGCACACGCAGCTTTGCGGTGACATCGGTCAGCGCCAGATCCAGGCGTCGTGGGCCATCAAAGCGACGATGCAGCGCATCGACTCGCCAGCCGACCGGCCCGTGCGTCCCCCCGGCCATAAGCTGCGCCAGCACGTACTGGAACGAGCCATAGCGCACGTGTGCCGACGCCCCCACGCCCGGTGGAGCCTCGGGCGTAATGTAGTTGACGACGCCGCCCACCGTCTGCGGTCCCCACACGATCTGGCCGCTGCCCTTTACGACGTCAATGCTCGCAACTCGCTCGATAGCCGGCGTGTAATACATCTCAGGCACGCCATAGGGATTGAGTGCCGTCGGAACTCCGTCTTCGAGGACCAACACCTTGCGGCTGCGGTTGGGGTCGAGCCCACGGATGCCAATGTTGACGCGTAGCCCCATGCCGTCTTCCGAAACGATGTGGACGCCCGAGACCGTGCGCAGAGCATCGCTGACACTCTGTGGTGCCAGTTGACGCAGATCTTCGCGACTGATCTGCGCCACACTTCCCGGCACTTTTTCCAGACCGCGCGTGGACCGAATCACGGTCTGAAATGCACTGCTGCTGTCTGGCTTCGAATCGGCGTGTACCGACGAGGAATCGGCGCTCGCTGTGGCTGCAAGCAGGGCAACGATCCCCACCCCGACGCAGCCCGAGGAAAAAACAACACGCGGGCTAGTCATTGTCGCCTTCAACTCGCTTGGGGGGATTGATCTGCAGAACAACGGTGAAGTCAGACTTAAGAGCATCGGTGATGCGCTTGATCGCGTCATAGATGCCCAGCACAGCTTCGCGCTCGTTCGCAACCGCGGTCGCAAGGTCTGGGCTCTTTAGCGCGTCAACGCTGAGCAGCGCCGCGTTCAGATCTGCGGTCATGCGACTGCGCAGCTCGGCAGCCCCAGCCGCGTTCATCAGATCGTCGAAGCCCAGGCCTTCACCTTGCGGCCCGCACCCCAAGAACAGTCGACGAAAGCCGATCAGGTTGTTGCGCAGGTGCGCAATGCTGCGCTTCGCCCACGGTGACTCTGTCGCTGCTGGGCAGCTTGCCTGCGGGCAGTCGCGCAGTCCCAGCGGCACCGCCAGCTTGCGATCTTTGACGGTCTCATCCAGATAGAACAGGCCCTCAGCGACGGCGCTCAGGCCGGCTTGCTGCGATGGGAAGATCGTACTGCCCTGCCCCGAGCTGCCGAGCTGCGCAGCGAAGCCTGCGGTTTCCCATGCCGCAAGCAAGGTCTGCGCTCGCGTGACAACATCCTGCGCGGCGGCCTGCGCATACGCGCGCTTGCGTCGGGCTAGCTCGTCATCGGACAGCGCTGCCCACGTGCCGCTGGCATTGATGTCGACGCTGGCATCGCAGGCGTTTTCGCGGCCCTCATAAAACAGCAAGTATTCCAGCGTCGAAAGTCCGCGCGTGTTTTCCGGCGTCGCAGCGAACAGATCGCTCTGATAGGTCTTGTGTACAAGCTGCTGCTCAATCAGGCAGCGGTTGACATCCGGCCAGCTATAGATCGCCGAGCGCAGCCCTTGCGCACCGGGGCTGGGTGCCTTGGCCGCAGGACCAAACTGCATCAGCTCAGCCTGCTGCACGCGATCGATGGCTTGCTGCCAAGCCACCCGAGCTGCCTCTTGTGTCGACGCGCTTGGAGCCTCGGCCAGCGCCTTGACTGCGACCTGCAGCAGGTTGGCTGCATCGCTGACTTCGCGATATGTCGTGACGGCACACTCGGCAAAGCCGCGCAGAAGCGGCGCGCGATCGAAGCGCGTACCGACATCGCAGCTAAGCAACAGCACCGCAGCAAGCGCAGAAGCGCGCAGACACCGCGGGCGATTCGCCATGACGAGTGCCGCCTGCAGCGAGGAGGACAGCGGCGAAAGCAGCAGCGAGGCGACGCTGCGGTATCGCGCACTCTGCTCAGGGCCCAGCCCAAAGCGCAGCTCCTCGGGCGCTCCGGTGACGTACAGCGATCCGCCCAGCCAGTCCCACAGCGAGAGCACGGTGCCGAAGTTTCGATCGCGATGCGCGGCGTCTTCGCTGTGATGGATCTGATGCTGCGCGGGGCTCAAGAGCAGCCGCTCCCACCGCGGCCCGTACGAGATCCAGACGTGCGAATGGCGCAGATTTGCCCCGAGCAAGCTCCAGACAAAGCCGATCGCGTCGACGCCCAGGATCTGCCAGCCCTGCACGTGTCCGCCGAAGCCCCAGACAAACAGGCCGCTCGCCAGGCCCAGCGAAAGCGATCCACGCAGCGAGTTGAGCAGGCTCTCGATCGGGTGCGTGCGATACAGCGTAAGCGGTGTCAGCACCTCGGCTGAGTGATGCACTTTGTGTAGCTCCCACAGAAACGGCACGCGGTGCATGACGCGATGCAGGGCATAGCGGCTCCAGTCATCGAACAGAAAGGCTGAAAGCGTGTATAGAGCCCCAACGCTGAGCGCTGACAGCGACGTGGGCGAGGCAGCGCCAAGGTGTTCACGCAAGAGCGCTGCCACAGCCGCGGTGATCGAAAGGGTCGAGACAAAAAGCGGCGCAAACAGCAGCACGCGCACCAGCGCTTTCACGAACAGCAGCCGGTAATCCACAAGCGCGGAGGGATGCAGATACACCGCGCGAGGAAACAGCGCACGCAGCCATGTATGATGCCGCCCTCGACGGTAATTTGCCCAAAGCGCCAACACCAGCGAGCCAAGCAAGAACGGAATGAACACGCGCTTGCTGGGGTCGAACAGCGCAAGAAACGGCTGCAGAAGGGCGAGCCAGATCTCGTGAAACGAGGACATCGCACGGCCTCCTAGAAGTTGGTCTTGAAGTCCTCGATCTGCGCCGCGGTGAAGCCATAGATCGCCGCGATGCGCTGGATCGCCAGCGTCAGCTTGGGTAGCTCGCTGGCCGTGTCCGTCACGAAGCGATACGAGCTGGCGCTACCGCCGCGCGGAGCGCCGACCAGCGAGAGGAAGTCGTCGATCTGCGCATCGCTGATGATGCGCGCGTCTTTCGGCAGATCGTAGAAGCCGTGCAGAAAACCAACGCCCTCGCCATAGCCGTGCAGCGCGGCGGCCGCATCGGTTGCCGTCGGGGACGTCGCACTAAGCTTCTTGATCGCATCGTGAAAGTAAAAGATCGTCGTCGCCGCCAGCGCGCGTTCCCATTCGTTGCGCAGGATCCGCAGCGCTTCATCGCGCTGTGCATGACAGGCCTCGCCCGTGGCGATCGCGGCACGCGCCCGAATCGCGGCATTCTTGAATCGCAGATACATGCCTGGACTCTGCGCGTCGCGCTTGTCGCGGCGCTTGGCATAGGCCGCTGCGAATTCATCGGGATTCTGCGCTGCCGCCGTATCGCCAGGAAAGCTGGGATGCGCGCCAAAGACCGCAATCAAGCGGTCGACTGTGGCTTCGCCGATCGGCGCCGCGATCAAGTCCAGGCCGTGACGATAAAGCGCCGCGCCATACAGCCCTTTTTCGATGGCCTGGCGCAGATCTGTGCCATCGGCCGCAAACAGGTACGCGCCGTACTTGCCGCCCGGTCCACTCGGCGGTGAGCTGGGTGCCCACGTGTTCCCAGCCGCCGCGGCAAAGGCCGCAATCAGAGCATCGACTTTGACCTGGTAGTAGCTGCCCGTCAGCGAGCGCAGGCTGGGGCTGCCCGCGGCGTACAGCGCGCTCAAGTCGGCCTGCGTCGGCTTCACGCTGAGGCTGGCTTCCGCATCACGCATGGGCTGCAGAAACGCCTTTAGGCGCGTGCGGATGTCGCGCTCGATCACGGTGTTGCTGTCGTACTGGGGACTTTCATAGCTGCTTGGCAGGGTCGGAAGCGTGCAGCTTGCTTGCTGTGACGGATCGGTCTGTTCCGACGGTGAGCAGGCACTTACGAGAGCGATGAGAGCGGTCTTGGCGAAGACACGGCGCATGGCGGACTCCTGGTCTAGGCATGGGTCAAAGCGGTCGTTGGTGGAAAATGAAAATCAATTTCATTTTCAATGAAGCCGATCGCTCCCCACGTTGTCAAGCCAGGACTGCCGCTCACGAGCGGCGCGCAGAAACAGGGACAAGGAACCAAACGAGGCTGGTGCCGTGCGCCTCGCGCAGCCAGATGGAAAAAGCCAAGAGGCAGGACGAACGGCAGGACGAACGGCAGGACGAACGGCAGGACGAACGGGCGGGCAATACTTCAGCCAGCGAGACACGCCGTGCTGCATGCTGCCCCGACGGACTGCACAAGGCCCATGCGGGCCGAGGGGGGGTCTGATGAATCGGGGTCGATGCTCAGACGAGGATTAGGGAACCGGTAGCCCCTTTGGGATCAAGCGAAGAATCGAATCGGGCAATCTGAGCGCTTGATCGGTATCAAAGCAGTACTTATTGACAAGCGCCATGCTCCCGATATAGCGCTTCTTGTCATCAACAAACAGATTCAACTCTCCAGAGGGTGTTCCCATCAGCAGATATGCCTCTGTAATAGGCATACCTTCTGTAAGCAAGGCCGTGAACGGGTTTTCATAGATGGTACAGGACGTACGGAACAGGTGCGCAAGAATAGCAGGGCTCGCGATGCGACGAATCACGCCATCGAGCACAAGATAGATATGCGGGCTCTCTGGCAGCCGAAGCAGCTTGCCGTTAAGAGCGGTGGCGTCAAGGCCAGCGCGCGTGTCCCGAGGTTGCTGCGCCAGTTGCCCCAGTATCTCATTTGGATCAGCAGTCCGCGGCTCACCCTTTTCATCCGCCCCCGCATTACCCCCGCTCACGACCCCCAGCAGCAACATACTCATCGCACCACAAACAACACGGTTGTAGGACATAGGTTCCTCCTTTGTTGGCGTTTAGATATCGCCGATACAAGCGTCGACTTTTTCCGGTCGCACTACAGTGATTTCTGCGTCTTTCGCTAGAAGAATCGAATAATTAAGGATCAGGCATCTCTAATATCGAGTGAACAAAAGTGTCATGCCTGGATAATCGATTCCATTTTCCTTCCCCCATTGTGCATCCCCAATCAGTCGCATTCTAAATCCGGCAAGAAATCTAACTAAGAATCCGACATTATGTCGATGTATTCGCATACAAGAGATCATCCGAGGTGCAATTTTTTTATCATAAACAAGAGCATTCATGTGAATACTATACGCTTGAAGACTAGTCGAGCAAACTCCATATTGGTCTCTTATGCCATAACTCCACTCAATCGCTTCAATAGAATTGCCCATCCCTTCAAGAGCATCTATTGCGGCATAGACACTTTGCTCAATTGCAGCAATGAAATCGCGTGGCAGTTTTCCGTCACATAATCGTGCATCATCTTCAAATACCCTAGAGATCTTTGAGGCAATATTTATATCAAAACAAAGTAAATCCCCAGGAAACATTTTGCGACACAGCTGTTTCAGGAGTTCTTCTCCATTATCTATATTCATCAATGTACCAGATAAGAAATAAATTCGTTGCCATGGACTTGGGAATGCCCCATAAACAGACCTTGCAAAGCTCATATGAGATCCAACGATAGATGTCACACGAAGTCGATACCGAAATTGCCGTGGCACGTGCTGAATAATTTCTCTTTCCCCAATGCTCAACAGATATTCATTTTCACAAACTATATACAAATAAATTACAAGTTGTTCGTCTATTTGCAGCAGATGATTAATAAGCAAATATTCAGCCCAGCCATGCCCTACCGTTAGGCTGATAATCTCAACCTTATGAAGCATTAAAGAATGAGAAATACTCATCGATATGCAATTAAATGCTCGAAAGCTACTGGCATGATGAATAGAATAGGACATCGATCGATTTGCGACCATATATGCGTCTATGCTTTCATCGGTTGAGCGAAGGTGGTAATAGTCTAACCTTGGACGTTCTTGATACAGAGATCTGGATGCCAACTGAAGTTGTAATTGATAATCATAATCAGCTAACCAAAACCGTTGTTTGATTGCTGACGAATACAATAATTCATTATTGGCCAAAGTTGGAGTATTGAGAATCATCATAATGCGATTGATTGTATCCCAAGAACAGGCGACCTTCTGAGATCCGTTTTCGAGATTTTTTAATGTACCATCCGATATACCAGCCATCCTCGCCAATAATTTCCGAGGAATTTTATATTCGCTCCGCTTTTCTTTGATTAACTTCCCCCAACGGAGATAAGCGATCTGCGTGTTCTCGGCAATGAGGCCTGTAATTTCGCGTAGCCTCTGCTCTCGTTCAGCATTGGGAACTAGCGTGAGCTTCTTGCGCGCCATTTGAGAAACCTGTGTAAGTCGGCAAGATTCAAGGAATTGCTTTGTCCTGCTCAGTTAGGTGCCATGGCGCCGTAGCCGCAGCAAGCAGCAAAATTTTGCCGACTTATTAGGAAAATATGTCTTGACTGGACAGCCAAGACGATGAAAATGCGCCGCATTCTGCGGATGGCACCATCCACCGCTGCGCAGCCGTGTTCGATGAGCGGATCGATGAGGTAGGGCGCGAGGGTCTGAGGCTGCGCTGAGTGTTGGGGCGGCGCGGCGAATGAAGGGGGCGGGGGTGGAGCGGAAGGGCTGGGGCCCTTGACTCGGTTGTCGAAGAGACCGGCGGAGGCGCAGGGCGGCTGGCTTTAGGCAGCGCGGCGACGACGACGCACGATCTGGCAGGCCAGCGGCAAAAGGATGAAGAGCATCGACAGCCCGCTCGCCCGTCGAGCGGACGCGAGGTAGGCGCAGCCGACGGCTGATCGCTCCTCGGGCGCGAGCGAGGCCTCGACCGGGCCTGAAGCGGTGGTGAACGACTGAACCTCGCCATAGCGGGCGCCGCCCCGGCTGCTCGCCGCCGCGCAGTAGTAGTAGGTCGTGCCCGGCTTGAGCCCGACGAGTGGCAGAGCCAAGGCTTCTGCGTCGGCGGTTGCGCGGTCAGCGGGCAACTGGATCAAGGTGCCAAACGAGTCATCGCAGGTGCCAGGGTCGTGCTCGCCATAGCGGAACCAGACCGCGGGGGCGGCACCGTTCGACTGCACCTCGGCGACCAGCTTGGCGCGGTCCGGTGCAACTTCGCTGGCTGGCTGCGTGCGGACGATTGGCGCTTCGGATCCGACGGTGAGCCGCTGAACAGAGCCAAAGCCCAGGCCCTGTTCGCTGGCGACGATGGCGCAGTAGTAGTAGGTCGCCCCCAGTTCAAGCTCGGTAATCGCCTGTCCAAAGCTGACTTCGCGGGTGCCGCTGCCCAGCGCTGCACCGCTTTGCATGGGAGCGCGGGTCCCGAACTGGTCGTCGCAGAGACCCGGATCACGGCTGCTGTAGCGGAACCAGCCCAGGGCCTCGCGACCCTGTGGGTTGGCGCTGCCACTTAGGACCGCCGAGGCAGGGGTGAGAGCGGTGGCGGCCAGCGTCGTCACCGTGGTCGAGGCGTGACGATCGGCTGCTGCGACGGGGACAGGCTCGGCGGGGGCGATGATGCCGCCGCCCGGCGTGGTAAACGACAGCACGCTGCCAAACGAAGTGCCGATCGAGCTCGAAGCGATGGCGCAGACGTAGTACGTCGTTCCGGGGGAGAGGGCGCTTATGCTCTGCGAGTAACCGACCGCGTAAGTAACGGAGCCCAGCGTGACGCCTCCCGTCGTCGGTACGCGCGTGCCGAAGCTGTCGCTGCAGCTGCCTGGGTTGCTCGTGCTGTAACGGAACCAGCCGCTCGTCGCGTAGCCGTTGGGGTTGGCTGAGCCGTTCAGGGTCGCGGTGGTCGCAGTCACCGGGGTCGCCGCAAGGGTGCGTACCGTCGGTGCAGACTGCGTCGTGAAGCTGCGCACGCCGCCCAAGCCAGTGCCCACTGTGTTGGCTGCAATCGCGCAGTAGTAATAGGTCGTGCCCGGCGATAAGCCCGACAGCGACTGAGAGAACGCAACCGGCGCCGTACCAGAACCCAGCGAGGTGCTGCCAGCCATCGGCGCACGCGTACCGAAGCTATCGTTGCAGGTGCCGGGGCTGGTTGTGCTGTAGCGGAACCAGCCACTTGCGGCGGCGCCGTTTGGCGTCGCATTGCCGTTGAGCGTTGCGGCCACGGTGGTCACGCTGCCCGCCGCGTCGGTCGACACCGAGGGCACGGCACTTGCCGTGGTGAACGACAGGACCGCGCCAAAGCCACTGCCCGAGGCATTGCTGGCCACCGCGCAGTAGTAGTAGGTCGTGCCCGGTGACAGCCCCGAGATCGGCTGAGAGAAGGCAACGTCCGAGGTGCCCGAGCCCAGCGAGCTAGCGCTCGACGAAAAACCGAAGCCGCTGCTGCACGTCCCCGGATTGCTTGTGCTGTAGCGGAACCAGCCGCTGGTGGAAGCGCCGCCGGGGTTGGCGGTGCCGCTCAGCGTCGCTGTGTTCGCGGTCACACTGGAGGCTGCCCCAGTGGTGACCTTGGGCACGGTGGGTGTGCTGAACGACAGGACCGCGCCGAACGCCGTGCCTTCTGAGTTCGAGGCGATGGCGCAGAAGTAGTACGTCGTCGCCGCCGACAAGCCAGACAGCGACTGCTGGAAGCTCGTCACCGACGTGCCGGCACCGAGCGACGTGCCGCCCGAGGCCGGTGTTCGCGTACCGAACGTGTCGTTGCAGCTACCGGGGTTCGCCGTGGCGAAGCGGAACCAGGCGGTGGTCGCCGCGCGATTTGGATTGGCACTGCCGTTAAGCGTCGCCGCAGTGCTCGCGATGTTCGATGCAGCGGCCGTGGTGACGGCTGGCGCCGACGGAGTGACGAACGAAAGGACGGAGCCGAAGCCCACGCCCGCCGTACTGCTCGCGATGGCACAGAAGTAATAGGTCGTGTTCGGCGAAAGGCCCGAGATCGACTGCGTAAACGGAACAGTCGTGCTGCCAGAGCCGAGCGAGGCCCCTCCTGTGCTGGGTGCGCGGCTGCCGAATGTGTCGTTGCAGGTGCCAGGGCTCGTCGCGCTGTAGCGGAACCAGCCGGTGGCCATGGCGCCTCCCGGATTCGCCGAACCCGACAGGATGGCGCCGCTGCCCGTGATCGAGCTTGCGCTGCTGGTCGACACCGTCGGCTTGGCCGCGGGCGTCGTGAACGAGCGGACTGCACCATATCCCGAGCCATACGAGTTGTTGGCGATGGCGCAGAAATAGTACGTGGTGCTTGGCGACAGGCCTCCGACGGACCACGCGTATCCGACGCTTGTGCTGCCCGCACCCAGCGCAGTGTTGCTGGTCGCGGTGCCGAACGTGTCGCTGCAGGCGCCGGGATCTGTCGTGCCATAGCGGAACCAGCCCACCGTCGAGGCTCCGCTTGGATTGGCCGAGCCGTTCAAGGTCACCGAGGTCGCCGCCACGTTGGTCGCTGCGTCTGTGGTGACCTTGGCCCCGGCCGCCGTTGTGAACGACATCACCGCGCCCAGCGCCGTCCCTTCGCTGCTCGATGCCAGCGCACAGTAGTAATACGTCGTTCCTACCGACAGGCCTCCGATCGACTGCGAAAACCCAACGCTCGATGACCCTGCGCCCAGCGATGACCCCCCCGATAGCGGCGCTCGCGAACCAAAGCTGTCGTTGCATGTCCCTGGGTTCGTCGTTGCATACCGGAACCACCCCGTCGTCGTCGCTCGGTTCGGATTCCCGCTGCCACTCAGCGTCGCTGACGTCCCGCCTATGCTAGATGCTCCCACCGTCGTCACCGCGGGCGGCGAGGGCGTGATAAACGACTGCACAGACCCAAACCCGGTCCCCGTCGCGTTCGCCGCGATCGCGCAATAGAAATACGTCGTGTTCGCAGAAAGGCCTCCGATCGACTGCGTCCACGCCACCGACGACGCGCCAGACCCCAGAAGCGTTCCGCCGCTGGACGGCGCTCGCGTGCCAAAGCTGTCGTTGCAGGTGCCGGGGCTCGTCGTGCTGTAACGAAACCAGGCCGTCGTCGATGCTCCCCCAGGGTTCGCAGAACCGTTCAGCACCGCGCCCGTTCCCGTGATCATCGTCGCGGCACCCGTCCACACCACCGGCAAGGCCGCAGGCGTCGTAAACGACTGCAGCCCTCCCTGGCTCGTACCATACGAGTTGTTCGCGATCGCGCAGACATAGTACGTCGTCGCTGGCAACAGCCCCGACACCGAGATCGAATACGGCGTCGACGCGCTGCCTGAGCCCAGCGCGCTGCCGCTCGATGACGGCGCTCGCGTTCCAAATGTGTCGTTGCAGCTTCCGGGATCCGTCGCGCTGTAGCGGAACCAGCCCACCGTCGAGGCTCCGTTGGGGTTCGCGCTGCCGTTGAGTACCGCGCTGCTCGACGTCACGCTGCTCGCTGCCAACGTCGTCACCATCGGGCCGGCCGCCGTTGTGAACGACATCACCGCGCCCAGCGCCGTCCCTTCGCTGCTCG
>CAZKOY010000067.1:22106-28161 GCA_964554495.1 uncultured Myxococcales bacterium
CGTCCCGCCTATGCTAGATGCTCCCACCGTCGTCACCGCGGGCGGCGAGGGCGTGGTGAACGAGCCGACCGAGCCGAAGGCTGTCCCCGAAGAGGTAGCCGCAATCGCGCAGAAATAGTAGGTGGTCGCCGCCGTCAGGCCCGAGATGTTCTGGGTATAGGGAACGGCACTGGTGCCTGAGCCGAGCACGCTGCCACCGCTCGACGGGGCTCGCGTACCAAAGGAGTCATTGCAGGAGCCAGGGCTGGCCGTGCTGTAGCGAAACCAGGCCGTCATCGCGGCCCCGCCCGGAACGCCCGTGCCATTCAGCACGGCGCTTTTGCCGGTCACCGATGTCGCACTGCCCGTCGACACCACAGGAGCAGCCGGCGGCGTGGTGAACGACAGCACCTTGCCATAACCCATGCCATAGGCATTGCTGGCCATGGCGCAGTAGTAATAGGTCGTCGCTGGAGACAGCGCAGAGACGGAGACCGAGAAGGGAACCGACGCAGTTCCCGAGCCCAAAGAGACGCTCGAAGACGACACGCCAAACGTGTTGGTGCAGGAACCGGGGTCGCTGGTGCTGTAGCGAAACCAAGCCGTAGTGGACGACGCAAACGGGACGCCTGAGCCGGCCAGCGTCGCACTGGTACTGGCGACACTTGACACCGCAGAGGTCACGACGGAAGGCGGCCCAGGAATGGTGAACGAAAGCACGGCACCGTACGAAAGCCCCGAGGCGTTCGAAACGATGGCGCAAAAGTAATAGGTGTTGCCGGGGCTCAGGCCGGTGGTGGTGATCGAGTACGGCACCGCTGTGCTGCCTGCGCCCAAGTCGGTGCCGCCCGTCGAGGGTACGCGGGCTCCGAACGAGTTATTGCAGGTGCCGGGATGGGTCGTGCTGTAGCGAAACCAGCCGCTCGTCGCCTCGCCGTTGGGATTGCCGGCGCCGTTGAGCCGCGCCGACGATGTGGTGAGGTCCGTCGCTGACGAGGTGGTCGCGGTCGGCACAGCCGCGAAAGCCGGCAGAGACGCTGCAAACAGCAGCACGAAGACAACGGCACGCAATATAGATGTCAACAAGAACGCCCCCTGAAACGAATAGTCACTGATTATGCAAAAGTTGCCTGACAAGTCGAACGAGAACGAATCGCGGCCCCCATTTCAGCCATAGAAAGGCCAGCCGCGATCGAGCGCGTACACGTGCGGCGCGATAAGAAACCTCACCATTCTTCAAAAGTCATTTGAACCTCATAGAACAATAAATTATCCATCAATCGAATATTGTTTCATATACTCATTATCAGTATATCTATGATTTCCATATCTCTCCAAGTCTCCGTCAGAAGTACAGCCAGATTCGTGAACTTTGGTTTATTCATGAAAAATAACCGGATCCTTTTGATTTCCTTCGGAAATCGTGAACCATGGAAGCAGATTCAATATTTCACAAAATCCCCAAAACCACGAATACAAATTCGTCAATAAACGCACTATGCATCAATATTATATTAATATATAAAGCCAGGGTCCGGCGCAGAGAAGCGGTCACAGTGCGAATCGTTTTCATACGACAGCGCCACAAGCCGGTGGCGCTTTGGTACTGTTCCGCGAATGAAGAAGCCAAACAGGATGGGGCCGGCTGATGAGTGATCGTTCAGACTCTTTCTGCCGAGGGCAGCTCAGCCGAACGGGCTCTGCGGCGTCGCGCGCAGGGTGCTTCGTGGTAACGGTCGCGCTGCTGTTTGGTCTCTCGGCACGCGCCGAGCCAAAAAGGACCTCGGTCGGCGCAGCGACTCCCTGGCCTCAGGTGTTGCCCTGTGCCGTGTTTTCAACCGTGCAGTTTGAGGTCTATGTCCGGGCTGACTCCAGCGGTAACGCGGTACCGATGCCCGTCGATGTCCAGTGGGGCACGGCAGCCGGCCCGACGCAGACGTTTCGCAGCGATGCGCAGCGGCCGTTCGTGGGCAACCCGCTTGCGGCAGGCTTTCCCTCCGCAGAGCCGCCGCAGCTGGCAGTGCCCGCCGCGGCAGACTGGACCCAGTTGAACATCCTGCTTCGCTGCGCTGGCCCGACGAGGTTGGGAATCGAGTGGCGCTGCCCGAGCAGGCAGCCGTGCGTGGTACAGGTCGGCTACCCCGACGAAGGACCTAGCTGGCCAGACTTTGTCGAGCGCTCCGACGAGGATCTGCTGCAGACCAAGCCTGGCCCGGTCGCGGTGACTCGCAAGCTGCGGCATCGCACAAAAGCGCTGGCTGCCGCGGCCGCCGGGTGGGTCGACGCGGCCTGTCGTGGCGGTCGTTGCTCGTCGGCCATCGCCGCGGCGCGGTCACAGCTCGACCGCTTTCTGCAGGCCACCCCCACGCTGCAGGCCACCCAGATCAACAAGCGACAGGACAGCTGCCATCATGGGTTCCAGGAATATCAGCAGCTTGCGGTAAAGCTCACAGCCGGCGGAGAGCGCGTCTCGATCCACATGGACTGGGAGTATGGCTGGCAGATCGCCTTTGGCACTGGGGCGCACAGACTGCACTGCACAAGCGCTGGCTGCAGGATGGAACGCGAAGGCAGCCTCGGTGAGCCGGTCTCGATGACAGAGCTTGAGGGCTTCCTCATCAAGGCGGAAGCCTTGGCCATGCGCCCGTACGTTTCAGCCAGCCGACAGCCAAGCCCGTGGTTCTGAAGCGAGCTTCAGGGACGGGGTGCTAGGCGCGACCGAAGCGGCGCTCTAGCTCGGCTCGCGACAGGCGCACCAAGACGGGGCGACCGTGCGGGCAGTACGGGCTGTAATGCACTTCGTCCATCGCCGAGAGCAGCGCCCGCACCTTGGCTTCATCGAGCACATCGCCCGCCCGCACCGCGGAATGGCAGGCCATGGTGGCCAGCAACAGATCCGTGCGCGCAGCCACTGTCTCGCTGCGGCCATGTTCTTCTAGCTCGTCGAGCACTTGACGCAAAAGGGCCTCGGGATCGCGCAGACTGGACGCACCGCGACCATAGCTGCCCAAGTCCGGTGCGGCCAGAAGCGCAAAGCTGCGCCCACCGAACGGCTGCAGCTCAAAGCCTAGGCGCGATATCTCCGTCGAAAACTCGCCGACCAGCGCCGCGCGGCGCGGATCGAACTCAAGGCTTGTCGGAAACAGCAGACGCTGCGCTTGCAGCGAGGCCTGCTTGTGCGCGGCCCGCAGTCGTTCGAAGACCACGCGCTCATGCGCTGCGTGCTGGTCGATCAGCAAGAGCTCGTCGCCCTGTTCGCATAAAAGGTACGTGCGATATAGCTGGCCCAAGTACGTCGAATCGGCCAAGCGCAGAAACGGCAGCGGAGCGATGGGCTCGACGCTCTCTTCGCCTGCGCTCACGGAGTCTGGGCCGGCGGCAGTGCGCATATCGCTAGGCTCGACGGCCGTCGAAGATGGCTGCAGATCGTCGCGCTGCCCGGCGGTCGCTTCGTCGGGCGCGTCGCCGAGCGTGGGCGCATAGAGCTGTACGGCCTGGCGTAAGCGCGCTCGATGCTCGGCCAGCCCCGACGACGGAGCGAACGCAGAAAGCGGTAGCTGATGTTCGACGCTGCGACTGCGCGAATCGCTCTTGCTGGCTGCGCCTGCGCTGACATCGCGGTCGAAGCGGGCGCCCACGCTTGGCGGGCCCGCCGGTCCTGCCGTCGCTGCGGGCGGACCAGACGCGCCATACGCCGGGCGGGGCTCGGCAGCCATGGGCAGCGAAGCACCGACGGTATAGACCCGTCCACCTGCTGCCGCGACGACGGCTTGGGCGGGCTCTTCCGCGCGAACGCCGCGCAGCCATGGAGCCTGCGAACAGACGCTGCGCACGGCTTCACGCACCACGCTGTACACCGCATCGGCCTGCTGCAGTCGCACTTCCAGCTTCTGCGGGTGGACGTTTACATCAACGCTGCTGGGATCCAAGCGCAGGTGCAAGACCAGCAGCGGATAGCGTCCCTTTTCCAACAGCTCGCCATAGCCAGCGAGCGCCGCATGCAGAAGCGATCGATCTCGCACGAAGCGACGATTCACAAGCAGGAACACGTTGCGCGGCACGGCCGTGCTGTCGCTGGGCGCACCGACATGCGCCTCGACTTCGATGCCGGTGACCGCTGCGTGGCCTTCATACAAGAGCGGCGGGCCGATGACCTTGCCACGCGCCGACAGCGCCGCCCGCGAGCGCTCAAGCCCGCTTTTGTGGGGTGGCAGATCGAGCGTTACTTTGCCCTTTTGCCGCAGGCGGAAGTGAACGCCGGGAAAGGCCAGCGAAAGCCGCAGCAGCGTCTCAGCGATGTGGCTGGTCTCGGTCGACTCGCTCTTCATGAACTTCAGGCGCGCCGGCACGTTGAAGAACAGGTCGCGCACCTCAAACTGAGTACCGACGGGCGCACCGACCTCGCGACTGGGGCTGGTCTTCTGCCCACCTTCGATCAGGATGCGATAGCCGGCCAGCGCTTCTTCGGATCGCGTGGTCAGGCTCAGCCGCGACACCGACGCAATCGAGGCCAAGGCCTCGCCGCGAAAGCCCATGGTTTCCAGATGAAACAGATCCTCGGCCGAGCGCAGCTTTGACGTGGCATGGCGCAACAGACACAGCTCGGCATCCTGCGGGCTCATGCCGCAGCCATCGTCGGTGACGCGAACCAAGGACAGGCCGCCGCCCTCGATGTCGACATCGATGCGTCCCGCGCCGGCATCCAGCGAGTTTTCGACCAACTCTTTGACGACAGAGGCCGGGCGCTCGACCACTTCGCCCGCAGCGATCTGATTAGCGAGCTCTTCCGGCATCAAGGCAATACGCGACACGCAGACACCCTCCTCGACAGTGCGGCTATTGCTTTCAGAGTCCGAGAGCGAAGTCAACCGCCCTGCCCTGTCGATCCAGCTCGTGCTTGCCTGGGTTGCTGTCGTGCTGGCGAGAAGCTGGCAGCTACGGGTGCCTGCGCTTTCTCGGAAGCTCAACCGTCGGCCTCAGAAATCTGAGTCTCGCCTCAGAGTTCTGCGATCCGCGCAGGACGCCTGCCGGAACGCCTTCGACGCTGGACAGCGAAAGTCGCGGTGGCATATGTGCTGCTTTGTTTCGCCCCCATTGCTGACTGCTTCGCAGAAAAGGAGTCCGTCCATGTCGCAGTTCCAAGCCGCCTTTCGTCGTCGCTCGCATTCGAGCCGCCTGCTACTTCTAACCGGGGGCCTTGCCCTTTGTGGGTATGCCGCGGGGCTGTCCACACCGCCGCCTGCTGAAGCCTGTGGCTGCTTCGCTCCGGTCGATCCATCGGTGCCCGTCGTGCAAGCGGGCGAGCGCATCCTGTTCGCGCACAAAGATGGCGAGGTAACGGCGCACATCCAGATCCAATACCAAGGCAAGCCAGGTGACTTCGGCTGGCTGCTGCCGCTGCCCGACGTGCCGCACAAGCGCGACGGCGGTGAAGGCATCGACCTGGGCGTCGACGAGCTATTTACGCAGCTCACGTCGACGACGCAGCCCAAGTACCGCCTAAACCGCGTCTTTGAGCAGTGCGGCAGCGGCATCTCGCGCAATGCGGCCTTTGGTGCATCGGCATCCGAAGACCAAGCCGCGGCGGGGATGGGCTCGCAGCCGCCGCAAGCCCCGTCCCCCTTGGTCTTCAAAGAGAGCATCGGTCCGTACGAGGCCGCGGTGCTGCGCGCCGACAGCAAAGACCTGATGTTCAACTGGCTGAAGGACAACAAGTACTTCGTTCCCTCGGGCACTGACACCGTCGTCGCGCCGTACATCCGCGCGGGCGCGTTCTTCTTGGCGCTCAAGCTCAAGGCGGGGCTCTCGGCGGGCGACCTGCAGCCGGTGGTGCTGCGCTACAAGTCGGACTTGCCGATGATTCCGATCATCCTCACGTCGGTGGCCGCCACGCCCAACATGGGCGTTCAGGTGTGGATGCTCGGCGCCGGGCGCGCGATTCCCCGCAACTATTTCCACACCGTCGTCAACGAAGCGCAGATCAACTGGCTAAACGGTGGACGCAACTACAACGACGTGATTATCAAGGCGGTGGGCGAAGCCGATGGCAAGCACGCCTTTGTCACCGAGTACGCAG
>CAZKOY010000068.1:0-28058 GCA_964554495.1 uncultured Myxococcales bacterium
GTTCCCTAGCGATGCTCGCCTTGGCTGGTCTTGGGGTCTGTTTTCCTTGACGCTGCTTTCCGGGGTGGCGTCGTGCCCGAACGACCCACCGACGGGAGAAATCCCCGACCTAGCCATCGCACCGGACATGGCCACGCTGAGCCCCGCCCAGTGCTTGGCGCAGCTTTCGCAGTGCGTGCAGAACAAAAACCCGGCGCCGCACGCGTTTGTCGACGTCACCAAAAGCAAAGAAATCGATCTGCTGTTCGTCATCGACAACTCGGTCTCGATGTCGCCCAAGCAGCGCGTCTTGGCCCAGGCCATCCCGCAGTTCCTGCAGAAGATCGATGCGACGGGCGCCAGTTATCACGTCGGCGTCGTCACGGCGGATGTCGGCACGCTGCCGCCAGGTCAGACAAGCTGGCCCGGCATCACCGAGGTCCGCTGCAGCACGCAAAAGGGCGACGATGGCCGGCTGCAGAACAGGGCGTGTACGTCGCGCGTCCTGCCCGCAGACATGGGCAGCGAGTTCGCGCTGGCCTGCAGATATGGCACGACACCGCTGTGCCCGGATGCATCCTTTGTCCCGAACGATCTGTGGATCCGCAAGAGCGGCAGCATGGTCAACGTCACGCCGACCAATCCCGGCACGCTGACCGCGTCCCAGATCGCGCAGCGGGCGTTTCAGTGCATCGGTCTGGTGGGCGATTACGGCTGCGGCGTGGAAGCGCCCTTGGAATCGATGAAGCGGGCGCTGGATGGCCACTTGCCGGAACACCAGGGCTTCCTGCGGCCCAATTCCGTGCTGTCGATCAACATCATCACCGACGAAGACGACGCCTCGGTGCAGCTTTCGCAGCGGCAATACCTGAACCCTACCGCGATGAACTGCAGCACCGCCAATCCCGATCCCGATTACCCGTGCTTTAACCTGGACTATCGCGCCATTGCCAAGTCGACGCAGTGCAATGAATCGATGGCGACACCGGGCCTAAAGACCAACTGCCGCGAGCGCCCCGGCAACTTCTTGGAACCCGTCACGACCTATACCAAGTTCCTAAATGCCCTGCGCCCGCCCGGTCGCATGGTCGTCGCCGGGATCATCAGCCCATCGCTGCAGGACTTTCAAGCGCGCGGCAACACGGGCGATGGACGCCTGGAAATCGAGGGACTTTCTGGCGACGTTTCGACCAACGTCCTAAACCGTGGCAGCCGTACCAAGGCCGCTTGTTTCAACCCGGATCCGACGCTGACGACCGATCCGCGAGGCTTCTTTGGCCAAGCGCAGCATCGCTTGTCGTCGTTCATTCGCACCTTCGATCCTTCGTCTCGCGTCGAAAAAAGCATCTGCGACCCGACGAACTACTCCTCGATCTTGGACACGGTGGCCAGCAAGGTAGTGACCGCGCTGGGTGCCGACTGCTTAAGCGACAAGCCCCTGGTCGAAAATGGCACGCCGCTGTGCCAGGTCGGCTTCGTCGACGCCAGTCGACCGATGGACGTGCCGGCCACCACGCTGGCGCAGTGCGGCACTGGCTGCTGCCAGGCGTGGGCCACGTCGGCGACACCGAACCGCGGCGATGCCAGCATTCAAGCGGCGTGTGCAGCGGAAACCGCCGACTGCTTCTGCGCCCCCAGCAGCACCGTGCAGTGCATCGGCACCGCGGTCGCCGGTCTGTGGCGTGTCGGCAACGCCGATCTGCCGGCGGGTCAGACCGCTAGCTTCCGCTGCATCAGCAGCCTATAGCCGGCCTCACCCCACACGGCACACCCTGCCTTCTTACGGATACAGCCTCTCGGCTCCGGCGCAGGGCTGCGTCAGCGACAGATCGACGGTCAGGCTGTGACTGGGAAAGTCGGCGGCGCGCACCACGCCGGCTGGCTCATCGACTTGGCCAGGCGCGCACAGGATGCCGTCGCCGTCGCGATCGAGCCAGCCATAGACGACAAGCCCCTGCCCAGCCTGCGTGGGATACAGCAGCGTCTCGTCGATGTCGACGGGCAGCGTCGCCGCCGCGACCTGGCGTCGGTCGATCTCACCCAACGGATGTGCGAGTGCGCCGCGGCCCGCGCTCGTTTGGTGATGGAACTGCAGGTGCAGCGTGCCGGTGATCGCCGTCGAAGAAGCCGCCGCAACGCGACCGCGGACGCGGACTTCGTAAAGCTCGATGTCGTCGTTGATGCAGCCGGCGGCCGAGGCTGCGGCCCCGATAAGCCCGATGGTACGTATTGATCGCAGGGACGTCTTCTGTGCCGAGTATATATACCGAATCACCGTCCGCCTCCGACGTGAAGTCCGATGTGAAAGCCGGGTATGGCGATGCTCTGCGGGGCATCGACCCAGCCATAGTCGGCGCCCAGATCCAAGCCCACACGGCGATGGATGTGGATGCCCAGACCCAGACTGGCCGTCGGTGTCCACTCGTGCTGTACCGACCACGTGGTCTCGATGCCCGAGGCGCGCTCGATGCGCGTGCGGCTCGGCAGAAGCGCGTGGCGCGTCCCCAAGATCAGATACGGCATCACCCAGCGCGTCGGGATGCCCAAGCGCAGGCGTAGCTCGCCGCTGGGGCCGCGACGGGGCAGCTCGCTCTCTTGCAGCAGCCAGCCCAAAAGAACCTCGCCTGACAAGCGCAGGTGCGGCCGACGCACCCAGGCCAAAGACAGACCCAGCGACGTGGTAAAGCGGCGAGCGAGCGCGGTCTCGACCTCGACCAGCGGCGCCAAGCCATGCCCGACGCCGACCAGCGCCCGCAGCGCAAGGAAGGGATAGCCGCCCTGCAGCGATATGCCCCAGGCACCGCGCGTCGGACCGCCGGCTAGCTGATCGACCAGCACGCGCTCCGCGGGACGCACGAGCAGCAAATCGACCTTCGCAGGCGGGGGCGGGATCGCAGGCGGGGATGTTTGCATGGCCGGCTCGTCGACGACGGGCGGGGGAGGCAAGGGCGCAGCGGCATCCCCCAGCGCGGGCGCAGGCGGCGGCGCAGACACCGGGGAAGACACAGGCGCGGGCTGCTCGGTCTGTGCCAAGGTCGCGGCCTGGTTCGACGATAACCCCCAGGCCGCAGGCAGCAACCAGCCGCTGACACAGACGGCAGCCAAGAAACGAAGCACGTGCATACGAAAGGTCATGGCAAGGCTCACTTGAGCGCGGGGACGTTGAACACGCGGGCGAAGTTGCCGGCCAAAACAGCCTGTGCTTCGTCGACGGTGTAGCCGGTGGCGAGCAGCGCTGAAACGGTGCGATACAGGTAGTCGCGGACAAAGCCGGGGCTCTGCGGCCCGTCGCTGCCATAGATAATGCGATCGACCAAGCCGGCCTCGCGCATGCGGGCCATGGCCTGCTTCAGGTTTTCGCCCGTCGGGTCCGAGCCTCGCGAGCCGAGCGCGCTCGGTTCCAAGTAGACGTTGGGATAGGCCTTGGCCAAGCGAATGCACGCATCGAGTGCGCCGAGCTTTTTGTCGATGAAGTCGTACCCCAGGTGACCCAGGATGAAGCTCGCGCCGGGATAGCGCTTGATCGCCTCTTCCAGATACGTCGGGTCGGTGTACGGCGGCTCGCTGGATGTGCCGGGAAAGGGGCTGGATCCGGTGTGCAGATAGACCGGCTTTTTTAGCTCGGCCGCAAGCTGATAGATGCCGAAGTAAAGCGGATCATCCATGCGGAAGTGCTGGTGCGCATGCGCCAGCTTGATGCCGATCATCGACGGATGCGACAGCGCGCTGCGCAGCCGCGAAAGCTCGGCATCGCGATCGATCTGGAACATGTCGACGCGCAAGCTGGCCAGCCCAAACAGCCGATCGGGCGCTTTTTGCGTGTCGGCAAGCACCCAGTCATTCGTGGTGATTCCGACGGTGCGCGGCGCATACACGGCGTACAGAACTGACTGCGTGACGCCGCCTTTGTCCATCTCGGCCAGGATGCCTTCCGCGGACAAGATGCCTCCGGCGGTCTGCTTGGCGGTCAAGCCAAACGGAAACGGAAAGCGACTGCCAATGACCTTCTTGGTGTCGTCGGGTATGCCGTCCCATTCGCCGGGGTGCAGGTGCATGTCGACAACGGGTAGGCGCTTGCCCAAGTACTCGACGCCGCGGGGCGTGTCGCAGCCGCTGCTGCCGATGAAGCTCAGCAGCCAGAGCCCGCACAGCCCGTGTCGAAAGAACGATCCAAGCGTTCGTGTTTTGTCCATGGCGCGGGCTGCTTATATGCGACCGCTGCCCACGGACACAATGCCCTCGTTTCTGCGACGAGCGCTGCGCGCAGCACGCTGCATCCCACTTGCAAAATCCACGCATGAGCAGAGCGGCTGCGCAGCGGCGTTGACTTTGTCTGCGATTCGACGCCTGCTTCTGTGCATGCAAACAGCGATGGATACGGCATCTGCGCAGGCAGCGACGCAAGCGACGCGACGCGTGCGCATCGTGATCATTGGCAGCGGATTTTCCGGGCTGTGTGCGGCCATCAAGCTCAAAGAAAGCGGCGAGCACGACTTCGTGATCGTAGAGCGCGCAGCCGCACTGGGCGGCACGTGGCGCGACAACACCTATCCCGGCTGCGCCTGCGATGTGCCCGCGCACCTGTACTCGTATTCGTTTCAGCTCAACCCGGCGTGGAGCCACACCTATGCTCCGGGTTCCGAGATCTGGGCCTATCTTGAGCACTGCGCCGACACCTACGATCTGCGTCGCCACATCGTGTTTCAGCAGACGGTGACTGCAGCGAAGTTCGATGCAGACGCGTGTACGTGGCGAGTCGAGACCAAAGAAGGCGCGACGTACGAAGCGCAGTTTGTCATCGTCGGCATCGGCGGCCTAAGCAACGCAAGCTGGCCCAAGATCGACGGCGTATCGACGTTTTCTGGCGTGCAGTTTCACACCGCCGAGTGGAATCACAGCGTGTCGCTTGCCGACAAGCGCGTGGCGGTGATCGGCACCGGAGCCAGCGCCATCCAAGTCGTGCCGGCGATTGCGCCGATCGTGAAAAAGTTGGTGCTGTTCCAGCGCACGCCGCCCTGGGTTTTGCCGCGAATTGAGCGCCGCTACAGCGAAGGGCGAAAGTGGCTGTTTTCGCACTATCCAGCGACGATGCGCCTGCTGCGCGGGTTCTTTTATCGCATGCAAGAAGGAGTCACGCCCTGGCTGACGCAGTTTCGCGATCATCCGCGCGGGCAGCGCTTCATCGAACGCATGGCGCGCCACAACATCGAGCGCTCGATCAAAGACCCCGCGCTGCGCGAACGCGTGACGCCGCGCTATGCGCCGGGCTGCAAGCGTCTGCTGCTATCGAACGACTATTACCCAGCCTTGGCACGCGACAACGTGACGCTGGTCAGCGATGCCATCACGCGCATCACGCCAAGCGGTCCGGTCACGGCAAGCGGCGAAGCATACGACGTCGACGTCATCGTCTATGCCACGGGCTTTGCGGTCAGCGAATACTTGCACGGCATGCATGTAACGGGCCTGGGCGGGCGCGAGCTTTCGCACGAGTGGCAGCACAAGCCCGAAGCCTACCTGGGTACGCTGACCAGCGGCTTCCCCAACCTGTTCTTCCTGACCGGCCCCAACACCGGCCTTGGTACGAACTCTGTCGTCGTGATCATCGAAGCGCAGGTGGCGCTGATCGTCGACTGTCTGCGTCAGCTTTCGGCGCGCGGCGCTCGCAGCATCGAAGTGAACGCCGAGGTTCAGCGGCGATACAACGAAGAGCTGCAGAGCCGCCTGTCGCGCACGGTGTGGAACAGCGGTGGCTGCCAAAGCTGGTATCTCGCGGAAAACGGTCACAACTACACGCTGTGGCCCGGCACCACGCGCGAGTTTCGCGCCCGCACCCAGCAAGCAAACCCCGACGACTATCGCTTCACGAACCACTAGCCATCTCATAGAACGTAGCGAGGAACCCAAGGCCGACGGCTGCCCAACCGCAGCGGCCTTTGCGCCGTGAGGACGCACAGCCGGCTGGATGGGGCCCGCTGCAGGTCTATGACATGGCTTCTAGACACGAGCTTTTGGTCACAAGCAAAGCTGCCGTCGACTAAAGCGACAGGGTGTCGGCCGTCCTGTTCGGTACGCTTCCAAGGCAGGAGGCGCGAGCATGCGCGACCTGCGCGAGTTGCATGAGCTGCACATTCTGGATGCCCATGATTCGCTGGATGCAACGATCGCTGCGCTGCGCGAGCGGCTTCAAGCGCTAAGCCCAGTCAGCGCAGGGTTTCATCCCCCCGACGAAGGCGCGGCATACACGCCGTATGCCTGCAGCTATCACTGGTTTCGCGCGCCGAACGGACGCGCCATTTCGCTGGATCTGATTCGCAGCGATGACAGCGGCAACCTGGGACTGCGCGTCATGCGCGAGACCGAGGGCGGCGAGCTACAGGCCTTGGTTCACATCGCCCCCAAAGCGCAGTGGCTGCCGTTTGCCTGCGATGGCAGCTTGCCGGCGCGTGACGTCGATCCGACACGGCCGTATCTTTCGCGATCGTCCGTGCAGATCGCTGGAACGTGTCGCACGGAACGCCATGATCGAAAAAGCGAGCTGCACAGCGTGCGCTTTCAGCTCAGCCTGTCCATCGTCGAACCGGGCCAGGGAACCGGTCAGCTCGGGCTGGGTCTTGCTCACTTGGTGGCCACTGATTTTCTGCGCGTAGCGTACCGCGGCTTTGTCGAGCTTGACGACGAGCGAATCGACATTGACTCGCTGGGGACGCTGTCTTTGCACGCTGGGGACGCGCTGCCGCAGTACGCGTATCTGCTTTCGCTGCCGGGAACGCACGAAAGCGAGAAGGCCCAGGCGCCGCAGATCCTTTTGGGAGCCGTGCGCCATGACGCCCTGCGCGTCTTTGGCAAGCTCTTGGGATCGCGCAGCCTGATCTATGCCCATGCTCGCTCGGGGATGCCGCCGTTTTCGCTGCACATTGGCGAGCTCGATCGCGGGCTTTCGCTGGGGATAAGCGGACGGATCGAGATCCAGGCGCTGCGTGCGTGCGTGCATGACTTCCTAGGCCAGCCGACCTGCACCGGCATCGTGCAGGCGCGCTTTCAACCCGCGGTGGGCGAAGCGGTCGACCTGGGAACGGCCTACATCGACTTCCGCGGCCGGCATTACCTGCGCAGCCTCGATCGTCTGCTGCCGGGATCGCTGCCCGGCGCACTGCTTGAACCCGAGGAGGGAACGTGACCGCTGCTCTCTTTGACGCAATCGTCATCGGCTCGGGCTTCGGCGGTGCGGTGGCCGCCTGTCGCCTCGCGCAAGCTGGCCTGCGGGTCTGCATCCTTGAACGAGGCCAGCGCTATCCCATGGGATCGTTCCCACGCGATCTCGCCGAACGCGAACGCTGGCTGTGCAGCGAACACACATCCGGGCTGATCGATGCAAAGCCGCTGCGCACCGAGATGATCGCGCTGCAAGCCTCTGGCTATGGCGGCGGCTCGCTGCTCTACAACAACGTGCAGATGCGGGCGCCGCACTCTGCGTTTGCAAGCGGCTGGCCTGCGGGCTGGGATCGCGACGCGCTCGATCCCTACTACGACCTCGTCGGCTACATGCTGGATGTGCGCCCGATCTCGGCGGCTCATCCGCAGGGCCTGCCGCCACGCACGGCCGCCATGGCGAAAGCCGCTGCTGCCTTGGGTCGACACGATCAGTATTTCCTGCCGAACCTGGCGGTCGACTTTTCCGCACCGGGTGTGACGCACAAGAACAAGTTCGGTGTCGATCAGCAGGGCTGTACGCACTGTGGCGAGTGCTTTGTTGGTTGCAACGTCCACGCCAAAAACACGCTCGATCTCAACTATCTTGCGCTCGCCGAGCGCGCGGGTGCCGTCGTGAAGGTCGGCGCGCAGGTGACGCACATCGATCCGATGGGGCAAAAGCGCGATCCGGGGTACTGGGTCACGTATCTTGCGCAGGGAAGCACCGACGGACCACAGCGGCTTGGGGCGCGCTATGTCTTTTTGTGCGCGGGATCCATCAACAGCACCGAGCTTCTTTTGCGCTGCCGCGATGTCTATGGCTCGCTGCGACCGCAGAGTCCACGCCTGGGTCACGGCTATTCGGCCAACGGCGACTTCTTGAGCCTGGTGTTCCGCACGCAAGAGCCGCTGCACCCATCACAGGGCCCCTGCATCACATCGGCCGTTGTCTTCGATCAAAGCCACGCGGCGCGTCCGACATGGTTCCTGCTGGAAGACGGCGGCGCCTCGGCCGAGATCTCCCGACGCGGACAGATCCTCGATCCGAAGCAGGCGCGCATTGGAAGCGGCAGCGGCTTTGCGCTGTGGCTCGATGTGCTGCGCGATCTCGGCATCCAGCTTGCGGCTTCCCCGCCGAGCGCCCACACCGAGCACTCGGCCGTGCTGCTGCTCATGGGGCAAGACTCATCCGATGGTCAGCTATCGATCGAAGACGGCACGGGCCTTCTGAAGCTGTCGTGGCACAGCGATCGCAACCTGGCCCTCTACAACATGCAGACGCGCTTGGCCCAGGACTTCGCGCAAGCCTTGGGCGGCGAGCTTGTCCTAAATCCGCTGTGGCAGACGCTGCACCAGCCGATCACCATCCACAACCTCGGGGGATGCAACATGGCCGACTCTCCCGAGCGTGGCGTCACCGATTCTGTGGGCGAGATCTTTGGTCATCCTGGCCTGTTCGTGCTGGATGGAGCGCGCCTGCCCCGCGCGGTCGGTGCCAATCCTTCTCACACCATCGCCGCTACGGCCGAGCGCAGCATCGAAGCGCTGATCCGCCGCTTCACCGGCAACTCAACCTGGCAGGCTCCCGAGCGTGCCGCTGCCACACGCATCGTCGAGCCGCTTGATCGCGTGCAAATTCCCGTCGGTGGCTGCGCTGACCCACGACACAACCTCATCGGTGCCCAGTTTCGCGAGACCATGCGCGGACACCTAAGTCGGAACTTCGCCAACGAGACCGACTATGTCGGCTCGGCCCTGCGTGGCAAACCCGCGGGGATGACCTGCGAATTCACGCTTGAGATCGTCGCGCCCGATCTGGATTCGTTTTTGATCGAGCGCGATCACACCGCGCTTGCAAGTGGCAGCGTAACCATTCCCGGCATCACGCCCCCCGACGGAGCCACGGTCACGGCTGGCGTGTTCAACCTGTTCGTACAAAGCGACGCTGAAAACGCGCGCAAGATGCTGTACGCGCTGCCGTTCTATGGCGCCGATGGCTCGCCGTATCTTTTGGACGGCTGGAAAGACATCCGCGACCACGGTCGCTTGGATGTTTGGGAATCGACCACCACGCTGTACACAACGCTGCGCCGCGGTCACAGCCGCAGCGGCGAAGCGCTGGCCCTTGGTACCTTGCACATCGATCTCGCAGGTGTCTTGCACTTGCTGTCGACGCTGCAGATCTCGGGCACGCAGTCGACGATCGACAAGAACTTGGCGATCACGCGCATCGGCTCGGCCTTCTTTGGCACGCTGTGGAACGTGTACATCCGCCCGCGGCTTTCGCCAAGCCTGGCGCTGGGATCGCACACGCAGAAAGCGCAGGACGAAGAGCGCGGTCAGACTGAATCGACAAAGCGTTGAGGGATAGGGAGAATGTTTCCGACGGAAAGGGGCGCGAGACGCCGGCTCGCAGGCCTTCGTTTACAGGCCGATGTGGAAGCGGATGCCGCCCTTTAGCATCAAGTGAAAGCCTTGCGTCTGCGTCGCTTTGGTGATGCCGGTCACCGACACCGGAACTTCTTCGGCCCCGGCAAACATGTAGTGATACCCGACGGTGCCCAGGATCTGCAGGCCCAAGAAGCGGTTGAGCATGTACTCGGCACCGCCCTGCCCTTCGGCCGTGATCCCCACGGTCGCGATCTGACGGTTATCGATCGGCCAGTGCGGCGTATACGGAAAGCCGAAGACCAAGCCGCCGTACGCACCAAGCAGTGCCTTCCATGACCCGCTGCCCAGATCGATATCCCAGCCAATCATCGGCTGCAGCGTCGATCCCGAAAAGCCCTGGCCCGTCAGGAACTGGTCGAACTGCAAATACAGGTCGGTGTAAAGGACCTCGATGCCCAAGCGTCCGCCGACCAGTCCACCTCTTTGATCGTGGAAGAAGTCGTTGCCGCGCGACATATCCGGCTTCTGGGTGATGGTGCTCTGGTCGGGTTTGGGCTCGGTGCCGTACATGCCCCCGACATAGCCATCGAGATAGACCTCGAACAGCTTGGCTTCGGCGGTCGAGCTTGCAAACAAGAGTCCCAGGCCACACACGGCTGGAGCCAGGCGAGCCAGCGCCTGGGGGCGCGCCGAGCCCTGCCGCGTGCCCGATTCGACGGCAAGCGCAGCAGAAGGACCCATGGAGGAAGGATTTTTTTGCGGTGGGCTCATGGACGCCATGATAGCAAATCGTCCCATGATTAGACCGCAGATAGTCATCACGGGATGCGGTGTCGTGAACCCGCTGGGCGTGAATCGCGACCAGTTTTGGGCAGCGCTGCGCACCGGGCAGACCGCGCTGCGCATCGAAGAAGCAAACGCCCTGGCAAAAGAAGGCGGTGCGCTGGCAGTGCAGCTACGCCGAGGAGAGGACAGATCCTCGACGGAAACCCGCTATGCCGCGGCGCGGGTTGGCGACTTTGGCGCCGGGCAGGCCATTGATGCCAGCCGACGCCGACGCATGCCGCGCCTAGCTCAGATGACGATCGTTGCAGCGCAGCAGGCGCTGGGCGTTTCGCGCGACTCGTCGACGCAGGCGGACGCAGATGCGGTCCTTTCGTTCTATGGCGCCGAGCGGATTGGCGTCGCGCTGGGGACGGCGCTCGGAGCACTCGATCTGACCGTCGAGTTCATGACGCAGTATCTGGCCTCGGGGCTGGCCTCGGCTTCACCGGCCAGCTTTCCGTACACGGTGCTCAACACGCCCGCCGCGCTTGTCGCCATGGAGCTTGGGCTGCGCGGGCCCAACGTAACCGTCAACCACCGCGATCTGTCGGCCGCAGAGGCTTTGGCTACCGCTTGTGAGCTGTTGGCCTGCGGCCGTGCTGACGCCGTGCTGGCCGGTGGTGCCGACGAGCTGAGCCAGTCTTTGCTGCACGCGTATCGTCGCTTTGACTGCCTGGCCCGCAGCGACGGACTTGCCGGTCGGCAAGGCGAGCGCATCGATTCGTTTTCAGTCCCGTATGACCGCATGCGGCACGGCCTGTGTCCGGGGGAAGGCGCGGCGCTGTTTCTGCTTGAGCGCGCCGACACCGCCGCAAAGCGAGGCGCCCAGGTGCTCGCGCGCATCGCGGGCTATGGCCGAGGCGGCGATGTCCGTCCGCGCGTCGGCTGGTCAAGCTCGGTCGCGGACGAAGCCGCAGCCCAGAGCGGAGCGCATGCAGCGATCTCAGCGGCGCTGCGCACGTCCGGTCTTCGCGCCGATCAGCTCGACTGCGTGGTCGGTAGCGGCAATGGCACCGAGCTTGATCGTCTGGAGTCCGCCGTCCTGCGCCAAGCGCTGTCCGAAGACGCAGAGCGAGTGCGCGTTGTCTCGCTGCTCGGGCAGTCGGGTGAGTGGCCGACATCGGCGGCTTGCCGCGTCGCACAAGCGCTGTTTGCGCTGCAGGAACAGGCGCTGCCGCGCTGCCACTGCCCACAGCCGGATGAGCGCGCTGCGCTGCCCGGTCTGTGCATCCAAGATGAGAGCCAAGCGCCCCTATCAGCCCGCGTCGAGCGAGTGCTGGTTCCGTGCTTTGCGCAGGGGGGCGGCAGCGTGGCGCTTATGCTGGCGCAGGCGTAGTGTCCAGGCCGTGACGCTGCCGTCCACGTCGCTCGCGCCAAGCAAACAGCGCATACGCCACGGCATACGCACCCAGCACATCGATCGTGTAGTGAAGGTGGGCGAAAAACACGCTCGCCACCACGACGACGTGCCCGGCCAGCATGAGCCAACGCAGACGCCGGAAGGGCCACACGTAAAGCAGCAAAAGAAACGTCGCTGCTGTGTGGCCAGAAAAGAAAAGATCCTTGGTCATGTAGATGTGCGCGGCATCGCGCAGCAGCAAGCCGGTTGGGCTGCACAGATCCCATAGCGCTTGCAGATAGCGTGCTGTGCCGTGATCTGAAGCAAACCAGCCGGCGTGGATATCCGGGCCACGCACTGGGCCAAGACCCGTCGCTGCGATGCAGATCCCGCGGGCGATCGAAAGCCAGCCTGCCGAGACGTTGTAGCGACAGAAACGAGCCGGATCGACGAAGAACAGGCCCACGCTAAGCGGCAAATAAGCGATCGCCAGCACATAGTGGTTGTAGCGATCGATCCACGCGACATAGGGCAGCCGATCGATGATCACGTCCGGCAGGTGCGGGGCGGGTCGCCCTTCGGCATATAGCGCCAGCGCCATCATGATCATCCAGCCGGCATAGCGAACAGACAGCGCCCGCAAGAGCGTGGGCCAGATCCCTCGCAGCGAGCGCACAAAGCGCACAGCGCGCGACGGCAGCGAGTCCAGCGAGGGCATGAGCATCGCCTGTAGCTATCACAGATCGTGTGCGCTGTGGCGCAGTGGGCACGTGGCCAACACGCGCAAGGCGTCCTCTAGGGATATGCGAGGGTGGCCAGAGATACGAACGAACCGCTCTCGGCATCGCACTGGGCGTAGCAGCGCAGCTTGCCCGCGCTCGGGCGCGCGGCCTGCAGAAACAGGTACAGCGTGCCCAGACCCTGCACGTGGCGACGATCGCGCTCGCGGCGAATCTCGCCGACAAATCCCATGGCGTCTCCGCTCAGAATGGGCTTTAGGGTCTCTTGATCGCGGCGCTCCAGCGAGTCGCGATCGCTTTCGCTAACCGGTTCCATGTCGCCGAAGCGAGGACCGACATGCGCCAGATCGCTGGCGGCAACCCACAGGATCGTCTCGCCGGCTTGCTGCCGTTCACCGATGCGACGCTGCAAGGCCGTGACGAATTCGTCGAAGATCTGCGTTGTCTGCTGGGGCTGCAGCTTGCCATCGCGGCTGGGAGGATTGACGGCCAGATCGTGCAGCGATCCACACAGGATCGGCAGAATGCGCGGCTCGGCCCCGTCGGGAAGGCCGGTGGGCAAGCCATTTTCGCGACGCCAATCAAAAAGGAAGCGCAGCCACAGCGCCTGCATTTCGATGCTGTGCTCGCCTCGGTGATGGGCTTCATCACGCTTCACTAGCTCGCCAAGCTGCGCATCGCGCTCGCTTAGGTCCGCGACCACCGCGTCCACCAGCGCCGTATCGGTCTTCAGCGCACCCAGCGGCGTCTCGAAGTGTTTGCGCGTCAAGGTCACGATCGCGTCATGCGCGGCGTGGTCACAGCCCAAAAGCACGATCAAAGACGGCAAGCGCGGCGCATCCAAGAGCGCGCGATAACCCCATGCATAGGCCGGCCCAGCGCGCGA
Organism: uncultured Myxococcales bacterium; assembly: GCA_964554495.1. GTDB lineage: Bacteria > Myxococcota_A > Polyangia > Palsa-1104 > JAEUJZ01 > JAEUJZ01. Next base: position 13,355 of record CAZKOY010000068.1, read on the forward strand.
GACATCGACGGTTGGAACGACGATCGCTCGCGGCATCGCCTGTGCTGAAGTCAGCACCTGACCGGCTTCGCCGCGCTTCGGCAAAGCTGGGCCATGCGGCGGACCAAAAGCAGCCTGTAGCGTCGCCTTGATCTCCTCGGCAGTGGCCGGATAGTGCCGCCCAGCGAACAGGGCCGGGCGCGTCTCAAGCACAGCAAAGTCCGCGAACAGCCGCGCGCAGTGCAGGCGAAAGCGCGTCGAATCAAGAAGCAGCGCATCATCGAGCTTCTGCAGCAGGTTGTTCAGGGCATCGGCACCAAGCGGCGTGCGGTACTGCTTGGCAAAGTCCGCACAGATCTGCTCGCGCGTGCGCGATCCATCACAGAGCTCGATGACCGCCGCCCCAAGCGGAGGCAGCTTGACGACACTCGGGGCGATACCTGAAGGATCTGACAGAACCAGGACTTTCTGCAGCGCGCCCGTCACGGGATCGCGCAGATCCATTGGGTACGCATCAAGCGGTCGCAGCATCGGGTACGTCTCGCTGGGATCGGGCCCATCGGATTCTGCTGCTTCGTCCAGGTCTTCGGCTGGGGCTACCTCGCTTGCGGCCTGCGTCACAGGTGGCGCCGGCAGATCGACTTCGACGGCGCTGGCATCGGTCTCAGCATGCGGCATCGCGGCAGTTTCACCGTCGACGCCCCCCTGTTCTGCGTCCTGATTCTGAATCGGCATGGTGGCTAGTATACGAGAACTAAGGCCTGCTTCAGTCGGTCCGCGCGGGCGCAGGAAACCTCGACAGCAAGCGTGAACGCTGGGCAGGACGGCAGCCGCGATGCGCGGTCAGTCCCTACGGGCGAAGTAACCAGACCGGCAGACTGGGCCCGATTGAACCCACCTCGACATACCCTCCAGACCGCTTGGCCCGCCGCGGTTCCGTACGAGAAAGCGAGCAACTGCACGAATTTCCCCTGGATGTGCCGCGTTCGCAGTACACTAACTTTGCCAGATTCAGTGCCAAGACCTGCTCTCTAGCTCTAGGGTTCAGGGACTTGCGCACAACCTCCGTGGCAGAACCAGCCGCAAGAGCGATACATGGGCGACCAGCGCATCGGAAACTATCGCGTAGTCCGCAAACTTGGTGAAGGTGGCATGGGCGTGGTGTACGAGTGCATGCACGAGTACATCGGCCGTCGAGCGGCGGTGAAAGTGCTGCACGCCGACTTCTCGCGCAACCCTGAGATGGCAGTTCGCTTTCTCAATGAGGCTCGTGCGACGAACATCGTGCAGCACCCCGGCATCGTGAACATCTTCGAGTTCGATCGACTGCCCGATGGCAGTGCGTACATCGTCATGGACTATCTTGACGGTGACTCACTGACCACGCGGCTGCAGAAGCTCGGCGGCAAGATGGATGTTCAGCAGGCACTGATCATCTCGTATCAGGTCGCCGATGCGCTGGCGGCCGCACATGCCAAGAACATCGTCCATCGCGATCTGAAGCCGGACAACATCATGATTGTCCCAGACGCGAGCGACGCCACGCGCGAGCAGGCCAAGATCTTGGACTTTGGCATCGCCAAGATCGGCGAGACCGCCGGCTTGGGCGCCGCGGTCGTCAAGACGCAGATCGGCGTTCCCATGGGCACGCCGCTTTACATGGCCCCCGAGCAGTGGAAGGGCGCGGCCGACGTTGACGCCAAGTCCGACGTCTATTCGATGGGCATCATCATGTTCGAGATGATGTCCGGGCAGCCGCCGTTCATCGCCAACTCGTCAAGCGAGGTCATGGCGCTGCACATCTTGGCCACGCCGCGCTTGGTGACCGAACTAAACCAGCAGGTTCCCGAAGAGCTGGCGTTCCTCATCAACAGCATGTTGGCCAAGCTGCCCGCCGATCGTCCGCCGATGATTCAGGTGGTGCGCGAGCTTCGCCGCATCCTGGGCCTGGGCATCGAGAACAGCTTGAGCGGCATGCGCGTGTCGTCCAGCATGCCGGGCGGAGCCGATAACTCGTCGATCCGCTCGGGCGGCATTCCTGCCGCTAGCCCTTCGCACCTGCGCGTCTCGGGCGTCGGGCAGCAGACGGCTTCGACCTCGGGCGTGGGGCCGCTGCAGCTTTCGGGTATCTCAGCGGTCGGTGCGATCGCGCAGGCACCGCTGCGCACCAGCCTGCCGCCGAATTCCGGGCTGCGACAGAGCATCGGACCGGGCCAAAGCGGCGACATGCCTCCACCGGGAACCGAGCCCCAGAAGCCCAACCCGAACGAGCAGTGGCAGCGTCGCGCGCTGATCGGCGTGATCGGTGCGTGCTTGATCGCGCTTTCGGCCTTGGCGCTGAAGTTCATGGCCAAGCCCAACAAGCCCGTGCAGCCTCCGCAGCAGAAGTTTGAAGAGGGCGGCATGGTCTGGGCCGAGATGCCAAGCGGCACCACCCAAAACCTGCAGGACGTCTGGGGTCCGGGCGTCAACAACCTGTGGGCCGTCGGCAAAGGCGGCACGCTTCTGCGCTTTCAGGGTGTGCAGTGGAAAGACGCGGGCGCCAACATTAACAAGGACTACTACCTCAACGCGCTGTGGGGCAGCGGTCCCGATGACGTCTGGGCCGTCGGCAAGTCCGGCATCATCCTGCGCTGGAACGGGGCTGCCTGGACGGAAGTTCCAAGCGGCAGCAGCCAGCCGCTCAAGGACATCTGGGGCACTGGCAAGAACGACGTGTGGACCGTCGGTGAATCCGGCGTCATCCTGCACTGGAACGGCAACGACTGGAGCCCGGTGCAAAGCGGCACCGAGACCGAGCTTCGCGGCATCTGGGGCAGCTCGCCCAAGGACATCTGGGCCGTCGGTGGCAGCGATGCCAGCGAGGGCTTCATCCTGCACTACGATGGCACCAAGTGGCAGCCGCACTACCGCGCTGAGACGCGCCTGAACTATCTGTGGGGCAGCGCTGCCGACGACGTCTGGGCCGTCGGCGGTCGTCCCGGTCCCGAGGGCACCGTGGTCCATTGGGACGGCAAAGAGTGGAAGCCCGTTGGCATTCCGCGAGCGCCGTGGCTAAACAGCATCTGGGGCAGCGGCCCGCGCGATATCTGGGTGGCCGGCGACAGCGGGACCATCCTGCACTACAACGGCACGGCCTGGGCCGAAGCCGTCAGCGCGACGCAGGCCACGTTCAAGAGCGTCTATGGCACCGGCCCCAACGACGTCTGGTCCGTCGCGTTCAACGGCATCATCCGCCACTGGAACGGCAAGACCTGGGTGCCCATGGTCAGCAACACCCAGCAGAGCCTGGAGCACGTCCACGGCAGCAGCCCAACGGATGTATGGGCCGTCGGCAAAGCCGGCACCATCGTACGCTGGGACGGCAAAGCCTGGGCCGCCTCGCCCAGCGGCACCACCAACGACCTGCACGGCATCGGTGGCAGCGGCTTCGGCAACATCTGGGCCGTCGGTGACAAGGGCACCATTCTCAAGTGGGACGGCACCGCGGCCTGGACCACCGTGCAAAGCGGCACTGCGTTCAGCCTGAATGCGATCTATGCCTTGGCTCCGCAGGATATGTGGGCCGTCGGCGATCGCGGCACCATCCTGCACTTTGACGGCAGCGCCTGGTCGCCTTTGCCCAACGCCGTGACCACCAACTTGATGGCCGTGTTCGGCGTCGACAAGAACGATGTCTGGGCTGCCGGCGATCAGGGCATCATCCTGCACTGGGACGGCCGGGCTTGGCTGCGCGTGCAGACCGACGCCAGCGTCACCAAGCCGATCTTTGCCATCTATGGCAGCAGCGCGACGGACATCTGGGCTTCGGGCAAGCAGGGCATGCTGCTCAACTGGAATGGCCGCGCCTGGGTGCCCGTGCAGAGCGGCACCACCGAGGATCTCAGCGCCATGTTCGGCAACGGCCGCTTCGACGTCTGGGCCGTCGGCTCGGGCGGCGTCATCCTGCACTGGAACGGCACCGTGTGGAGCAAGATCCTCAGCAAGACCAAGCAAGGCCTGCACGGCATTTGGAGCAGCCGCCCCGGCGATCTGTGGGTCGTCGGCCAGTTCGGCCTGATCCTGCACTAACCTGCCACGCTCGCTTCAGTCCCTCACCAGCGATCGCCTCTTCTGCGAGGCAAGTCCTTTGCCGCTTCCGTTATCCCCACGTCCAAAGCGACGTCGCCATCGCTAAGCCACCGCCGCTGGCGCAGAACATTACGCGCTGGCCGGGCCGGATGCCCTTTGTCTCGATCGCGTCGTCGAGCGCCATCGGCAAGCAGGCCGATCCGGTATAGCCCCACTTGTCCATGATGCAGTGCGTCTTTTCCATCGGCTGCCCGAGGATGCCCATCATCGCCTCGATGGTTCGCAGGTTTAGCTGCGTAAACAGATACAGGTCGACGTCATCACGACCCAGGCCCGCCTTGGCCAGCGTCGCGTCGATGAGCGGCGGCCAGTGGTCCGTGTTGAATGTCCGCGGGAACTTCTTTACGAAGCGCACATACGGTCGGCCGTACTGCGCAATGTTCTCGGGCGTGCTCGGACGCGATGTGCCGCCGCCATAGATCCCCAGCGCGTCGTGGTACTGCCCGCGCGCCAGCAGCTTGCCAGCCATGTAACCCGCACCCGCCGGAGCCATGGCTGCAGCATCCGCGCCATCCGTTCTCGACCCCAAAATCACCGCTCCCGCACCGTCGGCAAATAGCGTCGCTGTGTACTTGTCTTTCCAGTCGAGAAAGCGCGTCATGCCATAGCCACCCGCGACCAGCACATAGCGATAATCGCTGTCGCTGCGCATGTAATGTGCCGCGGTGTTAAGCGCCGTCACCCAGCCAGCACAGGCGCAGTTCACGTCAAACGTCCCCGCTCGCTGCGCCCCCAGCTTGGCCTGCACCACCGACGAGGTCCCCGGTGACAGATAGTCCGGCGTGTCCGTCGCCACGATGATCAGATCGAGATCGCTTGCGGCCAGACCAGCCCGCGTCAGCGCCTGCTGTGACGCCGCCACCACCAAGTCGGACGTGACCTGATCATCGGCCATCACATGACGGGCCCGGATGCCAACGTTCTGCACCAGCCAGTCGTGTACGTTTTCGCCCAGGCGCGCTTCGACATCGGCGTTGTCCAGGCGCTGCACCGGGACATAGCGACCGCTACTCAGAATACGCGGCGAAGGCCCGCGCAGCCTTCCCTCGTGGCCCAAGGTCATCGGCAAGTCGGCGGAGTGTAACGACGTGCTCATGGCCTCTCTTCTACCCTGTTTTCTTCGTCGGCACCGGCTCCTCTTCGTGTCGCTTGTGTGATAGCGTCGGGCCCGGTGTCTAGTTCGGTTCATACCTCACCCACCCCCCAAGGCAGCGCGGGACACGGGGCGCCGCCGATGCCGATCGGGGGCAGCTATCTGGGTCTATTGCGTCGCAATCGCGACTTTGCGCTGTTCTTTTTCGCCGTGGTCATCAGCCTGATTGGTGACTGGTTCCTCGTCGTGGCGCTGCTTGACTTGGTGCTTGAACTAACTGGCAAAGCATCGCTGGCGACGCTGGTCGTGGTGGCGTTCAACCTGCCGGTGTTTTTGGTGTCGCCCTGGGCAGGAGCCCAAGCCGATCGCCTGGACCGTCGCCGCCTGATGATCACCGTCGATCTGTGCCGCGCTCTCGCTGCTTTGCTTCCGCTTCTGGCCACGACGCCCAGCCGACTTTGGCTGGCCTATCTGGGCATGGCGCTGATCTCGCTCGGCTCGGCCTACTTCGATCCGGCTGCCGACGCCGCGGTGCCCAACTTGGTCGCCAAAGAAGACCTGGGGCGAGCCAACGCGCTCCTCGGATCGGCCTGGGGCACAACCATGGCCGCCGGCAGCGCCATCGGTGGCTTGGTGACCACCCACTTCGGCCGCAACACATCGATCATCATCAACGCGCTTAGCTTTCTGGGATCGGTGGGCCTTTTGCTTCTGGTCAAGCGGCGCTTTTCGGAAGAGTCGACCGCGGCCCGTCCCAAGCAAGCCTTCGTCGCTGCCACGCGTGAAGCGCTGGACTATGCCCGCGCTCGCCCACGCATCATCGCGCTCTTGCTCGGCAAAGGCGGTTACTGCTTGGCGGCAGGCGTCGTGGCGCTGCTTGGCGTCTTTGGGCGCGAGCACTTCGCGCAGAGCAGCGGGCTGTCCGGCGCCGGAGGCATCTCGGCGCTGTTCGTCGTGCGCGGCGTCGGTGCGGTCTTGGGACCGTTCCTGTTGCGCGGCCTGGTGCGCGACGGAGATCGCATGAACCTGGCCATCGCGCCATGCATCGCGCTCTTTGCCATGGGGTACCTGCTGCTCTCGCTGAACCTGGGTTATGCCGTCAGCTTGGCCTGTGTGCTCATCGGCCATATCGGCGGCGGAGCCGAGTGGATGGCCTCGACCTATGGCCTGCAGCGCGAGGTTCCCGACGAGCTTCGCGGACGCATCTTTGCCGTCGACTACGGCCTGGCCACCTTGGGTATCAGCCTTTCAAGCTTGGTGGCCGGTGCCCTCGCCGATGCCTATGGCGCGCCGCGCGTCGCGTTCTTGATGTCGATGGTCAGCGTGGCATGGGCGCTCATCTGGTTCGTGTGGACGTACCGCCTGTGGGATCTCAAGTCGCGCTGACTGTGGTACACGTCGGCCGTCATGACTGCGGCTTCGGTTGCTAACATGGGTGCGGCGCACGCTTCTTCGCCGCCTGTTTTGTCGTCGCCGGGCTCGTCTTCGCTTGGCTCGTCGTCGAGCGCTCGCGGGCCGCTGCGAGCGGCGATCTTGGACTGGGCCGGGACGGCCATCGACTTTGGCAGTCGAGCACCGGTCGCGGCCTTGCTGGGCCTGTTCGCCGATCATGGCATTCCGCTCGACGAAGCACAGGCGCGCGGCCCCATGGGCCTGCACAAGCGCGATCACATTCGCCTGCTGTGTCAGCTTCCCAGCGTAAGCGCCGTCTTTCAGGCGCGCTCTGGCCGTCCGGCGTCGGAAGCAGACATCGATGGGCTGTATCAAGCGCTCTTGCCGCGCACTCTGCAGGCGGCCAAAGAAACGACGGTGCTGATCCCCGGCTTGCTCGCGCTGGTCGCAGAGCTAAGGCGGCGCGGCATGCGCATCGGATCGACGACGGGGTACAACGCGCAGATGATGGCCGAGATCGCACCGCTCGCTGCGGCTCAGGGCTATGCGCCGGACTCGATCATGACGGTCAGCGATGTGCCTGCGGGGCGGCCTGCGCCGTGGATGTGCTTTCGCACCGCTGAGCGCTTCGGCATCTATCCGCTTAGCGCCTGCGTCAAGATCGGCGACACCGTGACCGATATCGAAGAGGGCAAGAACGCCGGCATGTGGACGATTGCCCTGGCTCGCTGCGGCAACGAAGTGGGCCTGTCAGAAGCCGACTTGCACGCGCTGCCCGCCGCAGAACAGGCCGCCCGCATCGCAACGGCTCGTCAGCGCCTGCTTGCGGCCCAGCCACACTTTGTCGTCGATGGACCGGCCGACGTGATCCCGCTTCTGGACGCGATCGATGGCCGCCTGGCCCGCGGCGAAAGGCCCTAACAGCGCGTCCCATGGGTCGGCTTGGGCCAAGCTGGTGCGCTCAAGCGGCCAGCCGGGCGGCACGCTTGGGTACGGGGAAGGCTCGCTTCACTGCGCCAGGTTGCGCGAGATCGAGGCGTTGTTGTCGCCGAGGTTGACGATCGCCAGGTCGAGCTTCATATCGCCGTCGAAATCGCCGACCTGGATGGCGTTCGGACCACAGCCGTAGACCACGTTTACAGCGGGTACAAACTGCCCCGTGCCGAGCCCGAACAGGATGCTGATCGTGTTGCTGAGCTGGTTGGCGGCCGCTAGGTCGGGGCGGCCATCGCCGTTGAGATCGCCAGCGGCGAGAGCGACCGGATAGGCCCCGACGCTGGGCGTGCCGGGGCTTGCCAGAAATCCTCCCAGACCGTCGCCAAGGAGGATGCTCACGCTCCCATCGGCGCTGTTTGCAACAGCCAAGTCGGCCTTTTGATCCAGATTGAAGTCAGCCGTGACGACCGACCACGGACTTAGGCCCGTGGAAGTGGTCGCGGGGGCAGCAAAGCCTCCGAGTCCGTTGCCCGCCAGAACGCCGACGTTGTTGTCGAGCTGGTTCGCGACAATCAGGTCCTGGCTGGTGTCGCCATTGAAATCACCCGCCACGACAAACGAGGGCCGCATCCCAGCGGGAATCATGCCGACGGTCGCGCCGAAGGCCCCGTTGCCCGCACCGATCAGCAGGCTGATGCCATTGTTGTTGCCATTGCCGACGGCCACATCCAGTTTCCTGTCCCCGTCAAAATCTGCGGCGACCAGCGAGGTCAGCGCGCCGTTTAGCGTGCATATCGACTGGGGCAGCGCGAAGGTTCCTGGGCCTGTGCCGAGCAACACATTGACGCAGCCCTTGGTCGAAGACAGAGCCTGGTTGGCGATGGCGAGGTCTAGCCGCTTGTCGGCATTGAAGTCGCCGGAAACGACCGCCACTTGCGAGTCGCCGCCTGCGAAGCTCACGCTCTTTTTGAATCCGCCCCGTCCATCCCCTGGCAACAGCGTCAAGCTGCCGCCATCGAAGTTGGCGACGGCCAGATCCAGCGCGCCGTCGTTGTCGAAGTCGGCCACCGCGAGGGACTGAGGTGACGACAGAGCAGGATTGCCCAGCGGGACTGGGGTGAATGCTCCAGCGCCATCGCCAAGGAAGACCGTCGTGTTGCTGCTGCCCTGGTTCGAGACGACGATATCGAGCTTGCTGTCGCCATTGAGATCGCCCACGGCGGCCGCGATGGGGCTCTGGCCAACCGGCAAGGTGTTGCGCACGCCAAAGGTTCCATCGCCATTTCCGGGGACCACGCGGATGTTGTCGACGCTCTGGTCAACGATCACAAGATCCAGCTTGCCGTTGTTGTCCATGTCGGCAGTGGTCACAAACACTGGATTGGGCCCGACGTTGACGCCCTTGATAAGCCAGCCGCCAAAGTTTGGTCCCGTATTCACTAGAGTACGCGCCTCACCGTCGGCGGTAATGACAAGATCGGGCAGGCTGTCATTGTTGAAGTCGCCTGCGGCAATCCAGCTCTGACTCGCGATGAAGTTGATCCTTCCGACGCCTGCGAAGCCTCCAGAGCCGTCGTTCTTGAAAAGCTCGGCTGCATTCGCCGACGGCGCCCTGCCACAATCCGCCGCGATATCGGGCTTGCTGCCTCCGGTGAAGTTGCCGATGGCGAATGAGCTAGACGCTCTGCAACTTAGTATCGGGCTGCGGGTTGCGACGATGCCGAAGCCGCCCTGGCCATTGCCGTGCATGATTTTGAATGCGTTGTCGCCGAGGAGAGAGACGATGAGGTCGGCCACTCCATCACCGTCCCAGTCGCCCACGCCCACAGCCACAGGCTGCGAGCCGACAGCAATATTTTGCGCGGGAGCAAATCCCCCCCGGCCATCGCCCAAGAGCACGCTGATGTTGTCGCTGCCCTGGTTGGCGACCACGAGGTCAGGCTTCGTGTCGCTGTTGAAGTCTCCTGTGGCGAACCCTTTGGGTGTGCTGCCGACAGCAAAGGGGGTCAGCGCGCCAAATCCGCCCATCCCGTTGCCTAGCTGCACGACGACACTATTGGTGGGCGGGCTGGTCACGGCCAGGTCCAGCTTGCCGTCCATGTTGAAGTCGGCGAGCAGGTTGGCAGCAGGGCGGAAGCCCGAAGAGCACTGCGATGGCACGCTTTGAAAAGGCTGGCTGGCGTAGTAAGCGAACGCCTTTTGTAGGCTCGCCTGCTGCTCGTCGGGATTCTGTACGGTCACGGTCAACAGTCCGTAGCCGCGCGGGCTGGGCGGCAGCGTCGCTGTAAGCTGGGTAGCCGAGACGAACGTGGTCTGCGTGGCAGGGACCCCGTCGAAGAGCACTGTCGCGCCGACCTGAAAGTCATGGCCCAGGATGTCGACTGGACTGCCGCCACGATTCGAAGCCAGGGTCGGCGATACAGCGCTCAGCGTAGGCGGGGGCAAGCGCTCGCACCGCAGCGTCGCCGTATTGCAGGCAAAGCCTGGCATGCACTTGGCGCCGCCGTTTTCGCAAACGTCCGCATTGAGATCTGCAAATCCACCCCAAAGGACATCACACGAGGAAAGCTGCAGGAACAGCAGGCCAAATAGGAATCGTTTCATACTCATTCCTTTTTCATATGTCGCGGCAATGCAAGCAGGACCACACCGCCTACCGTCAGGGCTAGCCCCGTGCCGAGTAGCCCACCCCCCACCGCGCCCGTGGAATAGGTCCCGCGGCAGAACCCGCCTTCCGCTGGAGGCTGCGTGCATTGACCATCCAGCGTGAGTGCTGAAATTCCAAAACCAGCGACAAGCAGCCCGCCGCCCAACGCCACCCCTCCCAAGGCCAGTCGCCAGCGCGGGCGCGCTTCGCGACCGATCACCTTGGCTGGTGGGGCTTGTACCTCGTCGATCTGAAGCGGCGCTGGCGCCGGCTCAGGGGGCTCCTGCGGGATCGCGGCAAGCTCGGCGCGTACTGTGGCCACTTGGCCCACGGCGACTTCGGCCTTCGCCTGAAAGGCATGGAAGCCTGTTTTCTCGACAACGATCTGATGGACTCCGCCAAAGCTCGCTTTCAAGTACGGAGTCTGTCCGCGCAGGAGTCCATCGACCCGAACACGGGCTCCTATGGGTACCGAAGTGACCGAGACCATACCGCGGGGACGAGCATTGGCATCGGCCAAGAGCCGCTCTAGCACCGCCGCCAGCACATCGCTCAGAGTCATGCCTGAGCACACCGGGCTCTTGGCCTCTGCGGTCGATGTCACTTGGCCCGCGTTGATGTCCAGATAGGAAATCGTCGCTGTGCAGCCCCCGACCGGCTCCAGCGGCGTTGCTTCTTTTGCATCGGTCTCCTTTACCGCGACCCGCAGGATAGAACGCGCTTGCGCCTCTTCAGCCACCGCATACTGACAGTCCGGCTGTTCCAGACAGTCGGCAGACTGCTTGTGTACCACAGCGTCAAGACGAGCCTGCGGTAAGGGGGCCAGATGGCTCTTGCGAACCGCGTCGACCAGCGCCTTGTATACGGCCTGCGCCGTGGCCGCCGGCAGGCTCTTAGATTGCAGCAGGAGCAAGGAGATGGGAGACAGACTCAGTAGCGCCACCAGAGTCTGTTTTCCACCCGGAGTCAGTCTCAGCTCTGCTTCACGGCCTTCGGGAATCGTCAGGGGCCCCGACTCGTAGCGCTCGTTCTTCCCCTCTACGCGGAAGCGGTGCGTCCCACTTGCCAACAAAAGCGGCGTACGCAGCGGCAGCATGCCCACGATTTGGTCATCGACGCACAGAAGCATTCCGGGGTTGGCGGTGATGTTAAGGACCGTAACCGGATCCGCCATGCCCGCCGCGAAGTGCTCGATCGCAGACGTCGTCTGTTGGTTGACGGCGGCCCCGACGATCTCTTGGTAGCGGCGATACAAGTCAAGCGCAGCGACGGATCTGCCCTGCGCCTGGGCGACAAGACCAAGCTGATATAGGAACGCGGGATCGGGATCGGCGCGAAACGCGCGGTCGATGATCTCAAGAGCATGGCCGGGATTGCCAACAGACAAAGCCGTAATCACCTCCTGCTTGGCTTGCGCAGTATCCGCAGCAGCACCTTTGGCCGACCTTGCTCGGGCCGGCAACGCACATAGCAGGATGAAAAGGACGAACAGGATGCAGCAGAGACGTTCCACTGAACCCTTGATGGTAGCAGTCATCGCCCTGGCGGTGGGCTGACACGATTTGCGCGACGGGCGAGTGCAGCACAGGCGGTGCGGCCTCACTCCTGCGCCACCCCTTTTTCGGTCCGTACTGCCGCGCGGGTGCGGTGGACGGCAGGCCGCTCTAGTGGGCCTGGCTTGCGCCATTGCTGCGCACTCAACCACCAGATCGTCTTCTGCGGGCAGCCAGACCTCTTCGACTCCGATTTCCCAGTCCGCCGTACCGAGCCTGTTCAGAGAAGCTCTGCGGGGTCTGCAGAAGCCCTTTTTGCCTTGCAAGAGCTTGAGTCAGGAGGAGCGGAGGTGTGTAAGATGAGTGGGTTGGGGTGACCGCTGTCGAGAGGTCTATTCTCTCGGCACGGCACTCGCTGCTCACCTCATGGGTGCTGGCGAAGGTCGATCATTGCGGAAGCTTGAAGGCGGCTGGCTTGGGCCAGCCCACATCGAGGAGCGCCCTGGCGGCGCCCATGTCGTGGTCAGGAGCATCCGGTCAGGATTCCTAAAAGATCCCCAGGCGCGGTCGCGACTTTCAGCCCTGGCGGCAGCGCAAAAGCAGCCGACAGATCCGGGCCTGGTTGCAGTGCTTGCTTGCACGCAGCAGGTCGGCGGCGATGTTGTTTGGGAAACGCCGCTTGTAGAGGGTGAAGACCTAGCGGCCTATATCAAACGGCAGCCAGCGATGGCAGCCAAAAACAGCGCGTGGATCGGGCACGAGATCGCACGGCTGCTGGCCGTCGGTGCGGCAGCCGGGTATTGCCACCTGGCGCTTCGCCCAAGCCAAGTGCTGATCGCGGCCAATCCAAGCACTGCGAGCGGCCTTTCCGTTTGTTTGCTGGGACTGGGCCTGATGCAAGCGCTGGGCTGGCAGCGCCCGCTTCATGTCCCGCCAGCGCAGCGCATCTTCCTAGCCCCGGAACAAACGACGTCGGCAGTGACCCGCATCGACGAGCGCACTGATGTCTACGCGCTGGGCGTTCTTTTGCTTCAGCTACTGCAGGGGGAAAAGCCAGACCCACGTGATGTCAACAGGGCTCGCGCGAATGCCAGTCCGCTCTTGTTGCCGAACATGATGCGCCCTGAAACAGCCACGCTGATTTCGCGCACGCTCCTGCCAGATGTGGCGCAGCGGCCGAGGCTGCAAGAGGTCGTGCAGGCTCTCCGTCTGGAAAGTCTGGCGCCACACCGCAGCACGACGCCGGTACCCGAGACCACAGCGGCGGGTCCGATGACTGCCCAGGGCGCGCGGGGGCCGGCCGCTTTTGCACCAGCGCCTCAGTTTGTCGCCACGCTGCCCCCATTGCCGGAGGATGCGGCCCACCAACCGACGCCAGAGCGCACGCCAGTAGCCGCGAATGCCTACACCCCGACGCTAGCGCCCGACGATGATGTCGACGAGTACAACGCAACCGGGGTGGATGGTGCAGCTTGGTTGGTGGCCAGCAGGACCATGCCCGCAGCGCCTGCTCAGGCGGTCAAGTCCTCGCTGCAGCACGCTGGACTGTTGTATGGCAACTTCCGCATCGTGCGCCGGATCGGTCGCGGTGGCATGGGCGTGGTCTACGAAGCCGAGCACCGGCAGATCGGCAGGCGAGCCGCGGTCAAGATACTGCATCCCTCTTTCGCGACTCGCCCGGACTATGCAGCGCGTTTCTTGAACGAAGCCCGCGCTGTCAACATCGTGCGCCATCCCGGCCTCGTCGAGATCTTTGAGTACGGCCAGCAGACCGACGGCACGCTGTACATCGTCATGGAGTTCCTGGAGGGCGAGTCGCTGCGCGCTCTTCAGCAAAAGCAGCCGGATCTGTATCCGATCCGTCGGGTCCTAGGATGGTCGCTGCAGATCGCGCGAGCCCTGTGCGCTACGCACGAAAAGGGAATCATTCACCGCGATTTGAAACCCGAAAACATCATGGTCATCCCGGATCCTCTTCGGCCTGGCCAGGACTGGGTCAAGCTGCTGGACTTCGGCATTGCCAAGGTTGGCGGCCTGTCCTTCGACCACGGCCATGTCGACGGCACAAAGGCTGCGACCGGGGCCACCCCATCAGAAACGGCAGCCGGCGCGACCATGGGCACGCCCGTGTACATGGCACCGGAACAAGACTCCAGCGCCGCCACGGTTGATGGCATGGCGGACGTGTTTTCATTCGGCGTGATGCTGTACGAGCTGATCGCAGGACGGCGTCCGTACAAGGAGACATGGTCAGGCCTGCGCACGACACCGGCTGAGTCGCTGTCCACGCTACGAGCCGGCACTCCAGCAGAGCTGTCGACTCTGGTGCTGCACATGCTGGCACTGGCGCCCAGCGAGCGACCCACAATGGCCGAGGTGCTGGCGCGGCTCGCGCAGGTGACTGAGAAGCTAGACGCCGAAGAGCAAGCCGCTCCGCGCGCAGCACGCGAACCACAGCCGCCACAGCCGCCACTTCCTGCCCAGGCGCAGCGCAGGCGCACGCCGCTTGTGCTTGCGGTAAGCGGTGTGCTGGGGATCCTCATCGCGCTGTCGGCAGTTCTGGGCTATCGCATGCTGCGCTTGCCGACCTTGGCCCAGGCGCGTGAGCGAGCGCTGGTGCTGCTAAAGCGCAGTCTTACGTCCAGCGAAAGCAGTGAGGAGCTGCAAGCCGTACGGGCCCTGGGCAAGAGCCGCGACCACGACTATCGGCCACTCCTTGAGCCCTTGCTTGGCACTGCTCAGCCTGCTGTCGTCGCTGCGGCAGCGCGTGGGTTGGCCGATCTAAGCGCTATAGAGTCACAGGGGGCCCTGCTCGCAGTCCTCGACAACGCACAAGACCCGGTCGTGCGCATCGAAGCTGCGTCGGCGCTGGCGCAGTTGTCCCATCCCAAGGGCAGCGATGCGCTGCGAGCCATCTTGCAGAACGGAGACGCTGCAACGCAGGCTGAGGCGGCGCTGCGGCTCTTGGAAATCGGCGACCGGTCCGGCGCGGCTCTGCTGCACAAGCGGATGGAACAGACAGCCCCAGGTGCA
>CAZKOY010000069.1:0-27869 GCA_964554495.1 uncultured Myxococcales bacterium
CCCGCTGCAACCTTGGTCCTCGAAAAGGCTTCACCTGCGGCAACGTTGATCCTTGAAAAAGCAGCTCCGACTGCAGCGCCCGTCGAGACCAGGCAGCTGCCAGCGGTCATGTCGTCGCAGCCACGAGATGCAGCGCCCGACAGTGCCACGATACGCGAGAAAAAAGTCCAGGCTTCAGAGCGCGACAACGCCAACGGACTGGCACAGAAAAGCGTCGCGAACAACCCAACGATTGTGGCGATGGCTCCCCTTGTCCCAAGTGCCGCGCAGTCAGAGACCAAGGCAGCTCTGGCGAGTGGGGACCGCGCAGCCAAGGCGGCCGCGGGAATCCAGGCGAGCCCGGCCAGCAGCAAGCCAAAAGCTGCGGTGGCAGTGCCGGTGCCGGCTTCGCTGTTGAAAAAGGACGTGGCACCAGTGCGGCCGGCTGGCGAGCCGAGAAGCACTGAAAGCCGCGGCGCTGCACCCCTGCTGAGTGGGGCCACGTTTGTGCAGTCTCCGACCAAAGAGCCTGCTCGGCCTGCCGCTGCCCAGCGAGTACATGGCGCAACTCTGGACACTCCTGCTGTGCCACGCAGACCAGAGGCGGGAAGCAGCCACGGCGGCGGCGGACGCGACGCACACGGTGGCGGAAGCGCGCCATCGGGATCCGGTGAGCCCCCGCAAGAAGCGCTGCGCCGCGGCATCGAGCAGCGGGTGACGCAGCGGGCCCGCGACTTCACGTTGCCCGCACTACTCGATGTGCTGGAGATGCTGGACTACCGCCCCGATGAGATTGAGTTTGGCGGTGTGCTTTCCTACTCGCATCCGACGAGCTTGATCCAGTCGATTCGATTCACCGCTGCGCCACGGCGCATGGCGCATATCGCGCTCAACATGGGCCTGTTATCCGCACAGAGCCCGCTGCCTTCGTATTTTCTCAAGTATGCGGAGCACATGGATGGTGACGCACTTATCGACTTTCTGGGCTTCTTCGATCACCACCTGCTGAAGCGGCGCGCTGCATCGCTGTATCCCGAGCGAGATCGCACGCTGTTCGCCGACTGGTCGGAAGCGCAAGCGCAGCTCTTGCAGCTGGTGGGTCTGACTGCACCCAGCACGCTGTACTGGCTGTTTCAGCGGGTCTATCCCGAGCTGGGCATCGAAGTGCGCCGCTCGACCGAGCGCAAGCCGCTTTACGCAGAGGGAGTCGTTCTTGGTAACGCGAAGCTCGGTGATGCATGCGCATTCGGGGGTGGCACAACCGTGCCTGTGGGTGGGCTTGAAGTGACGCTGTATAGCGAGGAACAGAGCACGCCCACCGGGATCGCATGGCCCGTCGAAGCATCGCAAAGATTGCGCGAGCAGATCTTCGCGGCTCTCGGTGAAACCGAGGTCTATCTGACCGTGCATCTATGCATCTTGGAACAGACGAGCTGGCTGGCGATCGAAGACGCGCGGTATCTGGGATTTGAACCGCTTTGGGAAGATCTGCGCGGCGACTTCACGCAGCTTGCGCTGCCCGATGTGGGGGCAGGCGACAGCGGCTCGCGCGTCGCTGCGCTTGCCAAGGAAGCGGCGCTGGCAGCACGCAGCCGAGCCAGCGTACGCATCCATCAAGTGCAGCTATTCTCTGGCCCGATCAACCGCGGCCGGGAACCCGCCGGACAGCCGGCTTCAGCGATCGCGTAGCCAAGCCCACTGCTAGTGCGGTTGCCGATTTGCCGCGCAGAAATTCATGCGTGAGATCGCCCAGATAGCGCACAGCGGGCCAAGTTGTTGACCGTCCATCGATATCTGTGCGACGCTGTGCGGTGCGCATTTTCGTCTGCAACCACGTCGGTAGGGGGCCGTTGCGCTGGCTGAAGCAGGACTTGCGGACCATCTGGAATGTATGTCTCTGTCAACTGGGGCCATGGGTACAGCGCTAATGCTACCGCCGCATTTCGAGAAAGGAACGAATCGTGCCGATTCAAGATGAACTCCCGCGTTCGCGGCTAACTCTGACGTATCGCACTACCATCAACGGCGAACCTGAAACGGTGGATTTGCCCTTCCGTTTGCTGGTGATGGCGGACTACTCCCTGGGTTCCTCCAAGGACCGCAAGAAGGATCTTGAAGCGCGCGAGCTGCGCTCTCTCAACGGCCGCAATCTCGACAGTGTGATGAAAGATATGAGCATGTCGATCGACCTGGAAGTCGACGACAAGATCAGCGGAGGCGGCGATGCCAAGCTACCCGTCACGCTGCCCATCACCAGCATGAAGTCGTTCTCTCCCGACGAGATCGTCAATCACGTGCCCAAGCTCAAGGCACTGCTGCTGCTGAAGAACCTGCTGCAGGAACTGCAGTCGAGCATCGACAACCAGAAGGAACTGCGGAAGCTCATCCAAGAGCTCTACACAAAGCCAGAAGTGTTCAACGCGCTGCGCAGCCAGCTAAAGGAGCACGATGGCTTCAAGCTCCCGGCGCGTTCCACCACGAGCCCGGCGTAAGCCCGACGCGTGGAGAGTTATCCATTCTGAGCCGCAACGCATTTTCTATGGAGTGAGCGATGCCCGAGATCACGACCGATAAAGCGCTAGAGAGCCTACTTTCCAGCGTTCGCCTGAAGTCCGATAGCAAGAGCTATGTCCCGATGATTCGGGACAACTTTAAGGAAGTGAAGGATCAGGTCCCTGCCGAGGACCGCTTCGTTTCCAGCTTGGCTGCTCTGCTTTACAACTTGGATGCTGAGCAAGCCGGCAAGAAGTTTGAAAAGGGCAAAGTCCTGGACCTGCTTGCGCAGGTGGACGAGCTGATCAATGTGCAGATGAACGAAATTCTGCACAATGATCGCTTCCAGAAGGTCGAAGCAGCGTGGCGTGGCCTGGAAGACTTGGTGCAGCACACCAACTTCCGCGCCAACATCACGATCGACCTTCTCGATGTCGAAAAGGATGAGCTGTACCAAGACTTCGAAAACAACTCGAGCAACGTCTTTGGTGGGGCTCTGTTCGAGAAGATCTACATCAAGGAATACGATCAGTACGGTGGCCGTCCGTTCGGCGCACTGATTGGTCAGTACGAATTCGACAACACGCCACGCGACCTGTTTTGGCTGCGCAACATGGCCAAGGTCGCAAATGCAGCGCACACGCCGTTCGTCGGTGCAGTATCGCCATCGTTCTTTGTGCCCGGCATCAGCGATGTAAACGAGATCGCAGCCATCAAAGACCTGGATGGTCTTCTCAATCACCCGCGCTTTGGCAAGTGGCGCGAGTTCCGCAACACCGATGAAGCCGCGTACATCGGTCTTACGTTCCCGCGCTATGTCCTGCGCTTGCCCTGGCACCCGGATACCAACCCCTGCGTGCGTCTGCACTTCAAGGAAGAGGCCAGCGGCGACGCGAAGAAGTATCTGTGGGGCAACACCGCGATCCTGTTCGCGCGCAACTTGGTCAAGTCGTTCGAAAGCTCGGGCTGGTGCCAATACATCCGCGGGCCCAAGGGCGGCGGCATGATTGCCGGCCTGCCCGTCGACACCTTTAACCTACGCGGCCAGGATGAGATCCGCCCGCCGGTTGAAGTCACCATCCCGGACTATCGCGAGTTTGAATTCGCCAGGGGCGGCTTCATTCCGCTGGTCTATCGCAAGGACTCGGCCGACGCCTGCTTCTTCAGCGCGCAGTCCGCCAAGGCCCCCAAGAAGTTCAAGGATCCGAAGGACTCCGAGAACTCGCAGCTGGTGTGCAACCTGGCCTATACGTTCTCGATCACGCGCATCGCGCACTATGTGAAGAGCATCATGCGCGACAACATCGGCAGCAGCGCCGATGCGGTCTATATCCAGCGCGTGCTGGACGGCTGGATCGGCGGCTACGTGACGCAGGTCTCGAACCCCGACGATCTGACGCTGCGCGTGTATCCATTCAAGGCCTCGACGGTTGAAGTCAACTCACGTCCTGGCGAGATCGGCTGGTACGACTGCACCGTGGCCGTGCTGCCGCACTTGCAGTTCGAAGGCATGAATGTCGAGCTGCGGCTCGAATCGCGCCTGGGATCAGCGGCCTAGTCAGCAGCGCCAAGGTTCCCCTCGCGGCGCTGGGCAGCGCAGCCTAGCGCCGCATCAACTGACTCAGATTCGCCCACGTGGCGTAGCAGGAGATCGAAATGCCCCAGTTTAGTGCGTCCCTGAGCATCGACCAGGGCTTTAACTTTCGCAAAGACGTCAACACCCCTGTTGGCTTCATCAAGGCACTCAAGGTCAACGGCAAGGATCTGGCCGCCGATATCGTGGTCAAAGATCCCATGAACCCGACGACCGACGTGAACGTCGTGGCCGTCCTCAGCGATACGTCGTGGGGCGTCGGTGCCACTGATGCCTTCTATTTCAGCGGCCAGGTCTCGGCTCCCAACCGCCAGGACCTGCAGCTTATGACGTACCTCGACCTGACCAACGTCGAGGCGCTGTTCAAGTTCGATGTGTATGGCTACGACCCGGTGGCCAAGAAGTACTTCAAGGCCTTCCACGCCAGCGATGCGCAGTGCAAGGGCATCCTTGAGAAGAACGGCGAGGACCTGAACCTCGGCTGCGCAGACATGCCATCGACGGAAGTGCAGTCGCCGATCAACTACTCGTTCCACATCGGCGTCAAGCCGGCCCCCGAGCAGCAGAACATCACGCTGGCCACCGCGGACCAGAAGAACGTCGTGAAGTTCTGGGGCGTCAAGGGCTAACCCCCTCTTCTGCCTTCTAGCCTTCTTTTCCCTCTGTCATGAGCAGCCACAAAATTGCATCGGTGAAGTGGTACATGGGGCAGACCCTTCTGCCCGATCACTTCACTGCACACGAAAGCGCGCTGCAGTCCGAGATGCGACTGCGAGCGCAAGTCCTGGGCCTTCCCGCATACGGCTTTGCGCAGCTCTCATGGAACGAGCCGTTGCTCATCGATGGCGCGCTGGGAATTCATGCGATGACCGCCGTTTTGCCCGGCGGCGGCATCATCGACGTGCCGGCCAACTGCAGCGTGTCCGAGCTGTCCCTGGCGGCAACCGGGGCCAGTCGCTGCGCGGTCTATCTGCATCTTTTGTCCGAGCCAGCCAAGATCGATCGCACTCCGCTTTATGAAGACGATCCCAAGCACGTGCAGCGCGTCTATCTGCGGGCCGCCCTGTCGACGCAAGAGACCGTCGAAAACACCATCGGGACGCTCAAAGTTGGCGAGTTTGAAAAAGCCGCAGACAGCACGTGGAGTGCATCGGCCAAGTACATCCCGCCGCTTCTGCAAGTGGGTACGACGCCGTTCTTGCGCGCGTTCACCATGAACCTTTCGCGCATGCTGCGCAGCTTTCGTGTGCAGCTAGAGGCCCAGCTCAAAGACACCTTTTTTGGTCTCGCCAAGCTGGTCAGTATCCGTCGCTGCCTGACCGAAGTGTACGACCTTCAGTCGGCGCTGGAAGACCTGGAACATCAGGTCTATCGCCATCCGTTTTATCTGCACGAAAGCGTGCGGCGTTTCTACTTTGAGCTCTGCGCCTTCCAAGAGACGCTGCCAGAAGGCGACCCGTTCCCGTACATCCACAACGATCTGGGAACGTGCTTTGGTCGTCTGTACCAGTACATCGAAGACAAGATCCGTCCGCTGCGTTCGCACTCGACGCACATCCGCTTTCTATTGCAAGACAACGTGTACAAAGTGGCGCCGCTGCCTGCCGAGTCGAGCAGTGCTTCCGAAGTGTACGTGCTGGTGCAAAGGCAGAGCCTGCATGACAAAGTCTCGCTGGAAGGGGTCAAGCTGGCTGCACCGTCACGCTTGGTCCACATCCACCGCTTGGCGTTAAAGGGCGTGCCGATCAAGTACCTGTCGCAGCCGAACTTCCCGCACTCATTCGGGCCGGACATCGACTTCTATCAGCTGACCACGGGCGAAGAATGGGAAGCCGCGCAGCGTGAGGGCGCGCTGGCGTTTTACAACCAGCCCACGCTGGAAAAAGCTAGCGGCATTTTCTTGTTCTGGCGGCGATACTAAAGAGGGATCTGCTCGGCCTGCTCTTTCGGCTGCGCCCCATGCGAAGGCTGCGGGCCCGCTATCGCCGGCTCGCTTGTTCTGTGCATCGAACGACGCAATCACCGCAATCTTCCGAGGCCCGATATGGCGTTCATTCATCGCTTTGCGGAAAAAAATCCGGCGCGACGGGATGAGCTTGACGACATCACGCAGAACCTGAGTGCCGTGCTCAATACCAAGCGCGCCTTTGGTTCCCTGGGGTCCGAGCTAGGCATCGGCAACTATCTGGCCAGCCAGGGCGCTCGCGACTCGGTGGCTGCGCTCAGCGCCGAGATCGAAAAGTGCGTCCGCTTGTATGAACCGCGGCTACACGACATCGAGCTTCATCTGGTGGGCAAGAACACCAGCATGGAGCTGCTCTACGAGCTATTCGGCATGCACTCGGGTCGCCGCCACAAGCTGCTGATTCGCTTCAACACCACGTACGGCAACGTCACTGTCGAACGAGTACACACGCCATGAACCTGCCGGGGCCGGATGCCAAAGACAAGATGCGGTACGAGCTACCGCTTTTGCACAACACACAAGGCCAGGGGCAGGACCGGCTGAAGATCGAGCTTGAGCTCAAGATCGGCTTCACAACGCACACCATCCTCGGCGCGGACGTAAAAAATCTAGAGCTGTGCGCACGCAGCTATGGCTTTGCCGGTCGCTTGGACTTCTTCGTCCACGACGACAAAACAAAAGGCGGCAAGCAGCAAGACGATGTCTACGCCGACTTCATCAAGGACGATCTGATCCAGGTCAAGCTGACGGTCCGCGCCATCTTTCCCGATCACGCGATCGACGATGGCGCCGCCCCTTTCACAGTAAAGGGCCTGGTCACCGACAAAGCGTTTTCGATCATTCCGCACAGAACGGCCCAGGGTGCGCCAGGCTTGGTGCATCGCTATACGATCCGCTTCGTCGATCCGGCGCAGCACCTGTGGCAGCAGCACTTTCCTTGCGTGCTGTACACCAACAAGACGCTCAAGGACGTCATCGACGCGCAAAAGTCAGACAAGATCGCGATCGATTACAAGTGGGCCGAGCTGACCAAGCAGCGGCCGCTGATCTTTCTTGGGCACGAGCCGGGCGCTGGGCAGGCGAGCTTTTATGACTTCGTGCTGTGGCTCGTCGACACCAGCGGTGCTGCGCTGTTCTATGACTACCGCACGCAGAAGCTGGTGTTCGATGAAGAGCTGCCAGCCATGCCGCACTCGACGAACCTGTATCACGAAGACATTGGCGAGTTTCACGTCGTGTTCCCCGAGGTCGCGCGCCACAAGGTCAAGGTGTTGAACTCGTACACCGAGAGCCCAGCGACCAAAGAGATCGACTCGGATAGCAAAGAGGCCCCGCTGCACCAGGACTATCTGCTGGCGACTCCGGTGTCGGCGCAGGTGACGGCGCGCGAAACGCTTGAGAAGTCTCGCCTGCGACCGCGCACCAAGGCCGAGCTTTTGGCGCTGTGGAGCCGCTTCCCCGCCGACCCGATCGTGCCCGGCGATGTCGTCGAGCTAAAGGCCGACATCTGGTCGAAAGCCGGCAAGACCCTGCCCAAGCCGGTGTCCGGCAACAAGATGCGCGTGCGCGAGGTCCGCTTTGCCGCGCAAGCCACCGATCAAGGCCCAGACGCCGATCATGGATTAGCGCATACGATGTATCAGGTACAAGGTGCCTTGCACCTAGCCGCGAAAGACGACAAGCACATTCAATTACCGCCCTATATTCAACCAACATATCCACGGCATATCGAAGGGAAAATTGTCAGCGAAACGGGAGCCGATGACGAATTAACATATCAAATATATACAGATAAAAACACGTCTGTGGAACAGTACAAAATCAAGATACCATTGTGGGAGAACCAGGAAATTTTTGTGCCTTTCAATCCGAATCTGTTTCCGGGGCACTATTTCTATCCTGCATACAAGAACCAGCGAGTGCTGGTGGCAGTCGACTTTGACCGCGCATGGCTAAAGCGATATCTCGACTGGCGCCCGGAAGGACGATTGGCGACGGACACGCAGGGAGATCACATCCTAGTGGGCAAGAAGCCAAGCAGTAGCACATCGGTCAAACACGTCTATGGCGAAGACAAGCCCGAGTTTCAGATTTTGCGCACACATGAAAAAGATGTGCAGACGATTCATATCAAAGAAGGCTATATGCTAATTGAAGTAAAAGAAAAGAAGTAAGTCACCATGGGCACACTGGTCTGCAAAGTTGAGCTCGACAAAGCAAAAGGCATTACGATTACCGTCGACAATGAGGACGGGAAAATCACGCAGACGGTAACCATGGACGGAACCACTTTGACAATCAAAGTCAAAGGCGATCAACAGACAAGTACATACGAGCAAAAGCAAGACAGCATCAAGATCAAGGTCAAGGAATACCTGCTGGAAGCCGAGACAATCACCTGCAAGTCGAGCAAGGCCACGCTGCACGAAAGCCAGGACACCTGGACGCAGAAAAGCAGCAAGGCGATGACCATCGAGACGCAGGACAAGCTGGCGGTGAAGGCGACGATGGACGGCAGCATCAAGGCCATGAACATTGCGATGGAAGCCAATCAAAAGCTGTCGGGCAAAGCCCCCATGGGGGTCAGCTTCGAGGCCTCGGGCGGCGAGGCCAAGCTGTCTGGGCTCAAGCTGGCGCTGCAGGCCACCACCACGGCTGAGCTGAAAGGTCTAAAGACAGACGTAAAGGCGGATACGATGGTGAACGTGGAAGGATCTGCCATGGCCACGCTAAAGGGCCAGCTAACGCAAGTCTCGGGAAGTCTTGTGAAGTTGGGCTGAGGCCACCATGCCAGGGCCCAATCCCGATCAGGAAAATCAGACGGGGGCTGCGCGACGCAGTCCGACGGAAGAGCTACGCCAAAGCGGTACGCTGGCCGGCCTGCAAGCCGCGCGCGACGCGCCCGAGGACGTGCAGTTCTTGGCCGAGCTAAGCGCGCTTGATGAGCATCGCAAGGCGTATCTAGAGCGTCATCCTTCGGCGCGCCTGGATCGCGACGATCCCGACGTCAGCCGGATGATCGATGCGCTGGCCTTTTTCTCGCTGCGCACGCGACAAGCGACGCTGCGCAACGTGCGCTCGACCTTTGAACGGCTGTTCCGCAACTACTTTGACTTCCTGCTGGCGCCGCTGCCGAGCATGTGCATGATTCAGGCTTCTGCGACGGCACAGCGGGCGGAACCGGCGCTGTTGCCACGGGGCAGCGAGCTTCTGGTGACGGCTCCTGATGGGGCGGCGGGCACATACCGCACGCTCTATGACCTGCGCATCTTGCCGTTGGTCTTGCGTCGCGTTCGCCAGCCGCTGATGCGCGCTGATGGCGGCTATCGACTGATCATCGAATTCCAAGCGCCGTCGACGCGCTTGATGCAGGTCGGCACGCTGCGCCTGCACGTGAACTATTTGGACGATTACCCCATGGCGCTGCGCATTCTGCACCAGATGCGCATGCACCTTGAGCGCGTCCAGGTCGTCTACGATCGCACCGCCGATGAAGAGACAAGCGGCGAGGCCTGCTCGGTCACGTATGGCGTGCAGCGCGAGGTCAGCGACAACCTCGACACTACGCATCCCATCGAGCAGGTGCGCCGCTTCTTCCACTTCCCGGAACAAGAGCTGTACATCAACGTGCAGGTGCCATCGGTGCAGAAGCCGTGGCTGAAGTTTTCGCTGCTGTTCGATCTGAAGCCGACCTGGCCGCGCAAGCCACACCTGAACAACGATGTCTTTCAGCTGTTCACGGTGCCGGTGGTCAACATCCGACGCGAGATGGCGCAGCCGATCGTCTGCGACGGCACACAAGACGCGTACGCCATTCGCCATGCCTCGCCCGGAAGGACGTTCGATCTGTGCGCGGTCAAGGGCGTGTACGAGATCACAGCGCAGGGCCTGGAAGCGCTGCCGGCTGGCAATCTTCCCATTGCCGAAAATGGGCGCGCGTCCGCGGCACCGCTTGGATCCGCAACCAGCTCGCAAGATGTCTGGGAGATCGAGTGGCGCCCCGACGAGCGGGGCAAGCCGCAACCACACTTGCTGGTGCGAATGCCCGGTGCTTTTCTGCAGCCGCGTAAGCTGGCCGTCGATGCGTTCTGGTATCAGCCGTGGTTTACGCATCACGCCATCGGCAACCTGCACGTCAGCCTGCAAAGTCGTCACTTGGAAGCGGTCGACTGGTCGATGCTGGGCGGCGTGCGTCCCGAGCGCAAGAGCCCACTTGGGGAAGACTTCGCCGGCCTGCTGCAGCTTCTGGCGCTGAAGATGCGACCGACGCTGGGCCGGCTTGAGATTCTGTCGCTGTGTCAGTACCTGGGCACGCTGAGTGACGGTCCGTTCAAGCTCTTGCCGTCGTACCTTTTGGACGTCCGCGTCGAGCTGATGCCCGATTCCGCGCTGCGGGGTGCCGGTATCAAGCACGTGTATAAGCTCAAGACCCGCAACTATCCGCCGGAAGACGAGCCGCTGGTGTGGATGTTTCTAAGTCAGCTCATGCGCATCTTGGATGCCTGGAACCAGGACGCAGATGTCGAGCTGGAGATCGATACCTCAAACGCACCACTCGCCCGCCCTGTCCTGTTCAAGTGAGGTAGCTCATGGAGCTAAAGCTCTGGCACACCATCGTGTCGTCGTGTGGGCAGGTTCGCACGCTGCTGGATCGCGCGCTGCCTGACGCGGCCGAAGCGCAGGCGCGATCCAACGACGCAACCATTGTGGTCAGTCAGCCGGCCGCTGTGCTGAAGACCCTGCGCGATGACATCCGCACCCGCCTTGATGAACTACGCGCCGACCTAGCCAAGGTGCTGAGCGAGCGCGAGGTCTATCAGGTGCTCTTCCCTCTCACCATTCATTACGACGAGCTGGTCTTACGCCGCCTGTCACCGACCGAGCAGACCGCCTGGCCCCTTCTGCAAAGCGAGCGCTACGGCATCAACGACGGCGGCGATGTCTTTTACAGCTTTGCTGATGACCGATTCGCGAACGCCGAGACTCCGCCTTTGGTCTTTGAGGTCTTGTACTTCTGCCTCAGTGACGGCTTCATCGGGCGCTACGCAAACGATGCGGCCAAGATTGCTGGCTATAAGTCCAAGCTGGCCGCCCGCATCCCCATGCCCAAGACACCGGCCCAGAAGAAAGCGGCCAAAGCAGACGCCGGTCCCCTGCCTCCGCTTCCCGGAAAACTGGGCGATGGCACCAAGAAGAAGTCTGCCCGGCTTGCGGCGGTTTCTCCGACGCTATCCGTCGCGCTGTTCTATCTGGCCGCCGCTGCCGTGGTGGTCTTGATGCCTCTGGTGCTTGTGTGGCTCTCGAACCTGTGAGCACAATAGGCTGACCCTCACTATGTCTCGTGATTTCAAGGAGATCTTTGACCTAGCGCGCTTGCGGCGTGCATGGGGTGACGCATCCGCGGAACCCGCAGCGCCCGCTGAATCTGGCGATGACTTCTCGCGCCCAGCAGCCAACCAGCCCGTCGCTGCACCCAGCCCAAACGCGTCGGGTAGCAGCCGCGCCAAGCCCGTGTCGCCGCAGATCCTTTTGGATCAGCTCGCGGATGCTGTCGCTACCGAGTTTCCGGCACACGCAACCGCGCTGGGCTACCACCTGGACATTCTGCGCAGCCGCCTGAACGCACTCGTCGGAGAACGTGGGCCGTCGACCCACGCGCCAGCCAGTCCTGTCGAGCTTCCGGCCGAGCTGGCGTTTGCCTATCACGCAGACGTGCAAGAGAACCTCGATCAGCTGGAAGACCTGATCGACGCGCTGTCGCTGCCAACGCCAAGCGGAGACTAGGCCACCCACACATGGCATTCCTGGATCTGCCAGAGCTTTTGCGCATGCCCGATGTGAGCCCACTGCGGCTTATCGGGCTGCACATTGCTTGGCCGAATCTACTGGCTGCTGTCGATCTCAAGGCCCCGCCCGTACCGACGAACCCAAGCAGCAACCTGCGGCTGGCGCTGATCATTGGGGCGGTCGTCCTGGTTCTCATTCTGCTGGTCGTTCTGTACCTGTGGCTGCGCGCTCGCCGCCGGGCCGAAGGCGAGATCGGCATGCGACCGAACCGCCTGCAGCGCGTCTACAACCGCTTCTTGCGACCGCTGCCCTGGCGAGCCCGCCGTGCGCTGCGCACCTATCCATGGATCGTCGTGCTCGGCGATGCTGGCGCCGGCAAGACGCAGCTTATCAACGGCTGTGTCGACTGGCAGGGACAGGCCAACCAGTTCTTCCCCAGCTACACCACGGATCCGCTGCTGCAGATCTATCTTGGCAGCAAGGTCATCGTTCACGAGGTAGCAGCGCCGCTTCTGGGAGATAGCTCGCGCGCTGCGCAGGCCGCGCTGCGCCGTCTATGGCAGCCGCTCATGGGCATCCAGCCGCCGATGGCCCTGATCGTGCTCAGCGTGCGCGCTCTTTACAAACAGACGCCCGAGCAGATCCAGCGACACGCTCAGCTTCTGCGCGGCAAGCTGAACCTGCTGTCCGAGATCATCGGTCAGCCCGTGCGCACGCGCGTGGTCCTGACCTACATGGATCGCGCCGATGGCTTCGGCGAATACGTTCGCCTGCTGCACCAGAATGGCATCGCCATCCACGTGCCGCTGCGCGATGACGAAGGGCACCTGGTCTCGCTGGAAGGCGGTGTCACGCACCACGAAAAGTACCTGCCCTTGGCGCTCACCAGCTTGTCCGCGGTCGAGTTCCGCACGCTGGTTGAATTCTTGGTGCGCAGCCCCAACATCACGTCCCAGGTCGGCGAGTGCCTGCGCATCCTCGGTGAAGAGATCGCGTTCTCGATGACGCCGGCCTTTGACCGCTTGTACCTCTATGGCCAGGGGCTGGAAAGCAAGCTGCCCAATCCGTTTCACGCGCGCTTTCTTTTGCCCGGCATTCCGCTGCACAAGCTGGCCGGACGCGGGTTGTCGTTTCTGCGCACCCTGTTTGACTTCGCACCGCTGCGCACGCATGTCATTGGCTGCACGCTGGTCGCATTGCTGGCCGCGCTGGTCTATGGGTCGATCTATCGCAACCACACCCGCAAGGTCGAAGACGCAGACGCTGCGGTCGAGCGCCTTGAAGTGGCGATTGGCCGCTCGCAGACCTCACTGAATCCACCGTCGGAATCGCAGGCCGTGCGGGCGGCAGCGGGTGAAGCGGGAAATGCGCTCTTGCGGGTGCGCGCATCCGAAGAAGGCAAGCCGCTGATCTGGCGCTTGCGACAAGATGACAAGGCCAGCCAGCGAGCGCGCTTCGTGTCGGCCGTGCGGCGCGCGTACTTGCTGCCCGCGCTGGAGCGACATCGCCAGCCGTCGTCCCGAGATCGCTTCATCTACACCCTGGGTGCCGTGTACGCCGGGCGAAGAAACTCGCTGGGCGAAGAAGTGCGCCGGGCTCCTGCTGTGTGGGCGGCTGCGGTGCCGATGCCCGAAGAAGTGCTGCTGAAATACGTCGACCTAAGCGACCCAGCGTGGAGCGAGCGCGTGCCCGTAAGCGGCAACCTAGCCGGAGCCGATGCCAATGTTCGCTTCAATGCCGCTGCTGACTTGGGGCCCTGGCTGAACTACTTGACGGTCATGGACGCGGCCTTTGCCGGCCCGACGATCACGGCTCTGCAGCTTCAGCGGGTGCAGGCTGTGACTCGCCGTTTCAACGATGCCTTGCTGCAAGCGCAAAAGAACCGGGCGGCCGAGCACGTGCTGCGCATTCTGTCGGAAGAGACAGCGGTTGACCTCAAGTACTTGTTTGGCCCCGCCTTGGCCGCGCTGATGCCACCAGGCTGGCTCAGCGACAACGCAGATTCCTTGATGGGCCTGTTTCAGCTCGTGCTGTCGAGTTCTCTCGATGGGCCGCGCGCAGATCAGATGAACCTGACGGATCTGATGAACCTGCTGACCACCAGCCCAGATGCCGCCAAGCAAGCGCCCAAAGATGTCGTGTATCCGTTTGAGCTGCTTGGCAAGTCGTTCAAGTTCAGCACCATACGCTGGCTAGAGCTGCTCACCCGCAGCCGCAGACACGATGTGCTTCGCGCTGTCACCGGAGGCAGCAGCGAGCCCGATCGCAGCCTGTCGCCGACGAAGCTGGCAACGCTGCAAAGCGATGCTGGGGCCGGCGAAGGCAGCGGTGTGAAGAAAAAAAAACGCCGCCGTCATCACCATCACCACGCAAAAAAAAAGTCGACAAATGTCGCTGAGGCTCACACCTCAGGCGATGCCAGTCACTCGTACAGCGAGCGCGATCTAGACAGCGGCGGCAGCGACAGTGTCCCCGCGATCTATACGCGCGTCGGCTTCGAGCGCGAGATGAAGCCCTCTCTGGTCGACGCCGAAAAGCGCCTACCGACCGCGCCGCTAGCTCCCGAGCAGCGACAAGCGCTGGAACGCTATCTGCTGGATCAGGCGCGCCGTTATGCCCGCAACTATCGCGATGCACAGGTCGCGTATTTGTTGGGCTATCACCCCAAAGCCGACACGCTGCCTGCGGTGCTTTCGCTGCTCGACGATCTGCAGCAGCCCTCGTCACCGCTGCTTGAGCGCCTGCGCGTCGTCGCGGACAACCTGAACCTGGGCAAGCTCGAAGGGCCGTTCTTCGCGC
This sequence comes from uncultured Myxococcales bacterium, assembly GCA_964554495.1. Taxonomy (GTDB): domain Bacteria; phylum Myxococcota_A; class Polyangia; order Palsa-1104; family JAEUJZ01; genus JAEUJZ01. The sequence goes on from CAZKOY010000069.1 coordinate 14,619, forward strand.
CGCTGGCCGAACAGCTGGCCAGCTTGGCGCCGATCTTAAAGCTAGGAACGGCCAAGGACGGCGCGTATCCCGAGTACGAAAAATACAAGGTTCTCTTGGCGCGCTTGGCGCGCGATCTAAGCGGCGAGGATGCTGCCCCGGCCACACCGATGGCCGCCGCTGCGACGGAAAAAGCCGGCGCCGACAAGGGCGGCAAAGCCCCTGTGATGGCGGCCGATCCGCCCACCAGTGCTGCGCGTGTGGCCCTGCTCAACCTGCAGGGCGTCGAAGGCTCGCCGCAGCAGAAGCTCGACACGTATCTCGACGCGACGGGGCTGGCCGGCGATCTGCGGCGCCCATTTTTGATTCCCCTTCTGCGCGTGCATCGCTTGGGGCTCGCAGATATCGAGTCCGCCATCGACAGTCGCTGGGCCGAAGAACACAGCCAGCGCATTCGACCGCTGCTCGATCGCTTTCCGTTTGCGCGCCAAGCCAAGGTCGATGTGGCGATCGCTGATCTGGCGGCGCTCAAGCCCCCCGAGGGTGCGATCTATCAGTTTGTGCAGCGCCAGATCGCGCCGATGTACAGCGAAAAGCCCGACGGCACGCTGGTTCCGCTGAAGAACACGCTGGGCACGCTGAAGCTCAGCGACAGCGTGCTGGCAACGGCCAGCCGCCTGCGCCGCCTGACCCGCGCGCTGTGGACTCCCGAAGGTGCCGAGAGGCCCATCGCTCTTTCGGTGAAGCCCATGCCGCTGCCGCCGCTTGGTGGCAGTGAGCAAGTGGTCACCCAGACCTTTTTGACCTGCAGCAACGTCAGCGTCTATGGCTTCAATCAGATGCCCGAGTCCAAGCCATTCCCTCTGCCGTGGTGGCGGCAAGAGACCTCGGCCGCCGGCATCGAGCTGGGCAAGGCCGACTCCAAGACGCGGCGCTACCAGTCGATCGATGTCGCCAGCTCGCCGTGGAGCTTCTATCGCTTGCTGGAGAAAGCGACCTGGGAAGGGCTGACCGCGACCTGGCGCATCGAGAACGAAGCCCCTGGCCCAGCCCGCGCGGTGCGCTTCGCCTTCGACGGCGATCCGTGGGCGCTGTTCAAAGTCTCTTCATCTCGCACAAGTCGCGAGCGAAACTAAGCCGTGCTTCGTTCGTCCTGGTCGCTTCGCCTGTGTTCGCTGCTATGGCTGACTCTGGTCGGCTGCATCCCTGGTTATATTCGCGTTTCCGTCGACGCCAGCGCGGATCTGAACCAGAAACAGCCGGTGTACATGTTGGTGCGAACGCTGGACCGCAAAGCGTATCTGGCCGAGTCCTACGGCGACGTTGCGGGCAAGCTCGTCGAAAGCGACCCTTCGGTGCTGCGTAAAGAGCTGCTGTTTCCCGGCAAGTCCGCCAGCCTGTACATCAAGAAACCCAAAGGGCCTCTGGCTCTTTATTTCTTGTTCACGGCCCCTGGCGGCACCTGGCGCTTGTTCGTCGATGCCCCGCTGCCGCTGCAAGTAAAAGCAGAGCTCAAGGGCAGTCGCCTGGTGCAGGACTCGACGCTGTTCTAAGGGGAAAAAAGAAGCCTCCTCAGCCACACGCCAAGGCGGCAGCGGGTAAAGCTAGTGCGTACTGGGCAGGTCGTGCATGCGCAGCGCGCCGCTCGATGCTTCGCCCGCGATCTCGTCATCGAAGATGGCTTGCAGCGCCGCGCGCAACAAGGTGGCGGGACGCACGCGCACTGCGACCTGCGTGCTAGCCGGAGACTCGCTGTTGTCGCTGTCCTTGCCCAGCACGGCGTCGCGAAGCATGGCAATCGGCGGCTTCTGCGCGGGGAACTGCTTAAGCGCCACCGGCTGCCCCTCGGCAATCCCCGAGGCCTGTCGCGCCAAGCGCACCGCCACGTCTAGACCGCCTAGCTCGTCGACTAGGCCAATGCCCTTGGCATCCTCGCCGGTCCAGATGCGCCCCTTGGCCACTTTCAGCACGCTGTCTTTGGGCAGCTTGCGACCCTCGGCGACTTTGTTTGTGAAGTCGACGTACACGCGATCCAGCCAGGCCTGAAAGCGCACCCATTCGTCGGGCGTGAACTCGCGGTTGGTGCTCCACATGCCGGCGTGCTGGCCGAATGCGACGCGGTCCTGCGTCACACCCAGCTTGTTGTTCAAGAGCTCGCTGGTGACGAACTTGCCGCCAAGCACGCCGATCGATCCCGTGATCGTCGCAGGCTGCGCGACGATCTTGTCCGCGGCCATGGCCACGAAATAGCCGCCCGATCCGGCGACATTGCCCATGGTGGCAATGACGGGCTTGCCGGCCGCGCGGGCACGCACGACCTCGCGCCACACCGCATCGGACGCGACGTAGGATCCGCCGGGGCTGTCGATGCGAAAGACGATGGCCTTTACATCTTTGTCGGCCACTGCGCTGCGAAACGCCGCCGTCACGGTGTCCGAGCCCAGCGCGCTGCTGCCAGACAGCGGATCGACCTCGCCCTTGCCACGCTGCACGCCGCCCAGGCCATAGATCAAAGCCAGCGTCGGCGCCTGCTTCAAGCGCTGCTTTTCGGCCTTGTCGGTGCGCTCGACGTACTTGTGCAAAAACAGAAGCTGCGCATCGCTGCCGCCGCGCTCGCGCCCCTTGGCCATGAACTCATCGCGATAGCCAAGCTGATCCACAAGCTTTTCTTTCAGAGCCTCGGGTCCCAAGAATGGCCCGCGATCGACAAGCGCTTTGACCTCGCCGTCCTGCAGCTTGCGGCCCTCGGCAATGCCGCGGACCATCTGCGCGTACCAGCCTTGCGCGATCTTCTCTAGCGCCTCTTTGTGTGCCGGCGTGAACTTGTTCTCAGTGAACATGTTCATCGCGTTTTTGTATTCATATCGCTGGTCCATCTGCGGCTTTAGGCCCAGCTTTTCGAGCGCGTTCTTGATGAAGAACGGCTCCATCAGCACGCCGGTCAGCCCGACATCGCCCGAGGGCTGCAGCCAGATCTGCTCGAACGCCGTCGCCAAGTAGTACGACGAATTCCCCTGCCCGAACTCGCCGAAGGTCTCGCTGTAGGCCAGCGCAAACTTTCCCTTGTCGCGGAAGCGGCGAATGGCATCGCGCAGCTCTTGCACCTGGGCCATGCCCATCTTGGTCTGTCCCAAGCGAGCCAAAAGCCCGACCACGCGCGGGTCATCCGCAGCTCGCTCCAGCCCCACGAGCAGTGAGCGCAGGCTGCTTGCTCCGTCGGGGCGAAGCTTGGCCAGCGGGTTCTGCTGGCTGTCTTCTTGCAGCTCGACTTCCAGGTTTACTTCCAAGATCGTGCGCGCCGGAACAGCCTTCTCTCGACTGCTGAACGCCGCGATTGCGATCGCGACGAACAACACCAGCAAGAACAGACCTCCGACCCAGGCCAAGAATCGTCCAATCGCATGTCGCATACTCAACACTCCTCGCTGTGTCAGCACTTGTCAGCAGGTATCAGGCAGACCGCCGCAAGCGCGATGAAAACACCGCCTACAAACCGATGGGCAACGCCAAAGACCGCTCGACTATTCCAGATCGCTCGCGTGTCCTGGCGCATCTGCGACGAAGGTAACAGATTGCTTTGCGGCGTGCGTCGAGCTATTTCAATGGGAATGAAGCTTCTCTTTTCTCGCTCCTTCCGGTGGGTATCGCGCTGCGAGCGCGGCCTGCTGCTGGGTGTGGCGGCCTTGTCTCTTGTCGGTGCAAGCGGCTGCCGAGATCTAGCGGCCAAGCGCAGCGTCAACAAAGGCAACGTGCTAGCGCAGATCAACGAAACGGTCATCACCGTCGCAGACATGGAAGAGCGCCTGAACAATCAGTCGCCGTACGTGCGCGCTCGCTACGCCGCGCAGGAACAGAAAAAGGAATACCTCGACAATCTGGTGAAGTTCGAGGTGCTGGCCGCGGAAGCCAAAAAGCAAGGCATGGACCGCGATCCTGAAGTCGTGCGGACGATGAAGCAGGTGATGATCCAAAAGCTCCTGCGCAGTCGCTTCGACAAGTACAAGCAGGAAGACATCTCGGACGCCGATGTGCAGCGCTACTTTGACGGCCACCCCGAAGAGTTCAACCGCCCGCCCGAGATCCGCGCCAGCCTGATCCTTGTGGCCGACGAGGCGACGGCAAAAAAAGTTGCAGCCGACCCGCGGGTAAACGGCCTGGAAAACCTCGGCTTCCGCACACTGGTCAGCGAGTACAGCGTCGATCAAGAGACCAAAGAGCGCGGCGGCGACCTGCGCTTCTTCGATCAGAACAATCGCGAGCTTCCCAAAGAGATCGTCGAAGCAGCGTTCAAGCTGGTCAACGTTGGCGATGTCAGCCCCGTGATCAAGACCGCTCGCGGCTATGCCCTGTTGAAGTTGACGGGACAGCGACGCGCTCTTTCCCGCACGCTGGCCGAGGTGGCGCCGCAGATCCGCGCTAAGCTGTTCCGCGAGAGACGCCAGCACCTGATGGACGAGTACGAAGACGCTCTAAGAAAAGCATCGAGCGTGCAGGTTTTTCCCGACAAGCTGTCCTTGGTCCGTGTCGACCTGACGCAGAATGCCGTCGGAGCCCCCGATGAGCTACGCCCGGTCCCGCACAGTGGCGAGTTCCATCCCGCTGGCCAGCGCGCTCCCCAAGCTTCGCCGCTGCGCCCTGGATCTCCGACGACGGCTGCCTCGCCATCGCCTGCGGCGCCCCAAAGCCCTGCCGCTGCGACACAGCCGGCCGCAACACCCGCCGCGACACCGACTGCAACAACGGCCGCGCCTTCTGGAGGTCACTAAGTCCATGCGCCTGTCTGCGTTCCTGCGCTCTGCCCTGCTCTGCCGCGTGCTGCCGCTTGCGGTGTTTACTGCGGCGCTGCCTGTTTTCACGGGAAGCTCACACGCCATCGTTCTTGACCGCATCGCCGCGGTCGTCAACGAAGAGATCATTTTGGATTCCGAGGTCAACCAGAACGCGCTGCAGACCGCCCGCGCCGAGCTAGGTGACGTCGACTTCTCGTCGCCTGAAGGCCAGCGCAAGTTCGAACAGCACCGCCGAAAGACGCTCGAATCTCTGGTCGAGCGCGTGCTGATCATGCAGCAAGCGCGCGAGATGAAGGTCGACGTGACGGATGAAGAAGTGAAGTCCGCCGTCGAGTCGGTGCGCACGCAGAACAACCTGACGCCCGAGCAGTTTCAAGAAGCGCTCAAGCAGCAGGGCATCAACTCGCTTGAGGAATACAAGAAGTCGCTGCACAAGCAGCTTGTGCAGATGCGCGTCATCAATCAGGCCGTGCGCAGCAAGATCTCGATTGGCGACGACGAAGTGCGCGCCTTGTATGCCCAGAACGTGCGGCAGGCCAGCGGCGACGCCATGCAGATCCACTTGAAGCAGATCTTCCTTGCCGTGCCGCCGACTGCGACGACGTCCCAGATCGACGAAAAGCGACGGCTGGGCATGAAGATCGTCGCAGAGCTGCGTGGCGGCAAAGACTTCACCCAGCTCGCCAAGCAGCACGGCAGCGATGACGCCAGCAAGGCCGGTGGCGACCTGGGCTTCTTGGCGCGTGGTGATCTGCCGCCCGAGCTGCGCGAGCCCGTCGTCAGCATGGATCCCGGCGACATCCGCGGCCCCATCCAGTCCGAGCGCGGCCTGCACATCCTTCAGTTGGTTGAAAAGAAGAGCGGCGAAGTGAAGAGCTTCGACGAGGCCAAAGAAGAGCTGCGCCGTCAGCTCTACGAACAGAGCCTAGAGCGCGGCATTCAGAACTGGACCAAAGAGCTGCGCCGCAAAGCCCACGTCGACATTCGCCACTAGGAACGACGAATGACGGCGGGCGGCTCAGTTCTGCTGGGTCTTGCCGCTTGGCGCATTCTGGCCGTTGAACGATGAGCCCAGAGGTCCGGTTCCCGCCTGGCCGCCGAGGCCACCTGAGCCCTGGACCGAGACTCGCGCGGCATCAAAGGTGACGTTGGCGCCGCTCACCATCCAGATGCCAAATGAGGGTCCGCCCGTGCCGCCGGCCCCGGCGCCACTGTGGCCACCAACCCCGCCGGCCGCGCCGGCCCCGCCAGGACCCGAGTCATCGGGCCCCGAGCCGCCACTTACACCTGCGCCGCGCGCTCCGCCTGAGGCCCCCTTGCCGCCGTTGCCGCCGTTGCCACCACGGCCCGCCACCACGTCGGTATCGGCCAGCGTGATGGTGCTGGCATAAGCGAAGAGACCCACGGAAGCACCGCCGCCGCCACCACCGGTACCGGGCGCTGCACCGCAGCCACCTGCGCCGCCGCCGCCGCCGCCGCCACCCCGATCCTTGTTGCAGACACCGCCGGCACCGCCGCCACCACCGCCGCCGCCGCCACCACCACCACCGTTGGTTCCAGCCGTGCCCGAGCCGCCACCTGCCGCGGCATAGCCCGTCGCGGACACCGTGCCGATGTTGCTGGCTGCCTGGCCCGTGCTGCCATTGCTGCCATCGCGGCCACCAATGCCACCGCCACCCGGTCGATCGTTGGGGCCGAATACGCAGGTGCCATTGCCGCCGCCGTTGCCGCCGATGCCAAACGCTGGCGAGGATGACGCCCCGGCGCCGTTGCTACCGCCGGCTCCGCTTGCGTCATAGCCACCGTCGCCGCCCTTGCCGCCGAACGCGCCGCAGCTTGACTTGCCACCTGCGCCACCGACCCCCGTGCCGGTGTCGTTGCAGCCATCACAGCCATTGGTGCCGGCGATGCCATCGCCACCAGGATCACCGTTGGTCCCATCCTTGCCAGCGGCTCCGTTGGCGCCGTCGCCCGCTTCGATGCGCGAGCCGCGCACGATCAGGGGCCCGGTGCTGTTCGCCACAAAGATGCCGTACGTCGACTGGCCACCCGTCATCGAGGTGACGCCTTGCACGGTCATCATCTCGATATGCGTCTCGCGATCGAGGTTGGTCGCGCGCACGCCCACCGCCGGGCCCATGATGCGCGAGACATTGGTCGTGGCCCGCACCCACTTGCCAGCCGAGTCATAGCCGCCGTACAGGTGAATGCCCGGCTTCAGCACGACGGTCTCGCTGTAGTCGCCCCGACCGACGAAGATCGCATTGATGGCAATCTGGCCGATCATCGCGTTCATCTCGTCGGCCTTCTTGATCGCCGCCGCGATCGTCTTGACCGGTGACTCAGGGCTGCCTGGGTTTAGGTCATCGCCCCCTGGTGCGACAAAGATGCCCTTGTTGCGGTCGCCGTCGATGCCGTCGCAGTTGCTGTCCTTGAATATTTCGTCGGGTAGATCCTCCTCGGGCGTCTTGACACAGCCCATCGGGACCTCGGGCTTGCTGCCGCCAGGAAGGTTGGGATCATAGACGGGGTTGGTGCCCGCGCAGCCGAACCAGATGCCGGTCAACGTCGAGCCTGCAAACAGACCGACCATGCCAAAGCGACTCATCATGCGAGACCAAGTCGTTGCCATCCGAACCTCCTAAGTGAAGTGAGACGGGAATCAGCCTCGGACGAGCCTATCACGCGAAAATATTTTTGTATTTTCCAATACACGAAATGTCTAACTGTTCATGCCAGCAGCCAAAAAGCGCTCGACGCACTGCGGCATAGCCCCCGCCAGCAGCCGGACGCAAACGCGGCAGAAGCGGGCGCAGCGCAGCCGTTTGTGCCAGGATGGGCCACCGTGGTGCCGACGCGGCGCCCAGGCGCTCTGACGCCGCCTTTGATTGGGATGCTCTATGTCTAGTTCCCCCGCCAAGACCCTGCTGGTTGTCGACGACGAGACCTCGAACCTTGAGTCGCTGGAGCGCATCTTTACGCGCTGGAGTCGCGGCACGCCGGGCCCAGGTGGCACAGGTCCGGCATCGGGGGGCTTGGGGGCCGCCGAGGACTATGCCCCGGCTCCCGTGCGCGACCTGCAGGTGCTGACCACGCGCGACGGAAAAGAGGCGCTCGACATCCTGCGCAAGCAGCGCATCGACGTGGTACTGACCGACCTGATGATGCCGGGGATGTCGGGCCAGGATCTGCTCAAAGCGGCGCGCAAGCTGTCGCCCGAGACCGAGGTCATTTTGATGACCGCATACGGCACGATCGAGACGGCCGTCGAGGCGATGAAGGACGGTGCCTACGACTTCATCACTAAGCCGCTCAAGCGCGCCCATATCCTGCGCGTCGTCGGAAAAGCGCTGGAACGGCAGTCCTTGGTGGCGGAAAACCGCGCCCTGCGCAGCCAGCTTGCCGCGGTGCAGAAGCGACCCATCGTCGGGCAGTCGCTGGCCATGCGGCGCACCTTGGACGTGCTAACGCAGGCGGCGCCTTCGCAAGCCACGGTGCTTCTGCTCGGTGAGTCGGGCACCGGCAAAGAGCTTCTGGCCCGTCAGCTTTACGAGCAGTCCCCCCGCGCCAGCCGGCCATTTGTGCCCGTGAACTGCGGCGCCCTGCCCGAGACGATCTTGGAAGGTGAGCTGTTCGGCTATGAAAAAGGCGCCTTCACCGGAGCAGTGGCGCGCCGCGATGGTCGCTTTGCTCAGGCCGATGGCGGAACGCTGTTTCTCGACGAGATCGGCGAGATTCCGCTGCACGTACAGGTCAAGCTCTTGCGCGTGCTGCAAGAGGGCGAGATCGAGCCGCTCGGCGGCAAGCTGCGTCGCATCGACATCCGCTTGGTCGCCGCCACCAACAAAGATCTGCGCCGCGCCGTGGCCGAGGGTCGCTTTCGCGAAGATCTGTACTACCGCCTGAACGTCATCGCCGTCCATGTGCCACCGCTGCGCGAGCGACTCGACGACGTACCGCTTCTGGTCGATCACTTTTTGAGCCGCTTTCGCGAAAAAAACCAGAAAGCCGTCACCGGCATCAGCCGCCCGGCCTTGGATCTTTTGATGCGCTATCAGTACCCCGGCAACGTGCGCGAGCTTGAAAATGCGCTAGAGCGTGCCGTGGTGCTGTGCCGCCAGCCTGTGATCGATGTCGAAGATCTGCCCTACGAGATCAGAAGCCGCGGCCTGCCGCTTGGCAGCGACGGAGGAAGCGCCGATCCACCGCGCTTGAGCTTTCCCATTGGGACACCGCTTGAAGAGATCGAGCGCACCGTCATTCGCGAAACGCTGAGCTATACCAAAGGCGACAAGCGTCTGACGGCACAGCTCTTGGGTATCGCAACGCGAACCATCTATCGCAAGCTCGACAAGCCGGAAGGTGGCGGCAGTGGCCCACAGGCTGCCGACCTTGGGGACGACGAAGAAGAATAGGCACTGCGCTGTTTTCGGCTTGTCAGCGGGGGGCTGCCCATACGAAGAAGGGGCCATGCTTGCCACCATTCCTCGCGTCGCAGAACCCAAGAACGAACCTGTGCTCGGTTATCTGCCGGGCAGCCCGGAGCGCGCTTCGCTGAAGCAGGCGCTTTCGACCCTTTCGCAGCAGCCAGCAGATGTGCCGCTTTACATCGCAGGCCAGCGCCTGCGCACTGGACGCACGTCGTCGATCGTCGCGCCGCATCGTCATCGCCACGTGCTGGGCACTCTGCACGCAGGTGGAGCCGCCGAGGTCGAGGCAGCGATCGCAGCAGCCAAGCGCGCCGCGCCGGGCTGGTCTGAGCTGCCCTGGGAACAGCGCGCCGCCGTGTTCCTGCGGGCCGCCGATCTGCTGGCCGGTCCGTGGCGCGACCGCGTGAACGCCGCGACCATGCTCGGGCAGTCCAAGACCTGCCACCAGGCCGAGATCGATGCGGCGTGTGAGCTGATCGATTTCTTCCGCTTCAACGTGTATTTCCTGCGCCGCATGCTGGAAGCCGAGCAGCCGCTGTCGCCGGCCGGGCAGTGGAATCAGCTCGATCTGCGCCCGCTTGAAGGCTTTGTCTTTGCCGTGACGCCGTTCAACTTCACCAGCATCGCCGGCAACCTGCCGACGGCGCCTGCCCTGGTCGGCAACACCGTCGTGTGGAAGCCGGCGCAGACCGCGATGCTCAGCGCGTACTACATCATGGAGCTTCTGATCGAAGCAGGCCTGCCGCCCGGCGTCATCAACTTGGTGTCGGGTCCTGCCGCCGAGATCAGCGGAGTCGCGCTTTCGCATCCCGACCTGGCCGGCGTTCACTTCACGGGCTCGACCGGCGTGTTCCATCAGATGTGGCGCACCGTCGGGCAGAACATCGATCGCTACCGCGCTTATCCCCGCCTAGTGGGCGAGACCGGCGGCAAGGACTTCATCTTGGCGCACGAGAGCGCCGACGAAGACGCGCTGGTCACGGCGATCTTGCGCGGCGGCTACGAATACCAAGGGCAGAAGTGCTCGGCAGCCTCGCGCATCTATCTGCCGCAGGCCATGGCCACGCGCCTGCTGGATCGTCTGAGCAGCGAGGTAAACAGCCTGCGCATGGGTGACGTCTGCGACTTCCGCAACTTCGTCGGCGCCGTCATCGACCGTCGGGCGTTTCAGTCGATCCGCGGCTACATCGAGCTTGCCGACGGCGTGCCTGGTGGCGCTCGCGTGCTTGCCGGAGGCGTCTGCGACGATCGCGAGGGCTACTTCATCCGTCCGACGCTGATCCAGGCCGACGACCCGCGCCATCGCCTGATGAGCGAAGAGATCTTCGGCCCGGTGGTGACCATGCATGTCTATCGCGACTATCAAGAAGCGCTGGAGCTTGTCGACACAGCGTCGCCCTATGCACTGACCGGCGCGATCTTTGCCCGCGATCGAGCGGTGATCCACCAGAGCATGGCCCGCCTGCGCCAAGCCGCTGGCAACTTCTATATCAACGACAAGCCAACCGGAGCTGTCGTCGGTCAGCAGCCCTTCGGTGGCGCCCGCGCCTCGGGCACCAACGACAAAGCCGGTGCGCCCGTGAACCTGTTGCGCTGGATCTCGCTGCGGACGATCAAAGAGAACTTCGTGCCGCCGACCGACTATCGCTACGGCTTCCTCACGGCTGAGTAGCGTTTCGCGATATCCCGATCGCGCGATCCGCGCAAGCTGGGCTGCGAGGACACGCGGCCGCCGTCTGCGTCACACAAGCGACAGCGACAGCGTCTCAAGATATGTCGGGTAGCTCTTGGGGAAGACCGCCGTATCGAGCGTCCAGCGATCGTGGCCGGTGTCTTCATAGCGGATCGGATACGGCGACACACGACAGCTTCGGCCGCTCGCGTCCAGCTCAGCCTCGACGAACAGCGCGCGGTTGCGCAGACCGCTGCGACTTTGAAAGGCGGCGCCTGCAGCCAGCGACAGCATGTGCTTGTACGGGCTGGCCAGCCACTCGGCCTCGTTGTCGTGCAGGTGTCCGCGCAGAAGGAAGTGGCAGTTCTGCTGCAGAAGCTCTTTGATCAGCCGCTGCTCGACTTCAGACAGATACGAAAAGGGGTGGTGAACCAGCGCGATGCGAAGCTGCGCCGTAGTGATGCGCTTGAGCCCCTCGCGCAGAAGTGGCTCACCGACGAACAGCTTGCCAGAGTCACTGTCGTCCTGGGCAAACAGCGCGCTGTTCAAGGGCAGGATCCCCAGCGTCACATCGCGGACGCGCAGCGTCTCGGCAAGCGCCGTCGCCTGACCCGGCGCCACCTGCCGCGGCGAATCGGCGCTGCTGTGGCCCGTCGCATAAAAGTGGTTGTAGAACGCGCACCAGGCTTCGAGCTTCATCAGGTGCAAGCGCTTGGCTGCCGGCTGGAAGTACGACAGCGCCTCGTCGTGCGAAGACAGCGTGCGCTTCATCTGGTCGCCACTGCGCCGGTCCACGTCGTGGTTGCCCGGCACCATCAGCACCGCCGATCGCGGCAAGGACAGCGTCGAGCAAAGCCGCCCCAGAAATGCCTCAGCCAGCGCGTACTCACCGACGCTGCCGGAATACGCGATGTCGCCGGTCAAGAACACCAGATCGACGCCTCGCCCGTGCCGCTGCATGTCGCTCAGTGTGTTGAGCAGCGACTCCAGCACGATGCCCGCGCCCTGCACCTGCGCCTTTTCGGAAAAGTGAAAGTCCGACAGATGCAGCCAGCGCACGCAGCGCGGGTTGACTAGCTGCGGAATGACAAAGCTCTGCGATGTGCTGTGCGAAGGCGTGGCCGTCGGTGAGATCGGAGCGTGTACATCGCTGCTGCGCCCCGCCGGCAGCGTCTCGACCGTGCGTCGCAGCAGAAGCTCGATCGCGTGGCTGCGTGGAATCGCCAGGCCGCGATCCCAGCCGATCAGCCCCTCAAGATAGCCGCGGCCGTGTTCTTCCCAAGTGAACGCCGACGGCGCCTGCAGAAGCGACAGCAGCGTGTCGCGCGTATTCGAAAGGCCAGGGCTGCTGCCGGATGCTCGCACACCTGTGCCGGTGCTAATCAGCGACGCATCTGGCAACGTTGTGCGCCCCGGAAAAGCCAGATCAATCAGCGCGCTCAGCGCATCGCTGCGGTGCGAGTCCAGACCGCTTGCAGTCAAGCTGGCACTGCGCAAGAGCGTCGCCAGCTCGCGCAGCCTCTGCCGCAGCGCCGCGACATCGGCGAGCCCGTGCAGCATCTCGTAAAAGCGGTCGCACAGATCCGGCCACCCCCCCGTGAGCTCGTCCAAGGTCTTGAGCAGCTCGGCGATGAGCTGACTGTCGGACAGCGCCGGCCGCAGCGCCGGTAGCTCGTCGAGAAAGCGCGTCACCTCGGGCGTGTAGACCACCTGCACCGGCAGCGCCATCAACTCGGCCGCTTGCCGCAGCCATGGGCTGTCGCGCCGCTCATTCTTCAAGCTATCCGTCGACAAAAGCGCAAAGCACAGGCGCGGCGTGCGGCGCAGGTTCAGCGGCGAGACCGGCATCAGCGCCTCGGTCGCGTCGGTAAACAGCTGATACTGGTTGCCGATAAACAGCGGCACCAAGACGTGCAGGCCGTTGTGCTGCAGGATCTCTTCCAGTCGCAGCAGCGTGTCAGACGGCGGCAGGCCGGTCAGCACCGAAAGCAAGCGACGCTTGCCCGGCGGCAGCGCCTGCTTGGTGTACTCGACGATGGCCCGGATCAGCTGCGGCACCGACGCGTGCGCGCTGGCGCGAATCGGCGGCGCCAAGCGGTGCGACACGCCCTCCTCGCCTCCTTCGGCCTCGCCTTCGGCGTTCCAGTCATAGGGGCTGTGCATGCCCAGCGCCAGCTCCAGCGCTTCGTTGAGCGCCTGCGAGATGTACAGCACATGCCCCGACACCATCCGCCCGTCGAGCCCCACCGCGGGATACCAAAGACAGCGAGCGCGCAGGCGATCAATCGGCACCACGTACCCGCTGGCGATGTGTACCGCGAAACGCGGATAGACGTACTGTCCCAGACCCATGGCTCCTACGCTACTATAGGCGCCCCCC
>CAZKOY010000070.1:0-27610 GCA_964554495.1 uncultured Myxococcales bacterium
GCGGTCTGCACAGCGGCCACTTCAGCAACTACGACACCGACCTGTTCATGCCGCTCTTGCAGACGGTGGCACAAGCCGTCGGCACGCCGTATACGCGCAGCATGAACGAACACGACGTCGCCATGCGCGTCCTTGCCGATCACAGCCGCGCCACCGCCAACCTGATCGCCGATGGCGTGCTGCCGTCGAACCTGGGCCGAGGCTATGTGCTGCGCAGCATCATGCGCCGCGCCATCCGCTTTGCCGTGCGCTTGAACCTGCCGGCCGGCTTCTTTGCGACGCTGTGCGCCCAGGTCTGCGACATGCTAAGCCCCGTCTATCCCGAGCTAAGCAAGGCCCGCAGCCTGATCGACAAGGCCGTGCGTGCCGAGGACGAAGGCTTCCGCGCCACCATCCACCGCGGCCTGCGCATCATCGAAGAAACCAGCGACTGGCAGACCGGCGAAGGCGGTGGTCGCGTGCTGCCTGGCAGCGTCGCATTTCAGCTTCACGACACCTTTGGTTTCCCGCTGGATCTGACCCAGGTGATCGGTCGCGAGCAGGGCTTTTCCGTCGACGAAACCGGCTTCCATGCCGAGATGAAAAAGCAGCGCGAGCGCAGCAAGTTCAGCGGCTCGGGCGATCAGGCCGTGGCGGCTGCGTATCACGCCGTGCGCTCGGCGCATGGGCCGACGACGTTTCTTGGCTATGACCAAAAGACGGGCACGCAGGGCGAAGGCCGTGTCTTGGCCTTGTTCGTCGCGGGCGAAAGCACCGCGCAGGTCGAAGCCGGCCCCGGCCAGCCTGAAGACCTGGAAGTGATCGTCGACTGCACGCCGTTTTATGGTCGATCGGGCGGTCAGGTCGGTGACACCGGCTGGATCCGCATCGTCGGCAGCACCGAGCTTGAAGTCAGCGACACGCTCAAGCCGCTGTCGGATCTGATCGTCCACCGGGCGCGCATCAAGTCCGGCCGCATCTCGGTCGGCGACGAAGTGACGCTTGAGGTCGACACGACGCGCCGCAATCGCACGCGCCGCAACCACAGCGCCACCCATCTTTTGCATCACGGACTGCGCACCGTCCTCGGCGAGCACGTCACGCAGAAGGGCAGCTACGTCGGTCCTGACAAGCTGACCTTTGACTTTTCGCACTTCCAGCCGCTTACCGCAGACGAGCTTCGTCGCGTCGAGCGCATCGTCAACGCCGCGGTGCGTGACAACAGCGTCGCCTGCGATGAAGAGACCAGCTTCGACGAAGCGCAGCGCCGCGGGGCCATGGCGCTGTTCGGGGAAAAATACGGCGACCGCGTGCGCATGCTGCACATCGGCCCCTCGCTAGAGCTCTGCGGCGGCACGCACGTGCAAAGAAGCGGCGATATCGGGCTGTTCACGATCGTTTCCGAGACCGGCATCGCCAAAGGCATCCGCCGCATCGAAGCGCTGTCCGGCGATGGTGCCGAAGAGCTGATCAGCCGGCAGCAAGACGAGCTTTCAAAGACGGCCGAGGCGCTGCGCGTCGGTCCGTTGGAAGTGGCGGAGCGCGCCATCAAGCTGCTCGATGAGCTAAAGGCTCGCGAAAAAGAACTGCAGGCGCTGCAGAAGAAGCTGGCCACAGCCGGTGGCAGCGGCCTGTTCGCCGAGGAGAGAGAAGTCGCTGGCGTCAAAGTGACCGCGCGCCACGTGCAGGGCGCCGATGCCAAAGCCCTGCGCGAAGTCGCCGAAGAGCTGTGCCAAAAGCACGGCGGCGTGGTCGCCATTGGCACAGTCAGCGACGGAAAAGCGGCGCTGGTGGTGGCGCTCGACAAGGCGCTGGCAGGCGCTGGCAAGCTGCACGCCGGCAAGCTGGTCGGTGTGCTGGCTGCCAAGGTCGGCGGCAAGGGCGGCGGTCGTCCTGACATCGCGCAGGCTGGTGGCAGCGACGCCGACAAGCTCGACGACGCGCTGCGCGCTAGCTTTGACGCCGTAGCGGCGGCTCTCGGTTAGTCGATCGCCGCAAGCGCTGCCGCCTGCGATTCAGCGGGCGGTTACGAAAAGAGACGCGAGCGAAGCCGGCCTATGAATCCGGCGGGCCGCGTTTCAGTGGTTGCGCGAGCGCAGGACGCCGACCTGCGGGTCTTGTGCTGGGGTGTTGATCTCGGTCCAGGGTACGACGCCGGGGGGCTGCCACTTGACGCTGTCGCCGGTCCGCACCCAGACCGGGTTGGTCAAGGCATAAGGCGCGGGGTTGCCGACGACGACCGCGCTGATGTCGGTGGTGGCAGCGATACCGAGCGGGCCGGCGAGCGCGCCGACGGCATCCGAGACCAACAGGAACGGCTCCTCGGTGCCGGTGATCACGGGGAACATCGGCCTTTCGCCGACGGCTTCCATGACGATCCAGGCATCGCGCGGCAGCGAAAGTGGGATCTGGCCGACGAGCGGCCCATTCGGTGGGGCGGCGGTATGGGCCAGGCTGCGGTTGGGATCGACGGCGATCTTCTGCTGCAGGCGGCCGTTCACCCACAGGTGTAGGCGCCGCACCGACACCCAGGGCGCGGCCTGCAGCGTATAGCTGACCGTCACCTGGCCGTCGCGGGCGTATAACTCAGACCCGATGGGGGTGCCGGGGTTCTGCGGGCTGGGCGAGCCCGCGGCAACGGTAAACGTCAGAAACGGGCCATTTGACAGCGTGACCGCGCGACGGACTTTGACGGCATCGACCAGCTTTTCGGCGGTCGCAGCGACGGGATCGTCGCTGGAAAGCTGCAGATAGGTGCGCGGCCAGCCCGGCTCTTCCCCGACGCTGCCGTGGCTGTCCGAGGCGGCAATGGCGGTGTGGCGATAGCCCTGGTTCAGCATGTGGAACCAGTCATCGATGGCACCGGGGAACACCGCTTCCAAGTTGTCGAGGCCGGTCTCGCCGGGCGGCGCGCTGGGAGAGACATCGACCAAGATCTGACCGGGGATCAGCGCCGACGTGATGCTGGCCGGGCGCAGCACCTTGCCGTTTGCGCTGCACGGATCGAGCTGTTTTTTCGGGTCGAAGCCCGGCGGCAGCGGCTGATAGCAGGCGGCTGGCCAGTCGCTCGGCACGCGGATGCTGTGCAGCTCGTGCTGCAGCTTGCCGTTGACGAGCTCTAGCGCGTCGCAGTCGTACGAGATCAGGCTTTGCCCCACCCCGTCGAAGAATGCCGGGCCGTTGGGGCCAGCCAAGCGCTTGGAAGTTCCCTGCGCCACCGCGCCCCCCGTGATCGACGAGCGGCCGTACTGGTTAAAGTACCCCTGCTGCGCGTCGCGCGGGTGATTGCACACGATGATGTTGCCGGCGCCGCGATCGCCTAGCTTGCGCAGGTCGGCGAACAGATCGGCTGGCGGTCGCCCGAACCACTCGAACGCGCCGTGCGTGACGGGAGCCACCTGATATTCCAGCGGATACGTGTTGAAGTGGCCGCTTTCGAGCGTCGTGAATTCCATGCCGACGAAGCTGGTCAGCCAGGGCCGCAGATCCATGTGATCGACCATCGGCCGCCAGTCCGACACAAAGTTGTGATCCGTCGAGATCGCGATGTCGACGCCTTCTCCGGCTGCGGACAGCACGCGCGCCGGCAGATCCATGTGCGAGTCGACAGAGTTTTCGCTGTGGACGTGCGCATCCATCGACATCCAGCCCGAGGTATCGACCGCAAGGCTCACCTGACCGGATACCGATGCGATGTTGCCTTCCGTCACGCGCACCGTCGTCGAGGTCAGGTCGTATTCCAGGCCGCGGCTGAAGTACACCGTGTACTCGCCCGGTCGCACAGGCAGCGTGACGCGGCCCTGCGCATCGCTGTAGCCCGTCGCTTCGATGTACCGACGCTGCCCGTCGATCTTATCGGGCAGCATGTCGGAATAGCGGTACGACTCGCCGGCCTGCAGATCAAAGACACCGCCCGATCGTCGCTGTGCGTCGGAAAAGTCACGGTCATAGCTGCCGACCACCGTCACCTTGGCTGGAATGGCCCGCCCTTGCTGATCGACAACGAAAGCCTGGACATACGAAGGCGGCGGCAGCGTTGGATCGATGCGCGTGGTCTCGCCTTCTTTGATCTCAAACGGCACAAACCCACCCAGCGCGCGGCCTTCTGCCTGCACGCGATAGGCATAGCGGCCCGGCGGCAAGCGCCCCGACAGAAAGCCCGCGTCGTCGGGATAGTCCTGGGAATACGGCCGACACAGGCTGGTTTCGCCCTGCATGCCGCAGCGACGCAGGCCGGCATCCAGATAGTCGTCATCGCGCGGGAACGCCGCCGTGGTCAGCGGAAGTTGCTGATAGATCAGCACCTGCGCGTCGCGCGTCGGCTGCCCGTTTTCGCGCGACAAAAGCTGGCCTTGATAGCGGCCCGTCTTTTGCCCGCGCAGGCTGGCCACTTCATCGGTGATCGCCGCAACATCGCCGCCTCCGACGATGAAGTACTGCGTCATTTCGACAAAGCCCTGCGGCGGAATCGTCGTCTTGATCGAGTCGCTGAACACGCCGATAAACGAGATCGCCGTAAACGGCACCAAGAGCGAGGTCTTGTCGATCGGTGTGAACGTGTCTTTGAATCCGCCCCCGCTGCGATACAGGTCGGCGTTCAGCGCAACGAAGTTGCTGTCGCTGGGCGCGGCGGCCAAGCCATAGCTGACGCGGTCGCCTTGTCGATAACTCGCCGAAGCAAGGAACTCGGTGACCACACCAGAAAATGCGGGCAGCGGCAGCGCACGACGGAACGAGCGATCCAGCGGGTGCCGCAGATCGAAACCCGTACCCGGAAGCCACACGTTGTTCAAGCGGCCATACAAGAGCACGCTGCCCAGCGGCACGCGCACCGGGCTTAAGTCGACGCCGCCGATCTGCGCTTGAAACGTCGGGTTGCCCAGCACGGCACTTGGGATGCGCAGCGGTCGCGCCGTGTCGTTGATGATGCGCGCGTGGATCTCGACGTGGCTCGCCCCTGGCTTCAGCACATAGTCGACTTCATAGCGCGCATTTTCGTTGGTGATCTTGTTTAGCTCGCTGGCAAACGTGCTGAAGTCAAAGTTCAGAAGCAGGCCCAGCTTTAGAAGCTCGGACGAGCCATCGGCGGTGTGCAGTGTCGTCGGCAACAGGTAGTTCAGAAACAGGCTGTTAAAGACCTTGAGCAGCATCAGAAACTCGCCGCCGCCGCCCGATGCGCGCACCACCGCCACGCCTGCGTCATAGTGGACGTGGTTCGGGCCATAGCTCTGGTCATAGGCCTTCGATCCGTCGGACAGCACCTCGACTTTGTCGCAGGCCACAGCCTGAAAAAAGAACGAGGGGAACATCTCGGCGAAGATGTCGTGGCCGCCTTTGCGGTTCGATTCGTTGCGGCCTTGCTCGTCGAAGCGCCGGATGTCGGCGTCGATGATGCCACCGCCATAGACGCCAAAGCCGCGCGAGTATCCGGCGTTTTGCACGACGATGCGGATGCGCTCGTTGTCGAGCATGTAGTCGCCGACTTCGCCCAGTGCGCGTGGGCCGCCGCCGATGAGCTGACCGCGATCGGTGACGCGATACGCGCGTGGACGAAGCGCCGTTGCGTCGGGCTGACAGCTTGCCGCGATGCAAGCGAGGCCGATGCCCAGCAGCGCGGCGCGGGTTCGTATGGGTGCGATCGACATGGTGCGCCTCGCCTACGCCTAAAAGATCAGGACGATGTCGGCTTCAAAGCGGTCGTTGTTGAGGATGTTCGGCTCTTGCTCGCTGGTGAACGTGTAACCGAGCGAGCCGTGCAGCGGGAACGTCCGCGTCGGTCGCACGAACACGCCGAGCGTGTGATAGAGCAGCGCATAGCTCGCGTCGAACTTCGCATCCATCTCGGTCGCTGGCTGCGTGCCGACATGCGCTCGCGGTGCATAGCTTGAGATGCGATAGCCTGGCGTGATCTGCAGCGGAATGCGCGGGATCGTGTACCGCAGGTGCCCCCAAAAACCGAGCCGTTCGAGATCGGGCACGCCCATCAGCGTGTCGCGGCTGGTGCGCAGGTACAGAAAGCCGCCCTGCACTTCAAAGCCCAGCAGCGACACCGCGGCATCGACCGCCACGCCGGCATCTGTCTCGCGCATCAGATCTGGCAGGTTTCCGACGGTGCGCGGGTTCCACTGCGAGGCCAGGCCGATGTGCAGGATCGGCTTTCGGAAGTCATCGACCACCGAAAACATCGGCCGCACCTGATCGATTGGTAGGCCCGCTTTGCCCCAGTACGCGAATTCGACGCGGCCAAACAGCGCCGGAATGTTGTTGTCGTTTAGAAGCTGATTTTGTCCGTTGCCGTTGCCGGCAAACAGCGAGTATCGAAACGAGGTCCCGCGCCCAAGACCGATGAAGCCCGAGTGCAACGAGATGCCCAGGTTGCGATCGGATCCCAGGCCGCGCGTCGTAAAGCCTTCTGTCGGCTGCACTCCTTCCACGGCGACGCTGCGCGAGACGAACGGCAGCTCGGCGTCGGATCGCAGGCTCTCTAGATCCCAGGGCGTGACCTGCTGGCCGACGGTCACGCGAAGCTCGCGCAGAGGCGCCCAGGTGATGTACGCGTCCCGCAAGCGCGTCGTAAGCTGACCGCCGGGGAACGACTGGCTCAGGCGGTCTTCGCTGGCCGCTTCCACCGAGACGCGCGCTGCCAGCTTGTGCTGCCACTGCGCATCGGCCACCACGCGCGCCTGCGGTAGCTGAAAGCCGTTGTTGCGACCGACCAGGGCATAGTTCTGCGGCTCGCTGATCCAGCGATACGAAGCATGGATATAGCCGCTTACCGCGACGCGAAAGCCCGCCAGGATCGGCCACAGACCCCAGGCGTTGTTCTGTGCCACGCTCGCTTCGCTCGTCGCGGGGACCGCGGGCGTGGGGATGGTCGCGGCATTCTGTGCTGGGCTCGGCGCGGCCGTGACGGCTCCACTGGCGCTGACCGCGGGGCTCTGTGCTGACTCAGGCACCGTCGGAGGCGCGCTGGTCGGTGCGATCTGGGCCTTTGCCATCGGCACCGCCGCAAAAAGAAGCGAGCCAGCAACGAACAGGACAGGGCGTACGAAAACCGGGGCGGTGGACGGTGCAGACATAGCGGCCTCGACAAGAAGGCGGGTGCCAGAGGCACCTGCAGGGAATTTCCAGCCGCCCGCGAACAGAGAACAGTCACATGGACCTGTCAAGCGCGAAGGCGCGCTGCGCGACATCGGACGCCGCAGATTCGCGGCACCTGGATCGGAGTACGATGAAGCGGTCGCTTTGCTCGGTTACGGTCGCGATGCCCCAAGGAGATCGCCGTGAGCCCACGACGCTACGCCGCGCGCTGTCTGTTCTTTGGTGTTCTTTGGACCCTGAGTGCTTTCGGCTGTGATCGCTCGACCGCCTTGGCTGGCTCGATGGGGTGGATGGAATTTTTTGGCGGCTTTGCATCCCCGCATGACGGCGTGCTTTTGGGGCGCATCCATCGCGGCACACCCGATGCGGCGCCGCAGCCCGGCAAGTCGCGGGTCCATCGCGTGCTTGAAACGCTAGAGTCTCTGGAAGCCGATCCGCTGCGCGGGACCGCGGTGTCGATTCACATCGCTGATCGGCCGCCGGTTCGCGTGCGCAGCAACGATCGCGGCTACATCGAGCTTTCGCCGCTCGTCGGTCTTGTGCCGCCGCAGGTTGCGGTCAAGCTGCAGGTCGACGATGCGCGCTACCACGTCCCAGCGCTTGAAGGCGTGCTGCCGGTCTATGACAACGAGCCGGGCTTGGCGGTGATCTCGGACATCGACGACACGCTGCTCGATACCGGCGTTGTCGACAAGCTCAAGATGGCGGAAAAGGCGGTGACGCGCAGCACCTGGGAACTGCAGGCCTTCGCCGGAGCCGCCGACACCTTGCAGGCCCTGTCGCGGGGGCGCCCGATCTTTTATGTCTCGGGCAGTCCGTGGGGGTTTTATGACCGCATCCGCGGCTATTTTCAGCGCAGCGGCTTTCCTGCTGGCACCTTCTTGCTCAAGCGCTTTTCGTCGGATCCGCTGGTCGATCAGATGGCCTTTAAGTGGGCGCACATCGCGCGCGTGGTCGCTGCCTTGCCGCAGAAGCGCTGGCTGCTGTTTGGCGATTCGGGCGAAAAAGATCCCGAGATTTACGCGCGCCTGCGCACGCAGCATCCCGAGCGCATTGAGGCCATCTACATCCACATGGTGACGCCCGAAGATCCGCAGTCGCCGCGCTTTTCTGGCATGCGTGTCTTCCGCGACTGGGCCCAGATTCCCCGCGAACCCCCGCGATAAGCCGCTCGCACTGCGCCGACGAACCGCGCGTCACGTAAACGACCCCAAGACTCGCGCGTCGCGCCGATATTCTTCGAACATGCGATCTAGCGTGCGCCGGATCGGACCTCGGCGCGGTTGCCTTTGATGCGGGCAAGCTCGCCGATGCCGGCGGCGAAAAAGGCGATGCCGTTTAGCACCGTGAAGCCGGCCGTGCCCACTTCAAGGCTGCTCGAAAAGCGCGAATACAGGCTGCTGCTGAGCCACAGGCCGCCACCGGCCAGCGCGGCCAAGCCGAAGGTAAGCAGGATCGGTCCCGAGATCACGCGGCTGAGCGTAAAGTGCTGCACCGCGATCTGCGTGGGGATGTTGGGGATGACGATGGACTCGCGAAAGAACTTGGTTCCGGGGCCGCTCACCGAGATCGTCGTCTGCCCTGGCACGGCGTGAACCGTACACGGCGTGGCGCAGCCCTGTCCCTGACCCAGCGTCGCGACATACGTGAACTTGGGATTGAACGGCACGATGGCCACGGGGACCGTCGGCTCTCCGGGGGGCGGCGGTGGAGCCGGCGGCATCTGCACCACGATCGGTGGCGGCGGTGCTGCAGGCGTGCGCTCGACGACCGGCGGCGGCGGGGCTGTGCGCGGCACGCTGGTCAGCGAGACATAGATCGGGCGCTGCTCGCCGGCCTTGACCTCGATCTGTTCGGTGTAGGGCTCAAAGCCGCTGCGTCGGACCTCGATCAGGTGCTTGCCCTCGCTTACGTCGAGCTGACTGGGCACCACGCCCTTGAGCTTGCCGTCGACGAAGAGCTCACCGCCTTGCGCCGCGGGGTTGGTGGCGGGCGTGCGCACGTCCAAAGACGCCGGGGACGACAGTAGCTTGAAGCTGAAGCGCTGCGTGCCGGTGACCGCGATCGTCTGCTCCTGCGCGCGGTATCCGTCGAGCTCCAAGATGAGCTTATGCGGCCCCTTTTTCAGTCGCAGCTTGCAGCCTGGGCCCGACTGACACTGGATGCCAGAGGAGCGGTCGTCGACGTACACGTTGGCACCGCTCGGCATCGTCTCGATCTGCACGCGCGGCGGACCTTCCTGCGCGCGTACCGCCTGGGGCAGCGCCAACGAACCCAGAACAGAAACCAGACAGCCCACCTGTGAAAGAAGAACCCACCGCATCGATGACCTCCGAGAGAGTCCGCGTAAAGGAGACGGCACTATACGAAATTGCGTATCGATGCACATGACTAATTCGTAGCCACAGGCAACAGGCTCGGCCCTGTCCCTTGCTCTGCGTCGCGGCGCGTGGCGTGCCGACGGGTGGGCTGCTTTGGGCTAGAAGCGATACAGGCCGGCGATCTCGGTCGTAATGTCGTCTTGCACGACGAAGCGAGCGCAGGTGCCCATGAGGACAAGCTGACTTGTGGTGCCAAGCTGCGCCAACAGGTCTTCATAGCGGGACGGCGCGGGCGCGAAGTCCCAGACGTTGATCTTGGGATACGGCGTCTCCATCGGCGTCATGCCAAACGCGAACACGACCCCGCGCGTATTGGCCGTGGCGTCGTGGCGAAAGTCCGACTCGTGGCGGATGACCGCCTTGGGCTGGCCGCTCTGCGCGAACAAGATCACGTGCGTTGGGAATGAAAACGTCTTGTAGTCCGTCGTGACGCCGCCCGAGTATGTCAGCAGACGCTGGGTGTGAACGACCGGTGTGCCCCACGGGCCGCAGCTTGCAGGCATGGGGCCGGTACAGGTTCGGCTGCGTCGCATCAGCGTCGCGTCGGCGAGCTTGATGCGCGGCATGGTGCCGATGCGGGCCAGCGCTTCGGCCGGGGTCATGGGGACGCCCATGCAGCTTGTCGCGTCGAACGGATCGTTGTTGGTCCAGCTTGCATCCATCGCCGCCAGATCCCGTGGATCGCTGCCGCTGTCGCGGTCGCTGCCTTGGTCGACGCCCGCAGAAAGATCGGCCATCGAGCCGCCATCGCGTCGCGCCTCGGGGCTGGCGGCGTCTTGTTCGTTGCTGTCGGTCTTGCCGCCGCGAGATTCCATGCAGGCCGACTGCATCGCCAGCATCCCCACAAGAAGCAGCAGCGAAGGCCGCAGCGGGCGGCACGGGCGAATATCCCGCGCGGCTCGTACGTGCCGAGTGGGTAGCAAAAAAGGCCGGATCTGCGTCGTGGTCATGGGCATGTCCGAAGACGAAGCAAGGTAACGCGGACGCACGCGGCGCGCACGCAAATGTTTGCAAGCGCATTGACCTGTCCGCGCAATGTGGCGATGCTCGCCGCCCGGCAGCCACGCGGCTGTCTTCGGCCCTGCTTAACCGCCCGTTCCCGAGGAGCGAACCAATGCCCCGCCCCGCCCGAGACGCCTTGTTCGCACGACGTTCTTTTCGCTTTGCAGCCCTCGTTGGCGCGCTGTTCTGCGCGGCGCCGCTGCTTTCGTGCGACACGCCGCCCGATGACAAAGACGAAATGAAAGCGCCCGAGGTGCCGCGTCTGCCCGATGAGCTTCCGCTGAATGTCGATCAGCGCTGCCCTGGGGACAAAGACTGCGCCGAAGCCACCGACACCACACTGTCGGTCGGCTATGGCCAAGTGGATGTCACGCCGCTCGTCGAGCCGTTTGACGACAAGAACAAAAATGATCTGCGCGATCCCGACGAGCCATTTACCGATCGCAACGGCAATGGCGTCTTTGATGCGTACTGGATCGCTGGCTATGGCAACGGCCGCATGGCGCTTGGCGTTCACGATCCGGTGTGGGCGCGAGCCGTCGTCGTGCGCCAGGGCAACACCACCGTTGCGCTGGTGTCGATGGATGCGCTTGGTCTGTTTTATGAAGAGACGGCCGAGGTCGAAAAGCTGCTGCGTGAAAAGCTTGGCGCGGCGTACGACATCGACCTTTTGCTGCTGCATGCCACGCACCTGCATCAGAACGCTGACACCGTCGGTGGATGGGGTCCTGACTTCGTGACCAGCGGCATCACGCCTGCGTATCAAAAGCAGTGGCGTAAGGGCCTGGCTGACGCCATCGCCAAAGCGCGCGAGACGCTGCGACCGGCCCGGCTCAGTGCCAGCTCGATTGCCGTCGAGGATGGGCCGAATCACGATATGCGTCGCTATGTCGGCGATGGCCGCGATCCGGTGGTCATCGACAACACGCTGCACACGCTGCAGTTCTTGGAAAAGGGCGATGCCGTGCCGCCCAAGCCCATCGTCACCGTCGTCAACTGGTCGCATCATCCCGAGTCCGTGGGATCGGCCAACCACGAGATCACGTCTGACTTCGTCCACTTTCTGCGCGAAGAAATGGAAAGCAAAGGCGCCGGCCCGGTGCTGTATGTGTCGGGTGCGCTTGGCGGGCAGATCGGGCCGGGTGGCGGTGTTGCGCCGATCGACGAAATGGGCAACCCAGTGCCCAAAAACAGCTTCAAAAAAGCCGAGCTAATCGGCAAGGGTGTGGCCGGCTTCGCGCTTACGGCACTGGCCGATCCCAAGGCTCGCAGCGTCGATGGAAAAGACGCCGCGCTGCGCTTTCGCACCGCCAAGTACGCGCCGCAGATCGCCAACACCGTCTATCACTTCGCCAACATGCTGGGCATCTACAAGCGCACGGTCTGCTGCTATGACATGACCCGGCCGATTGATGACACCAACCTGCCCGCGGCCGAGACGCGCGTCGCGTACCTGACGCTGGGCCCGGTGTCGATCATCACCAACCCCGGCGAGCTTCATCCCGAGCTTTTCATCGGCGGCTACGATGGCAGCAAGGCCGGCACGTACACGTTCATCGACACCAAAAAGAAGAACGCGCCCGACGTCAGCAAGGCGCCACCGCCGCCCTATCTGATCGACATCATGGAAGGCGAGCGCCCGCACCGCATGACGTTCGGCCTGACCATGGACTTTCTCGGTTACATCGTGCCGCGCTTCAACTATGTCCTGCATGAGACGCGTCCCTACTTCGACGAAGCCGAAGGCGACCACTACGAAGAGACCAACTCCATCGGTCCCCTCGTCGAGCCCCAGGTCGTCGGCACCATGCGCCAGCTCATCCTGTCGGCGCAGCTAAAGGCCAAGTAACAAGCGGGAGACCGCTCTGCATCAAGATGGATCGCCTGCGCGGCTCGTGATCACCTGCTGCGCCAAAGCGGATCAGTGATCCGTTTGGGTGGCTGAAGCTGGATCATGGCGCGCTGCGTCAGAGCGGCGTTGCGCGATCGGCGTTGCGCAGGTGTGCGCGATTTCTCGACGAGAAACGCCACCGCGCGGCAGGTTTTTGCGGCGGGCCTAGGGCTGGCACGCGGGCTGCTTTGCCTTTTCTTGCAACCCATGAAGGAAGGGCACAGATGACGTTTTCGGTTACGTTCTGGGGCGTCCGTGGATCGATTGCCGCGCCCGGTCCCGAGACCGTAGAAGTCGGCGGCAACACGTCCTGCGTCGAGGTGGTGTGCGGCGATCGCCACATCGTCTTGGACAGCGGCACCGGCATTCGCTTGCTGGGTCAGCGCTTCGCGCGCGAGCGCAAGCGACCGCAGCTAACGATCTTGTACAGCCACCTGCACTGGGATCACCTGCAAGGGCTGCCGTTCTTCACGCCGCTATACGTTCCCGGCACTGAGATTTGTTTCTGCGGTCCCAAGGGAATTGAAGAGGCGCTGTCGACGCAGATGGGCGATCCAGGCTTTCCTGTACGGCTGTCCGATGTGCCCGCGCGGCTGGCGTTTGAAGAGCTGGGCGATGGCCTGCGCGTGCCGATCGATGGCGGCATCACCGTGACCTGCGCGCGGCTGAACCATCCGGGGGGCGTGCTGGGCTATCGCATCGACTACGCCGGGCACTCGGTGGTGTATGCGACGGATACTGAGCACTTTAGCTGCCCGGATCCCAAGCTGGTCAAGCTGGCCGATGGCGCCGATCTTTTGATCTATGACGCGCAGTACGACGACGATGAATACGCCGGTCTTGCCGGGCCGCCGCGCACGGGCTGGGGCCACTCGACGTTCAGCGAAGGGGTGCGCGTGGCCGATGCGGCGCGCGTTCGCCAGCTTGCCCTGTACCACCACGACCCGACGCACAGCGACGAAAAAATCCGCGAGCTAGAGCGCCGCGCCGCGAGCCTGCGACCCGGCAGCTTTGCCTGTCGCGAAGGGCAGACCGTCGTGCTGGCTACCTCGGCCGCGCATGCCACCGCCACCGCCGCCGACATCGCGAGCGCAGCGACGCTGGGGACCGCGGCAGAGCGCGCGACAAATGCGCAGAACGGCAGCGCAGCCGGCCGCGGCTTGGTTGCCGCATGAGCGCGCTTTCGTTCGTGATACCTTCGGAGTCGATGCCTGCGAAAAGCCCTCGCAGCGGACTCTTGGGACGAGACAGCGACGGTCGTGATGGGCGACCTCTCGGTACGGCTGCGACGGCAGTCGAGGGCTCGGATCGCCGCTCGGTGCTGATGGCACTGCTCGATCTGGTGCGCACCGAGGTCGATCTGGACTCGCTGCTGCGGCGCATCGTCGATCTGGTGGCGCGGGCTATGGCCGCCGATCGCGCGACGCTCTTTTTGGTCGATCCCTCGACGGGAGAGCTGGTCTCGCGGGCCGCCCACCTGCCCGAGCTTCCCGAGATTCGCCTGCCGCCAGGCCAAGGCATCGCCGGCCATGTCGCGCAGACGCGGCGGCCGGTGGCGGCCAAGAACGCCGATGATCACCCGCGCTTTGCTGCGGCCATCGATCGCATCACTGGATACAAGACCATGACGGTCTTGGCGGCGCCGATCTTGGGGCCAAATTCGACGCTGGGCGACGAAGCAGAAGTGCTTGGCGTCTTGCAGGTGCTGAACAAAAAAGCCGGCCTGTTTGACGACCGCGATCGCGATCTTTTGTGCGAGCTAGCTGGCGAAGTGGCGACCGCGCTCAGCGAGACCGCGCTGCGCGAGCGCGTCACCGGCCAAGCTCCCGAGCGCTATCACCGCATCGTCGGCTCGTCACCGAGCATGCGCCGCGTCTATGAGATCATCGCGCGGGCGGCGGCGACGTCGGCCACGGTGCTCTTGCGCGGTGAGTCCGGCACCGGAAAAGAGCTGGCGGCACGGGCCATCCATTACAACTCCAGCCGGGCGCGCGGACCCTTTGTGAAGATCGACTGCACGTCGATTCCCGAGGGACTTATGGAGTCCGAGCTGTTCGGGCACGAGCGCGGCGCGTTCACGGGAGCCGAGCAGCGCGTGCTGGGCAAGGCCGAGCTGGCACATGGCGGGACGCTGTTTCTCGACGAGATCGGCGACTTGAAAGCCAGCCTGCAGGGCAAGCTGCTGCGGCTCTTGCAGGATCGCGAGTTTGAGCGCGTCGGCGGTCGCAAGACGCTGGCTGTCGATCTGCGCATCATCGCCGCCACCAACTGCGATCTGGTGGCGATGGCCGAGGCCAAGACCTTTCGCAAGGATCTGTATTACCGCCTGAAGGTCGTCGAGCTAGAGCTGCCGCCCTTGCGCGAGCGCGGCGGCGAAGACATCGAGCGCTTGGCCCTGCACTTTGCCGAGCTGTACGCGCGTCGCCACAAAAAGCCGCTGCGCGGGCTGAGTGTCGATGCCA
Source organism: uncultured Myxococcales bacterium (assembly GCA_964554495.1). Lineage (GTDB taxonomy): Bacteria > Myxococcota_A > Polyangia > Palsa-1104 > JAEUJZ01 > JAEUJZ01. Next base: position 14,817 of record CAZKOY010000070.1, read on the forward strand.
TCCGTCGCCTGCGCAGTCACTCGTGGCCTGGTAACATCCGCGAGCTGGAACACTGCATCGAAAGCGCGGTCGCGCTGTGTGGGGGTGAGCAGATCAGCGAGCACGATCTGGCGCTTCCGGTGTCCTTGCCCGCGCTGCGCTTGGCTGCCGCCGTGCCACCGTCGACGCCCAGCGAGACCCTGCCCGAGCCGCCACGTGCGAGCCGCACAGATGTGATCGAGCCTGTGGCCGTTTCTGCCGCGACACCTGCTGTGGCTGTCTCTGGCGCGGACAAGCCAGCGGGGCTGTTTTTGCCAGCGGGCCTTTCGCTCGACGAGGTCGAGGCTCGCTATGTCGCCGATACCATCGAGCGCTGCGGCGGCAACCGCTCGGAAGCGGCGCGCATCTTGGGCATCGGTCGCAACACGCTCCTGCGCAAGCTGAAAGAGACCGTGCCACCCGAGCGCTGAGCCCCCGTCCCCGCGGTGCGATCCCCGGCGTAAAAAACGGATCGCCGCGTCGGCGAGGTTTTGCATTAGAGTCGTGCCGTCATGTCTTGGTGGTCGCGCAAGAACAAAGCCACAGAGCTCAGCTCTGAGAAGCGCTCGGTTCCAAGTGGGCTGTTTCAGATGTGCGAGGGCTGCGGCAGCACCCTCGATTCGCAGCTGATCGAGGCCGCGTACATGTGCTGTCCGCAGTGCGGGCATCACTTCACGCTGCCCACCGAAGATCGCCTGCGCCTGCTTCTGGATGAGGGCACCGCCGTCGAGCACGACGTCGAGCTTTCGCCCGTCGATCCGCTGGGTTTTCGCGACAGCAAGACGTATGCGGATCGCTTGAGCGCGCTCAAGAAAAAGACCGGCCAGCGCGATGCATTTCGCAGCTTCATGGGCCACATCGATGGCGTCGCCGTGTCGTTCGGCGTGTTTCAGTTCGAATTCATGGGCGGCTCGATGGGCTCGGTGGTCGGCGAAAAAATCGCCCGGCTGTACGAGCGAGCGCGGGAAAATCGCTGCCCTGCCGTCGTGCTGTCGGCAAGCGGCGGTGCCCGCATGCAAGAAGGCATCCTGTCGTTGATGCAGATGGCCAAGACCAGCGCCGCCCTGGGACGGCTGCGCAGCGCCGGTCTGCCGTACATCTCAGTGCTGTTGAATCCGACGACGGGAGGCGTTGCCGCGTCGTTTGCCATGCTTGGCGACATCATCATCGCCGAGCCAGGGGCGATGGTTGGCTTTGCCGGTCCGCGCGTCATCGAGCAGACGATTCGCCAGAAGCTGCCGCCCGGATTTCAGCGCGCCGAATTCTTGCTTGAGCACGGCATGATCGACGCCATCGTGCCGCGCGCCGAGCTCAAGTCGTGGCTGGCATCGACGCTGCGCTTGCTGCAGAAGCAGCCCGCACCGCCACCGCCGGCTGCCTCGCGCAGCTCATCTTTTCCATCGCTGCCCAAGGTCTCGCTGACCTAGCGCCCTCGGCCGGCCGCAGACTTTCTGCTCGGCCGCCGCCTGCTTTCCGCCATGGACTACGCCGCGGGTCTTCTGTACCTGTCGCAGCTTCGCCGCTTGGGCATCGTGCCGGGCACCGAGCGCTTGGCCAAGGTGCTGCATCGCCTGGGTGATCCGCAGGCGCGCATTTCGGCCATTCACATCGCGGGAACGAACGGCAAGGGCTCGACGGCGGCGTTTGCCGCACATCTTTTGGTCGCTGCCGCGCAGAAGGTCGCAGCGCAACAAGGTGGACCCGCCGCGCGCATTGGCTTGTACACATCGCCGCATCTGTGTCGTGTGCGCGAGCGCGTGCGCATAAGCGCCGACGATTCAGCGTCTGCAGAGCCTTGGCTCGACGAGTGCAGCGAGGCGGACTTCGTCGCTGCGCTGTCTGCCGTGCGCGCCGCGTGCGAGGCAACACCTGCCGTCGAGCTGACTTTTTTTGAGGTCCTGACCGCCGTCGCGTTTCTGTGCTTTGCCAACGCTCATGTCCAGGTGGCCGTGATTGAGACGGGTCTGGGCGGGCGCTTGGATGCGACGCGACTTTGTCATGCGCAGGTCACCGTCATCACCGGCATTGGCCTCGATCACACCGAGCTTTTGGGCGACACGCTGCCCGCGATCGCGCACGAAAAAGCCGGCATCTTTCGCCCCCAAGTGCCGGCGCTGATCTTTTGCGACGATCCGTCGGCGCGGGCCGTCTTGTGTCGTGCGGCGATGCAGCTTCACGCGCCACTGTCGGTGCTTCTGTGTGACGCAGAACGTACACCGCCAGCCGGCGCGAGCGCGCTGCCCGCCCTGTCCGACGCGCATGCGGTGTGTCTGCCGCTTCCCGGTGAACATCAGCGACGCAACGCCGCGCTGGCCTTGGCCGCGGTGGTTCGTCTGCCAGGTCCTTTTGGCTTTGCGGTCCGCGATCCCGCGGTGCAGCGTCGCGGCCTGTGCGCTACGCGCTGGCCCGGTCGCTTAGAGCGGCTCTGGCCGCACCCGAGCCTCGATGAATCCGCGCTGCGAGCCCGCCTGGATCTGCCCGTCGATGTCGCCCTGCCCGAGGTCTGGTTGGACGGCGCGCACAACCCACAGGGCGCGGCGCTGCTTTCCGATTTTCTCGACGGACTGCCTGCTTCTTCTGGGCTCTGTGTGCTGTTTGGCGTGGTGGCCGACAAGGCGGTTTCCGGCATGCTGGGGCCGCTGCTGCGAGCGCAGCGCGTTGTTCTTACCGAGCCGCCATCGCCCCGTGCGCTGCTCGCTGCTGAGCTGGCCTCGTCGCTGGCTGCGCTGCCTGCGCTGGGCATGGGGGTCTCGGCTGTGTCGATCGAGCCCCAGCTGGCCTTGGCCCTGCGTCGAGCGCTCGTCGAGACGCCGTGTGGCGGACGGCTGCTGATCTATGGCTCGCTGTTTCTGGTCGGGGCGGTGCGGGCGCTATGGCTTGGCGAGCCCTGCGATCCCCTGCCGCTTTCCGACCCTGCGCCCCGTCGCTGCTAGCGCTTACGCCGCGGCTGCGGCACATGCCGCTATTCACAGCCATAAATGTTGTACAGAATACAAATCTGAGGTGGCTGCCATGTCTACGAAGGTCGCGGTTGCTCTCGAAAAAGGTAGTGCTGCAGAGGCGGGACGGGCACTGGCTGAGCAGATAAGCGCACAGCTTGCCGGGCGTGTACCGGCCCTGGTTGCGCTGTTTCCGTCGCCGGCACAGCCACTTGCCGAGGTCATGGCGGCTTTCCGTGCCGCGCTGCCCAGCGCCCCTGGCGTCGCACCGCCTGTGGTCATCGGCGCCAGCACCGCCGGAGAATTCACCGATGCCGGCGATGCCAGCGGCGCGGTCTCGGCATTCGCTGTGGCGGGTGACTTTCGCGTGTTTGGGGGCATGGGCCGTCCGCTGCGCGGCAATGTCGAAGCAGCCGTGGCGCAGGCCCTGGCCGATATCCCGACGGAGCTTGCCGGGTATCCCTATCGCACGGCGCTCTTGTTCATCGATGGCCTGGTCGGGGTCGGCGAAGAGGCGACGCTGATCACGGCAGCCATGCTCGGTCCAGGCGTGCGGCTGTGTGGAGGCTGCGCCGCCGACGACTGGCGTCTGCAAGCGACGGCGGTTGGCTGCAACGATCAGGTGTCTGGCGATGCGCTATCGCTGGCTATCGTGTTCTCGAAGCAGCCGCTGGGCATCGGCGTATTTCATGGCCACCAGCCGATGTCCGATGCCATGACCATCACGCGCTCGCGCGAAAACGTCGTGTACGAGATCGACGGCCAGCCAGCCTGGGACGTGTTCGTCGAAAAGACGCGGGCTCGCGCGGTGGCGGAAGGAATCGATCCGTCGACGCTGCAGAGCAACAGCGACACCCTGCAGTACTTCCTGAAGTACGAGACCGGCATCAAGACCGGGCCCGAGTTTCGTATTCGCATGCCCTTGGTTCGAAATGACGATGGATCCATGGGCTTCGTCTGCGGCATGCCGGAAGGGACACCGATTCACTTCATGGCCAGCGATGCGCAGAGCCAAGTGGCTAGCGCCAAAGCGGCGGCGCGTCGGGCTCGCGAGCAGCTTGCTGGCAAGGCCATCGCGGGTGCCTTGGTCGTCGACTGTGGCTGCCGCAAGCTGATCCTGCGCGACCGCTTCGGGGAAGCCGTAAAAGAGATGGCGGCCGAGCTAGGCAGCGTGCCGATCGCCGGATTTGAGAGCTATGGCGAGATCGCGCTGAACGACGACGACTTTTCCGGCTTTCACAACACGACCACGGTGCTGCTGGCGTTTCCAGTCGACGACGGCGACGATGCCAGCGCCGCGAGCTAGCAAACGGCAGGAGCACGCTGAGCGGGCATGGCAACTCCGACGAATACAGCGCTGCGCATTCCGCTGAGCGAGCTTCAGCACATGCTGTCGGCTCTTGGCGATGCCAAGGCGCGCGATGTGGTCAGCAAAGCAGCCCGCGATCTGCGCATCATCAGCGGCGAGCTAGATAGTCGCCAAGCGCTGCAGATCTTGGATCTCATCGCGGTTGAGCCAGGCTTGGTCGGCATCACCGCGCGCTTTGCCAAGGCCCGCGCCATCTTGCGCTGGCCACAGGGGGGCGATCGCAAATAGCGCGGCGGGTCGCCTGTGGATGCCGCGGCTAGACCGTCGCCTGCGCCACTTCGGCAAGCGCTCCGTCGAGGTGGCTGAGCAGCTCGTCAAGCTGGCTTTCTTCGACGAGCATCGGCGGCGCAACGCGCAGCGTATTGCCGTAAAGACCGCCCTTGCCGATGAGCACGCGGCGGCGCTTCATGACATCAAGCAAGAGGTTCGCGCGCTTGGTCGCCGGCTGCTTGGTCTTGCGATCTTCGACTAGCTCGACGCCCTGCATCAGGCCCATGCCGCGCACATCGCCGATCAGCGCGTGCTTGTCTTTCAGTGCATCCAGACCGGCGCGCAGCTTGGATCCCAGTCGAGCGCTGCGGGCCGGGATGTCTTCGCGATCCATGATGTGCAGCGTCGCCAGCGCCGCGATCGACGAGATCGGATTGCCGCCATAGGTCGCCAAGGTCAGGCCCTTGAAGGCCGCTGCGATCTCGGGCGTGGTGACGGTGATGGCCATCGGCAGACCGGATGCGGTGGCCTTGGCAAAGGTCATGATGTCGGGCTTGACGCCGAAGTGCTCGATGCCGTTCCAGTGGGTGCCGGTGCGGCCCCAGCCGGTCTGCACTTCGTCGCAGATGAACAGGCCGCCGGCCTTTTTCACTTCTGGCACGACTTTTTGGAAGTACTCGCGCGGCGGTACGACGAAGCCGCCGACGCCCAAGACGGGCTCGGCGATGAACGCGGCCGGGGCGCCCGTGGTGGTGGTGGCCAGCACTTCCTTGATGTCGTCGCCGCAGCGCACGTCACAGCTTGGGTACGAAAGCCCAAACGGACAGCGATAGCAGTACGGCGCTGGCATCAGGCTGATGCCGGGCATCTGCGGCGGAATCGGGCGCCAGTTTGCATGGCCCATCGCCGATACCGCATACATGCCGCGGCCGGAATAGCTGTGGCGCAGCGCGATGATCTCGTGGCGGCCGGTGATGTTCTTGGCCAGCATGACGGCCATCTCGTCGGCTTCGGTGCCGCTGCTGGTGAAGAACGACTGCTTCAGGCCGCTTCCCGCCGGCATCTTTTGAGCGACGGCCTGCGCCAAGCGCGCGATCCACTCGTGCTGGTACAGCGTCGAGACGTGGCCGAGCGTGCGCGCCTGCTCGGCGATCGCCGATGAAATTTCGGGCAGGCAGTGTCCCAGTCCGACGGTGAGGATGCCGCCGAAGCAGTCGAGGTAGGTGTTGCCGTCGGCATCTTCAACATGCAGACCGGCCCCGCGGCGCAACACCAAGGGCTCGCTGAAATAGTTGAAGACCGCCGGCATCAGGTACTCGCGCGCCATGGCGCGGACCTCTTGGCTGGTCATGTTAGTGAGCACTTTGAGATGCGTTTTACCGTCGCTGGACTTGCTGGAAACCGGGTCGTTCATGGGGGGCCTCACGAAGTCGCGCGACAGTATCACAGCGGGGGAAGTAAGATGCGCAGGCAGAAAACCAAACACCAAAGGGACGACGATGACGATGACGGTTCCCGCAAGCAGCCCGAGCGCGCCTTCGCCGCTTTCGCTGTCACGCGAGCAGGCGCTGATCCTGTGCATCGATGTGCAAGAGCGGCTGGCTCCGGCTATGCCCGAGGAGCTTTTGGAGCGCTTGGTTTACAACGCTGGAAACCTGCTGCGCGGGGCGCAGGCGCTGGGCGTGCCGGTCTTGGTCAGCGAGCAATACAAAAAGGGCTTGGGCGTGACGCTGCCGGCGCTCGTCGATGCGCTGCCGCCAAACACGCCGCGCTTGGAAAAGATCCACTTCTCAGCCTGGGCCGATCCGGGCTTGGCCAAGGCCATTGTCGACAGTGGCCGATCGCAGATCATCGTCTTTGGCATCGAGGCGCATATCTGCGTCTATCAGACGGTGCGCGACTTGGCCCACGTCGGCTATCGCGTGCATGTGCCGCACGATGCGGTGTGCTCGCGCGATCCTGAAAACCTGCGCGTCGGCTTGGTGTTGGCCGAAAGAGCAGGGGCGACGGTGACGGCTACCGAGACGATCCTGTTCGATCTGCTTGGCCGCGCCGGTACGCCTGAGTTCAAGACGATCTCAGGGCTGGTGAAGTAAGCGCGCTCGGGCGTCGAGTCGGCTCGCGGACTACGGCGTGATCGACGGCTGCGGGGCTTGGGGCATGGTCGACGGGCGTGGGGCTTGGGGCATGGTCGACGGGCGTGGGGCCTGGGGCGCAAGCTCGTGATACAGCGACTCGACCTGTGTCGAGTGAATCGGCGCCTGCGCGGCCGTCTGAAACGGCAGGCTTGGCCACCAGCGCTCGACGGCGGGCGGCTGGGCGGGCTCGAAGCTTTGGCCGGGGCGGGGTGCGACGACAGACACACCGACGGCGGCCGCGGCGATCAAGGTGCGCTCGATGGGCTCGGTCCAGCCGTGAAAGGCCAGGGCAAACGCGCCCCAGTGGACTGGCAAGAGCAAGCGTCCACGCACCAGGCGATGCGCCATGACCGCTTGCTCGGGACCGATGTGCCAGTCGGGCCAGGCCGGGCCGTACTGGCCGACCTCGATCATCGTCAGATCGAAGGGACCAAGCCGCGCGCCGATATCGCGCATCGCCGGAAACAGCCCGGTATCGCCCGAGTAATACACGCGATGCCGCGGCCCGAGCAGGGCATAGCCAGCCCACAGCTTGGCGTCGTCATCGATCAGCATGCGGCCCGAGGCATGGCGGGCAGGCGTGGCGACGATGCGCAGCGCGCCGATCGAGGTCGCTTCCCACCAGTCAAGCTCGACGATGCGCGACTCGGGAACGCCCCAAAACGCCAGGTGCGCACCGACCCCCAAGGGCACGACGAACACCGCGGTCGAGCGGATCAGGGCGAGAATCGTGCGGTGATCCAAGTGGTCATAGTGGTCGTGCGAAATGACCACGGCATCGATCGACGGCAGCTCAGAAAGTGCGATCGGCGACGGAAACCAGCGACGCGGACCCAGGAAGTGAATCGGGCCTGCGCGGTCGCTGAAGATGGGATCGGTCAAGATGCGCTGACCATCGATCTCGACCAGCGTCGTCGAGTGCCCAAGCCAGGTGACGCGCAGGCCGCTCGCAGGTGGACGTGCAAGCTGTTGGCTGGCGTTCTTTACCGTCGGAATCGGCGCCTGCGGGTCGGCGTAAGGACTGCGATGAAAGGATCCTGAAATCGCGCCCAGCCAGTCGTTCTTGAGCGGCTCGGGATTCGCGAAGCGACCGCCTTGCCACTGTCGCGACTGCCGCATGCGATCGCGGCGTGATCCGACGGTGAGCTGACCGAATCCTTGGCACCCGGCAACAGCCAAGCCGACCGCCAGCAAAAGCAAGAGCGCGGGTACAAGGCGCAAGACGATGCGCAGCACACGGCGCACAGGACGGGCGGGGGCGGCGGATGGCTCAGATTGCATGCTCTAGTTGGCAGGCTCGACGGGAAATGAGTGCTTTGTCAAGACCAGCCAGAGCGCAACAAAGGAATCATCCACGGAACAGACCGAGGCGATTGATGAATCCATGCACCGCGTTTAGTGCGTGCGGGTGAGGGCGAAGAAGTCGCCGGCATTCGACAAAAGATAGACATCGCGGCCCTTGGCCATGGGGGCGGCGGTAGCGCCTTGGCCGGGGGCAAAGAACTGCAGAAGCTCTCCGCTTTCGGCGTCGGCGATGTGCAGGCCGCTTTGGGCAGCGCTGACCAAAAGATACGGGCCCCACAGGATTGGCCGCGAAAGCTCGCCTTGGCCTTGCAGGACCTGCTGCCACAGCTTGCGCCCTTTTTTGTCCAGGCAGAACAGGCCCTGCGTCGCCGAGGACACATAGATGCGCTCATGCTCGACGTCGACGGTCAGGGGGCCGGCGGCATCGATCTCATAGCGCCAGCGCACGCTGCCATCTTTGACGTCTAGACCGAACAGGCCGCTGGCATAACAGCTAACGACCAGGGTATCGCCGATCAGCCCTGGAGCCCCATCGGCATCGACAAAGCGCGAGGCGTCACCGGCCAAGGGGCGATTCCACAGCACCTCGCCGGTTTCTGCATTCAGACAGGACAGATAGCCGTCAGGAAAGCCGATGAAGATGCGGTCTTTGACGACGAGCGGGGCCGCCTGGCCGCGAACAGAAAAGGTATCGGTCGCCTCGCGCTCGTACTGCCAGCGCCAGGCTCCGGTGCGGACGTCCAGGGCATAGATGCGGCCCTCGTTGGACGTGACGTACAGCAGGCCGCCAGCCAGCACGGGCTGGTTCTGCACGGGACCGCGGGCGCGATAGGTCCAGCGCGGCTCGCCTGTGTCAGCGACCAGGGCGCTCACTTGCCCGGCGTCTTCCCCGACGATCAGCAGCGCCTGCGGACCCGCGACGCCAGCTTTTAGAAACAGGGGATGCGAGGACAGCGAGCTATCAAACGTGCGCTGCCAGCGCGCTTCGCCGGTTGGCTGAGACAGCGCGAACAGCGTCTTTTTCGACGAGCCGATGAACACCGTGCTGCCATCGTCGCTGACCTCGGCCGTCGCGAATTCCTGCGGCTTGTATGAAAAGAAAGGCAGACGCGAAGCAAAGGTCTTGCTCCAGCGCATGCGCAAGATGTCGCGCGCCACGGCGAATTCGCTGCGGACCACCGGCACCGGAGCCCGCAGGCTGCGCGTCCCAATACACGCCGGCAATAACGGCACAAGCGACAGCACAAGAAACAGCCAGCGCAGCGGTCGCCGTCGTGCAGCCAGCGCCGCGGGGCCGATAGGCTGCGCCGCATACGCCAGAAACGAGGCCTTCGCCAAGACGGTACGCGACATCCGGCTCGCCTAGGGCTCTAGCGCGGCGAGGCGGTTCTGAACTTCGTCGCGAATCGGGCTCTGCGAGCCAGCCTTGGCGAGAAGCTCTTTGTACATGTCGATGGCCTTCTGCTTGTTGCCCTGCTTCACATAGACGCGGGCTTGGTGCAGGCGGGCACGATCGCGGGCAAAGGGCTCGCTGGCCTGGCGATCAAAGGAGGCAAAGGCCGCGGCGAAGTCGGATCGCGCTTCGGCGCACAGGCCCAGACCTTCGTTGGCCATGGCCAAGAGCGATGCATCGGCCGGCTTCGAGTCAATGAAGGAGCGATAGATGGCTTCGGCCTCGGCATGCTTGCCTTGGTCGTACAGCAAGCCAGCCTTGAGCAGGGCCCCGCGCTTGGCGGCATCGCTGCTGCCGTACTGCTGGCTTAGCGCATCAACCGCCTTGAACACGGCATCGCTGCGCTCTTTGGCCGTCTTGTAGCGCGGTGGATCCGCCTCGGGATCTTCCTTTTCGCCTTCGCGCAACAGGTCGGCTTCGGCGATGTGGATGGCTTTGCCAAGAAGCTCGGTGGCTTTTTCGCGGCGCGCTTCCATCCACTGGCCAATGCCCCAGGCCGCGGTAAAGGCGATTAGGCCGCCGACGGTGATCAGCAGGGCGCGGCTGAAATAGGCCATCACCTTTGCGGCGAAGCGCTGCCACAGATCGGCGAAGCGCTCGGGCACATCGGCCAAAGCGTCTACGGTACTCTGGGTCGGGCGGACGGGCTTACGGCTGATCGCGCGCTCGGGTTCGTCGTCGTCGCGGCGGTTCGGGGTGGAGTCGGAGGTCTGGTTGCTCACAACGGGCTCCTTGCGTCGTCTCTTGTGCGGGCGAGCCGCGCCTCTCAAACAGCCTAGGCTTGAGAGGCGAACTGCTCATCGGACAAAAAGACCTGCGCCACGCTAACAAAGAGGCTGTGCGCAGTCAAAAACAAAAGCCGCTATTTGCCGACGCAGAAGCGGGAAAAGATGGCATCCAGAACGCCCTCTTGCACGTCGTCTCCCTGAAGCTCGCTGAGACGGGCGGCGGCCACGCGCAGCTCGCCGGCCACCAGCACGCTAGCGGTCTCGGGCTGATTGATCATGGCCGCGAGCGCTTGCGAAAGCGCGGTCGCCGTCTGCGTCAAAAGCTCGGCTTGGCGGGCGCTGGTCACCAGCACTTCATCGTCGCTGCCAAGGCGCGGTGCCAGCAGCTCGGCAGCCGTGCGGCGCAGCGTATCCAAGCCCCAGCCGCACAGGGCCGAGCAGCGCACCGTCGAACCATCCTCGGGAGGCGGCAGGCAGCCCTTGCGATCGATCTTGTTCCACAGCATAAGGCGCGGGCGATCCGCGGGCAGCTCGGCCAGAAGCTGCGCGTCTTCCGGCGTGATGCCCACGGTTCCATCGACGACAAACAGCAGCAGATCGGCGTGGGCCAAGCGGGTTCGTGCCAGGCGCATGCCGTGCTGTTCCAGGTGGCTTGCCGCTTCGTGCTGGCCGGCGGTGTCGATGAGAACCACGGGCAGCATGACGGGCGGCTGGGCGGCATCGCTTGGCGAAAGCGGCCAGTCGCTGCGCACCTCGACGAAGTCGCGCGTCGTGCCAGGCTGGGCATCGACCAGGACGCGCTCGCTGCCGCACAGCGCGTTGATCAGGCTCGACTTGCCGACGTTGGGGCGGCCGATCACCGCGATCTCGACGCCATCTGAGACGGCCTTGCCCCCCTGACGGAAGCTGTTGGCGAGCCGCTGCACCTGCGCATGCAGCCCGCGCAGCGCTCGCTGGCAGCGCTCAGCGGTGGCGGCGTCTTCGTCTTCGGCCTCAGGAAAGTCGAGCCGGCCTTCGAACTCCGCCAAGAGGTCGACGACACGGCGGCGTAGCTCGGCAATCGTCTGACCTAGCTCGCCGGCTAGCTGCCGCTGCGCATGACGCAGAGCTTGATCCGACTGCGCCTCGATCAGCGCTGCCACGGCTTCGGCGCGGGTCAGATCGAGCTTGCCGGCCAGAAAGGCCCGTCGCGTAAATTCGCCGGGACCTGCGGCCTGGGCTCCGGCGGCCAGGCAGGCATCGAGCAGTCGTCGCAGGTTGCGCGCTCCACCATGGCCGTGTAGTTCCAGCACATCTTCGCCCGTGTACGAGTGCGGGCCGCGCATCAGGCAGAACAGCACCTGATCCACGGCCGCTCGCGGATCTCGTCGGGGACTCGATGGCAAGGGGGCCGTGTCATGCGCTGCATGGGCCTGTGCTGGCGGCACTTCACTGGGTGCAAAGACATGGCCCAGATACAGGCGATGGCTGACGAGGTCTTGGGGAACGGGCTGGCAGATGCGGCGGGCGATGGACTCGGCCTGCGGGCCGCTGATGCGAACGATGCCGACGCCACCGCCGCTGCCGCTGCTGATGGCGGCGATGGTCGGGCGCGCGGGGCTCATCCCTTGGACTTCTCGGTGGCCTTGGCCTTACGCCGCGGTGGACCGCCCGCTGGCGAGCCACCTGGCGCGGCGGCATCGACGACGGTCGCGGCGTTGGCATCCACCTTCTTGGGCGGCAGGATGCGCTTGGTAATCACCTGCTGCACCATGCCCAGCACCGTGTTGGTCAGGATGTACACCGTCAGGCCCGCCGGCACAAAGATGGTAAAGACGGTGAACATAAGCGGCATCATCGTCACCATCGTGCGCTGCTCGGGCGTCGCCGGCAGCGGGCTTAGATACTTGCTCTGCACGAAGATCAGCGCGCCGGTCACCAGCGGCAGCACGAAGTACGGATCCGCCGCCGTCAGGTCCGAGATCCAAAACAGCCGCACGTGATACAGCTCGACAGCATTGCCAAGCATCGAGTACAGCGCGAAATAGATCGGCATCTGCAGAAGGATGGGCAAGCAGCCGCCAAGCGGGTTGATGCGATGCTTGCGATACAGCTCCATCATCTCTTGGTTCAGGCGGGCCTTGTCGTCGGGGAACTTGGCCTGCAGCGCGTCGATCTGCGGCTTGAGCTCGGCCATGGACTGCGAGGACACCGTCGCGCGATGCGATGGATAGAACAGCAGAAGCTTGACGAGCAGCGTCAGAAGCACGATGGCCAGCGCCCAGTTGTGGCACCAGTCATAGATCTGCCGCAGCACCCACAGCATCGGGCGGGCCAGCACTTCAAACGTGTAGTCGATCGAGCTGCCGAGGTTCGCGGTCTGCCCGCCGACGCTGACAGAGTCGAGAAGCTCGGGCAGCTTGGGGCCGGCATAGGCCGTGAAGTAGTACTCGCGCGACTCGCCGGGATTTAGTGCGTGCTCGGCAAGCTCGGCCGAGACGCTGATCGCACCGTTGGCATCGGCTGCGACGCGGGCCAGCTTGTCGCCGATCTGTCCGCCATAGGGCAGGGCCAGCGCGACCAAGAAGTACTGCTGGCCAATGCCGATCCAGCGGATGTCGCCGCGCAGGTCATCCGCGTCGGCCTTGTTGTTCT
>CAZKOY010000071.1:0-27355 GCA_964554495.1 uncultured Myxococcales bacterium
TCACGGCCGGCGCTGGGCTGGCATTGGCGGCCGGGGCGCCCGCTGCAGGCGCAGGACTGCTTGGTGCTGGTGCGGGACTGGCCGGCGCTGTTTCGCTGGGTGGGGCACTTGGCTTGGCTGGCGTAGCGGCGTCTGCAGTGGGGGATGCCGCGGCGGCAGCCTGTGGCATAGCTGGCGAGGAAGCGGCTGCAGCAGGCGGGGCCGCGCCCACTGCGGGTGCAGGTGCGCTCTCACGCTGGGCCCACGCCGAGCTCAGCGAGAACAGCAGACACAGGCCGCTGGCGCTTGCAAGGTCGCGCGCTCGTGCTGGCTTCATGGCTTGCCTCCGGTGCTCTTGCGCTGCAGGCGGCGCTCTTCGCGATCGACGGCGGCCCGCGCTTCTTTGACATAGGCGTCAAGCTGTTCATCGCGGCGTCCCTGCTGCATGTCTTGGTAGCGCATCAGGTACTGCAGCGCGGCGCGCTTTTGGCCCAGCGTGTCGAAGCCGCCGATGTTGGGAGCATCGAGCATCAGCACGCCCAAGTTGAAGTAGGCGTCGGCATACTGCGGATCGCGCTCGGCCAAGCGGCGATAGATATCCAGCGCTTCGGCAGGCCGCCCCACGCCCCGCAGCGCCGAGCCCAGGTTGAGCTGCACGCCTGATGCAGCGGGCAAAAGCGACGCGGCGCGCTGTGCTGCGGGCAGTGCCTGTTCAAAGTTCTTGGCCAGCAGGTACTGCGCCGACAGGTTGTGCCAGGCTAGGCCCAGGCTGCCATCGAGCTCGGTCGCGCGGCGGAAGGCTGCGGTAGCGGCGATGCGTCCACCATCGGGATTGTCGCGCCCGCGGGCCAAGGCCAAAAGCCCCAGCAAGAGCTGCGCTTCGCCACTGCCTTCGTCGATCTGCTGGACCATGCCCAAGATGGCGCCGCAGAGCTCAAGCTTGCCAAGCAGGAAGTTGATGCGGGCGAGAAGCAGAAGCGCCGGGACGCTGCGCTCGTTTTCCGCAAGCACCTGACGCGCCAGGATCTGCGCGGTCTCGTACTGCGCAGACTCCATCGCGCTGCGCGCCTCGGCCAAGGTCTGCGCCTGACTGCCGGTGCCCGCCTGCGCTTGGGCCGCCATGCCGCCCGGCGACAGACCCTGCGCAACATGCTCGTCATGCAGCGCCGGAAAACGATCGGGACGATACGCTGACAGGCGGCTGCGCGCCTCGCGCGTCCAGGCATTGGCGACGCCTAACTTGCCAGCCTGCTCGATGGTCACGGTATAGCGCGCGACGGCCTGCTCTTCGATCTGCGCGACGTTTTCTTCGATCTTGGTGCGGTACATGCCGCAGGCGCCTTCGCCCAGGCGCTTGACCTCGGGCGGACAGGGCGCCGAAAGCAGCGTCTTGGCATATAGCTCGAAGACATAGCCCATGCGGTAGTACGCCGCGAGAGTCCAGGTCGCCCGACGGTATGCCAGCACCTTTTCGTATTCCGAGACCAGCGCAGTGACCCCGTCATTGAAGCGCTTGACGCTCTGCTCAAGCTCGGCGCCAGCCCCGGCGATGCGCAGGCGCTCAAGCTCGGCCAAGCGGCGCTCGGCCAGCAGGAAGGCGGCGTGCGCAACGGGCTCGGCTCCATCGCTGCCGGGCGGCAAGCGCGAGCCCAGCTTGATAGCGCTGGCATAGCTCTGCTGCGCATCCATCGGGTTGCGCACGGTGTCTCGGGCGCGGCCTATGCGGAAGTGCGCCTCGACCATGCGCGCCAGGCCTTTTTCATCGACCGCTGTGGCGTTTCCATACTTGCGCAGCAGGCGATCCCATTCCTCGCTGGCGCGCTGGGCACCGGCTGGGCTGGTGCTGGGGCTCTGCCGTTCGACAAGCTGGGCGATGCGATAGGCGATATCGCGCGCTTCATCGGGGCTGGTCGCGGCATCGGCTTCGTACTGACGCCATAGCTGAATGCCCAGCGCAAGATCGCCATCGCGATCGGCGATCAGCGCCGCGTTGTACAGGGCGTCTCGACGATGGGGTGACTTGGCATAGCGTGGCAGCGTAGCGATCGCGCGATAGCCCACGAGCGCTTTGTCGAACGCCAGGACCCGCTGATGATTGACGGCTGCCCGAAACACCGCAGCTTCGGCCAGGCTGCTCTGCGGATAGTCGCGCGCCAGGCGCTCATATGCACTGGCGGCTGCGGTTGCTCTGCCGATGTTTTCGTACGCGACGGCCGCGTTATAGAGCGCCTTGTCGCTGTTTTGCGCCTTGGGATTCTTGTCGACTAGCGCAATAAACATCGTCGCTGCGGCTTCATAGCGTTTGGTTTCAAGAAGCTGCTCAGCCTTCTTAAACGAGACGTCTTCCGACAGCTTGCGCAGGCTGTCACGCTGCTGCTGCGCCAACGCGCCTTGCCCGCCGCAGCCTTTGTTCTGCAAGCGGCTGGTCCAGGCTTCGACCTGATCCAAGTTGCCATCGATGGTATGGCTGACCAGGATGGCGTTGCCCGCGTCGACGGCGCGCTCGCTTTGACAGTAGCGATCGAGCACATCGGAAAAGCGGCTGCGGGCGCGGTCGAAGCGCAGATAGCGGAAGTCGAGCTCTGCGGACTTGTACGCCAGCAGCGAGTTCTTGTCGCTGCTCGGCAGCAGCGTCACATAGCGGTCATAGGCCGCCTGCAGCGCCGTGATCTCGTCGGGAATCGCAAGCGGGCCGCTGCCCTGCGCGGTCTTTCCAACCACCGGTAGCGGTGGCAGAACGGCCAAAAGGGCGCGGCTGACATCGTCTTCGCCCGTGTCATCACCCGTCGCAGCACCTGCTTTGCCCGAGCCAGCGCGCAGCGCCAAAAGAGCCAGGTGTTCCTGCGCTTTGATGGCGCCATAGGCCGCATCTTCCAGGTGGCTGCCCTTGGCATCGGCCTCGCGCACACGGGCATAGCCGGCTGCGGCCTCTGCATACTCGCCGCCGTAGTAATGCGATTCCGCGAGCAGATAGCTGTACTCGTAGGCGTTCTTCGCCCCCGGATGCTGCTTTAGAAATGTTGCATAGGACTGCGCCGCCTGACGGTATTCGGCCCGCGCTTGCGCCAGCAGCTTGGCGTCCCTGCTCGCAAGGGCGCGCTGACGAAGCTCTTGGGCGCTGGCATGGCGGTTGGTGATGGCATTGAGCAGCGACGCATCGGCAAGCTCCGTCGCGGCCTCTAGCGCCTGGGCATTGTCGCGGTTGGCTTCGTACCATGGGCTGCCCGGTGCATAGTCGCGCGCCAAGGCTTCCCGCGCCCGCAGCGCCTGCTCAAAGCTGCGCTGACGGTCGTACGACAGCGCAACGCGCTGCTGCAGCTTGGGACTGTCTGGGGAAAGCGGCGAGCGCGCGATGGCCTGCTGATAGGCCTCAGCAGCGCGACCGTACTCGGTGCGGTCAAACCACAGATCGCCCAAGCGAATCAGCACCTCGCGGACGTGGGGCTCGCCTTCGCGTCCGGCATAGAAGCGGCCCAGACGCGCGACGCCTGCTTCGGCATCGCTGCGACCGTCACCATCCCAGTCGCGCTCGGCGAATGACAGCGCCAGATACTGAATCGCCTCGCTGCGCAGCGACGATCCTTTCTCGCCTTTCCCCGACGCTGCGCTCGGCTCGCCACCACCTGCCGCTCGCTCGGCCCGATCTCGCTGGTCGGCGAATACGACCAGCTCATCGAAGCGCCGCACAGCGTCGGCAAAGCGGTCTTGACGATAATACGTCCAGGCCAGCTTGTACAGCGCTTTGTCGTAATACGGCGAGTCGCGAAACGGCAGCACCTGACTGTATGCAGCGACGGCAGGTTCGAGCTCGCCGCGATCGAAGTGCAGCTCACCGATGCGTGTCCAGCTCTCGGCGAAAAAGCGGCTGTCACCGGGCAGAGCTTGGCAGTCTTGATACTGCTCGGCCTTGCCCTTGCGCCCCGGCCATGGCGACGGAGCATCCAGCGGCTTGTGCTTGTTCGCGCACACCAGGCCCAAGAGCGCCTGCCGCGCTTCCGCGTCGCGCCCCATCTCTCCCTGGCAGTAGCCCAAAAGATAGTGAACCCCGTCGCGCAGGCGATAGCTTGGATAGTCGCGCAGCAGCCGCTGATACAGGCCGATGCTGGGATCGTAGTTGGGCACGCCGCTTCCCAGATCCGCCGTCGCGCCGTCGGGCGTCTGTCCTTTGACCTGCGCTGCGAACTCTTCACTCGATCGCTCGAAGTACAGCTCGGCCAAGCGGAACAGCGCGTTGGGCGTATAGCGAGCGTGGTTGGGATGCTGCTTGATGAATTCTTCGAACTGCGCGATGGCCTGCTGCCTCTCGCTGCGCTCGCCCTCTTCTTCTTTGGCGAGTCGCGTCTGATAGTCGCGACTGGTGGCCGCGCGGTGACGCTTGTAGTTCTCTTGCCCCAGCTCGAAAACGGCTTTTCGAAGCTGCTCGCCAGTTGCCAGATAGCGACGCAGATCTTCAGCAACATCGGAATCCGTCGACTCAGGCAGTGCAGGCGCCGCGCTCGGACGCTCTGCCGCAAAAGGCGGCGAAAACTCGTCGTCTAGGATGCGTAGCTCGCGCTTGTGATCGCGCGATAGCTCGGCCATGCGCTCGCTGTGCTGGACTTTGCGAGCCCAGGCGACATCCAGTACACCCGCCTCGGCGCGCAGAAGGACGTCGGCGAACTTCTTATGCGTGGACTCCAGCGCCGCGGGCAGAAGTGCGCTGCCGAGCTGAGCGGCGTCGCTGCGTGCCTGATCCAGCGTGCGTGTTTGCAGTCGCAGGCTCTCGCGCTCTTGATGCAAAGCCACGCGCAGGGCGTCCGCATTGACTGGATCAGTGCCCAAGCGCGCGACATCGGATAAGCGACGATCGAGCGCTGCAATCGTGGCCTGCACTTCATCGACGGAGCGCTGCAGCGCCGCCAGGTCCCGCTGCAGGCCCACAAAGCGCATCACATCGCGATCGGCCCGCAGAAGCGAGTGCGCAGCCTTGGGCGCCAGAAGATCCAACGAAAACGTGCGCGCATCGCTCGGTAGACGGAACGCATCCTGAGGCGACTGAGTCAGCTTGGTGCGCAGCGCATCGACTACCGGGCTGGCATCAACGCGCGCTTGATTGAACCACTCCAGCGCACGACTCAGCTCGCCCCGGCGCAGAAGCAGATTGCCCAGCAGCATCTTGGCTTCCATCGCGGCATAGCTGTGCTCATGCGCATCGCGATAGGCCAGAAGCAGAAGCTCTAGCGACTCTTCCGCTTGCGGATAGTCGCGGCTGCGGATCGATCCCCACGCGGCCTCGTAGAGCGCCTCACGAAACAGATCGCTTTTCTGCGAGATCCGCAGATACGACTGGCGGGCTTTTTCGGCCTCGCCTCGCGAAAGAAAGATGCGGCCCAGGGCCATATGCGACAGCTCGATCACGCGCCGATCGTCATCGGGGGCGGGCAGCGGCAGCGCCACCAGCGCAGAAAAGCCGGCCTCGGCTTCGCTCAGGTTGCCCTCGGCGACATGGGCAGCGGCGATGAAATAGCGAGCTCGCATGGACTCGGGACGGTCGGAAGCAAGCGACTGCAGCGCGGCGCGTGCCTCGCGATAGCGCTGCCGCGCAAACAGGTAACGCCCGATGGCATAGGCCCCGTCGGAAGGACGCTCAGACGCAGGCATGCGCTGCAAGCGATCGATCCACTCAGGCGTACGCTCGTGGCTATCCAGCTCAACGGCTAGATCCAAAAGCTGAATCAGCGCTCGGCCATAGAACTGCGGACTAGCGAGGCCGCCTGGCTGATCGATAAGCGCCATGAAGCTGCGCTCCGCCGATCGCAGCTCGCCCTGCGCTTTTTGCGCCTGTCCCAGCCAGTACAGGACCTCGCTGCGGTGCGCCCCCGGCAGCGACTCGCCCGCTTGCGCCAAGAGCTCTGTCAGAAGCGTCGCGGCGGCAGGGGCATTGTGAAGCCGCAGAAGCGCCTGCGAATCAGCAAGGCGCGTCGCGATGGCCTCGGCCGAGATCGCGGGCTCGTGGGCGGGCTGCGCCGTCGCGGGAAGCGCCGTGCAAAGCCACAGCCCCAGGCCCAGGACCACTCGCTCAAAGCGGCCCTGCGTCCAAGACGAAGCGGACGCTGGCCCACGGACCGTCGACGCAAGAGCGACACCGCGGGATCTGCGCGGCTCAGCGAGAGGCATCGGCCCCCTTCTCTGCCGTCCCCTTGGGCGCCTTGGAGTCGTCGGCGACAAACTCGATGGACGGACGGTTTTCTAGGCTGGTCGTCGCAAAGCTGCCTTTTTCTCGGCAGACCACACGGATGCGCGGCGGCGTTCCTTCCTGAACGACAAAGCGGTGTGCGGCCGAGACAGTGTACGTGTACTCGTCGAAGTACGAAAAGACGCGACTGCCGTTGCCGCGATAGAGCAGCGTCGCGGACAGCGTGTGCTCACCGGGGCGCAGCGGGCCATCCCAGATGGGCAGGTCGCCGGTCGGGATGGGTTTGTTGTTCTCTTCATCGCGGCGAAAGACCTCTCGGCCGTCGATTTCATAGACCACGCGCACCAGCCGATACAGCATGCCAAGCTGGTTGCGCTGGCTCACCGCCGTCACCACGCCGCCGGCACTGGTGCGCAGGTGACGTTCGGAAAGCAGGCTCAGGCGCGCTTTGGCACGAAAGATCTGATCTTTCAGATCGCCGATGCGGCGATCGACTTCGCGCAGAGCATCGGGCCGGCCAACGCCATTGTCTGGGGCTGCGCCAGCCATCACAGCCGCTCCCGCTGGACCAGCCTGCACTGCCGTTGCTGCTGGCGCTGCCGTAGCTGCTGACGCCTGAGTCGCCGGGCTTGCGTCCGGGATTGTCGCGGTATCGGTAGGCCCAGCCGCGCTGCCATACGCCCCATCCGGCAGGCCAGAAAGACCCGTCCACAGAGCCAGCGCACATGCGGCTTTCCAGCGACCACGCGACAAGAATGCAGAGCCCGTCGACATGAGTGCGACCATTATATCCGAGTCTGTGTCTCGGGCGCGGGCAGGCGATGCCAGAGCTCAGCGGCCACCGCTAGCTGCCACAGCGAAAGCAGGCTGCGGCCGAGTGCCGCAAGCTGGCGAACCAGCAGAGCCGCCCCGACGTACAGCCGGACATCAAGTGCCGCTGAAAGAAGTCGCGCCGCGACGATCGATATCGCAAAGAACAGCACGCTCAGCACGGCGGCCCCCACAAGCCCTCGCATAACCGGCTTCGCAGCGACGATCTGACGCAGCCCTTGACGCAGCGCACGCAGCGTCTTTTCGTTCGATTCTCGTCGGCTCAGCAGCGAAAGCTGCGTGATATGCACCACGAAGCTCAGCGCCGACCACGCGCACAGGCCCAACAAGACAAGCGGAGCATAGTGAAGCAGCGCCGCCGTGGCCGTCCCCATGAGCGGGCGATCTCCTCGGCCAATCAGCGCCCCAGCCCCGACGAGGACGACGAGAAGCGGCAGCCGCAATGCCAGAAGCGAAAGAGCATGCAGCCGAAATGCCATCCCCATCGACGACATCGCCCGCGGTAGCAGCCCATCGGGCGCCGCTCGATAAGGGGTGCCCGGCCGCAGCAGCGTGGCCAACAGCCCGCTCGATAGCGCGACCTGCAGGGCCCACCGCAGGCACAGACCGACGAGCAGCGCGGCGAGCAGGCTGGGCAAAATGGCTCCATCGCGGTTGAGTAGCTCGGCCCATATGAAATCCACCTGCCCACGGGCCAGCGCTGTCGCCATTGGCCGTCGCCCCAGGTGCTGATACAGCGCAAGAAAGACCGGCAGCATCACAAGCACGCTGAGCGCTTGAAACAACAGCCACAGGCCCAGCCACAGCCCTGGGCGGCTCATCACTCGCCGCCATGCCGCCGAAAACGGACGATGCGTCGGCCCCAGGTCTTGTCCACGAGCCTGCTCGCCAGGCTCACTCGACGAGATCAGCGATACGGAATCGGCTCTGTCCATCTAGCCCCCCACAAGGTCGAGCAGCGTGGACAGCGCCCCGAGCCAGGTCTGCCACAGCCGCGCCACGGGCCGAAGCTGAGGCGCCACGGACAGACCATTGTTGATGCGCTGCACGTCGGCATGGATGCGCCTTCCGGCATCCACCTCGGCATAGAGCAAGGGCTGTTCTCGTCGGTAGAAACGCAGCACATGCCGCCGCTGCTCGGGCAGGCGCTGCTGGTCTTCCAAGCTCCAGTCGACTTCTTCGCTGGACCCGTTGGCGAACACGGCGCGTATGCGAATCGGCAGGATGAAGTCCCCTCGTCGCTGCACCACTACTTCGCTGCTGTATCGCCTTGGCAAAACCTGGGTCTTGTCCGGCAAAAGCTCGTGCCGGCCGGGGCCCTTTCCGGCACAAGCCGCCCGCTGCGATGCCAAGCGCGTATCCAGATAGGCGACCTGCTCGACGTCGGATGCCAGCTCGCGCCCCGCTGCCTCAGGAGGCTCCTTGGCAGGGCAGTCATAAAACCCCGCGGCCAGCTCAAACGGGTCACTGCTTACGGCCTCGATGGCGTAGTCGACCACCCGCGCACGATCGATCGCTTGGTCAAAAAACCAGCTCAGATCCTGCCGCGCCCCTTCGCTCATCGCTGCGACGAAGTCCCGTCGGCTAGGATGACGAAAACGCGCCCGCTCGGCATAGCGCTGAAAGCCATCGCGCAGCTTCTCATCGCCAATCAAGCCCTCAAGCGTGCGCAAGACGATCGCCGTTTGGTCATAGGTCAGCGTTCCATAGTGGCTTCGCGGCAACACGAAGCTCTGCGTGCCCAGCGCGTGGTGTCCCACCGTCGATCGGTACGCAAGCCAGTTGCGCTCGACCGTCGACAGACACAGCCACGGCAGATCGACGGACGAGCAGCGACCAAACATGCGCTCCATGACCCAGCCGCTGAACGTCTCGTTTAGGCCCTCGTCGAGCCAGGCTTCCTCGACCTCGTCGCTGGCGAACAGGTGATAGAAGTACTGGTGTCCGAATTCGTGCGCCGCGGTCTCTTCTAAGTCGTGCAGCCCGCGCGGCAGCGGCAGCGAAAAGATCGTAATCAGCGTCGGGTACTCCATTCCCCCCGAGCCATTGCCGCGATAGGGCGGCACCACCACGGTCAGGTTGCTGTATGGGTACGGGCCAACGCGCTGCGCGGCTTCCAAAATGGCAGCGCGCACGCCGGCCAAGATGCGCGGGCCGTGCTCCTCTTGCCCATGGCGCGTCAGCAAGCGAATGTGCAACGGGCCGCTCGGATCGTCGAAGGTCTCGCGCACCTCGATGAAGTCGGGATCTGAAAAGAACGCGAAGTCATGTACGTCTTCGGCGACATAGCGCACGATGCGGCGCTCGCCGTCGAACCGCTCGCCGACCCGCACGCCCGTCGCGCCAACCTGGGTCGCCCGCGGCACGTCGATCTCGACCTCGTACGCGCCGAAGTCGGAAAAGAACTCGGTGACGCCGTGGTATTGGCGCGCTCGCCAGCGACAGTCACCAGGCCCGCTGCAGTCCCAGACGCCGATCTTGGGAAACCACTGCGTGACCGCGTGATAGCGGTCGACATAGCCCGAGCGGGCAAAGACTCGCGGCAACTGTACTGTCCAGCTGAACTGCACCTCGACCGTTGCGCTGGGCCCAAGGGGCGTCGGCAACGGCAGCGTCAGCAGGGTGTCGTCGAGAACGGCCGTCGCCAAGACATCGCGACCGTTTACGCGCAGCGTCGACAGATCGATGGCCCCAAAGCCACGCTCGGGCATTTCGTCGCCACGCAGCGTCGGCCCCGCCTCAAAGACAAACATCGAAGATAAGTTCTTAAACGCATTCTGATACAGGTGAAATACAAGCTTATCGACGGGCGTTCGCTCTAGATTCCGCCAGGTCAGCAGGCCCTCGCCGCGGATGCGGTGGTTCTCTTCATCCAGCACGGCTTTCAAGCGATAGCTGGCGTTGCGCGGGCTCTGCGCCAAGCCTGGTCCCGTTGACACGGCCCGCCGCGGCGCAGCCGGCGCCGCAGGAGCCGCCGCAAGCAGTGCCGAAAACGCCGCGCTGTCATCGCTGGGAGCGGCCTGCCCGTGGGCCCCGCGCCAGCCAAACAGCGCCATCGCCGCCGAAAAACACAGCAGCCCAAGCCTGGGTCTTCGTCGTGGCATGGCGGACGTTAGGCCCTAGCCGACAGGCGGCCAGCGGCGCGCACCACTTCTTGCCCCAGCTGCCAGAGCTTGTTTTTCAGACCTTCGTCGCGAATATTGCCGTCGGCATCGATCGCCTGCCAGGCGCGATCCAGCGGCAACACCAACGGGACAGTCCAGCCGCGCAGCGCACGGACCACGAACTCCATCGTGTTGATCGCCTGCAGGCCTTGCACCCCGCCCGCCGTGCTGATCAGGCCCACGACCTTGTCCGTCAGGTACTTGGGCTCGCGACTGCTCAGAAGCTCCAGCCAGTCGAGGGCGTTCTTGAACGCACCGCTGATGCTGCCGTGATACACGGGGCTGCACCACAAAAGCCCGTCCGCCGCTGCGACGGCATCAACCAAGCGCCGCACACCCGTCGTCGGCTCAAGATCTGGCGTGTAAATCGGCAGATCCAGCAGGCGAATATCGAGCAGATCTGTCTCGGCCCCGGCCGCCGCCGCGGCTTGCAGTGCGGCCTCTAGAGTTCGGATACTCGTCGAGCCGGGCTTCATCGAGCCCCCCATCCCGACGACTTTGACCACCTTCATGGGCCCTAGCGAAGCAGACCCCTGGCTGCTCGCGCAAGGTGAATGTGCAAGACCCGCTAGTAGGGCTTCTGGCCGTTGTAGTTCCCCGGCGGGTCGTAGTTGCACACCCAGAGCTGCCAGCTAGGCGAACCAAACGGCGAGCCCTGCGTGCAGGTCTTGACGCCGCAGCCGAGGCTGATTGAGTTCGCCCAGACCACCTGCGTGTAGTGACCGCAGGTGCCGCTGCACGTGTTGCTGGCGTAGTTGTATTTGGCCTTTTCCGACACCCAGCTTCCGACGACATCGGCCGGTGTCGCGGTGCCGCTGGTGGCATAGATATTCTCGCCGTACGCCGAGTTCGAGTGGCCGAACTTGCAGCCGTCAGCCCAGGACTGCGCCGCCGAAGCCAAGGTCCCCGACCAGTTCAGCGCAGGAAGCGGCGTGCCGGGCGCTGGACTCACCTGTTCACGCGCTTGGTTATGCAGCCGGGTAATGCCGTTTAGGGCCGCATTGCCCTCGGGATCCCCCATTTTTCCCGTCGGGTCCGTACCGCCGCAGGCAACAAGTCCACCCAAGGCGCAGACCCCGAACACAGCTCGAACCGTGGATCGACACAGCATGGCAAGCCCCCTTCTTGCAGACCTGCCAGTGATCATAGAGGCGAAGCCACGCCCTGCGGCAGAAACCCCTCTGCTCGGCCTCACACGATCGCTCTGCTCGGACCATCCAGCGGGCGGCCGAGCCGATGCCTTACTTGTTAAACAGGCCGTCGAGTCCGCGGATCGAGTTAAACGGCGAGCCCTTGGGTCGATCGCCGGGCCGCCCTGCTTCGGGTCGGTCGCTGCGCTCTGGACGCCGCCGGTCGCCGTCCGGTCGACCCCGTGGGGCATCGCTTGCTGCCTGCGTCCGTCGGTCCAAAGCGGGCTCGCTGCGCCCCGGTCCGCTCTGGCTGTCTCTACCGGCTGGCCTAGGACCGCGCCCGTCGCTACGCCCGTCGCTGCGCCCATCGGGGCGACTGCCGCCGCGCTCAGCGCCGGACGAGTCGCCGCGACCGCCTGTGCGCGCCTCTCCGCGGGATCCGCCGGCACCGTCGCGACGTCCGCGATCGTCCCCGCGTGGCGCGGCTCGTCCCGCACTATCCCCTGGCCGTCCACCGCGATCCCGTCGACTGTCGTCACCGCGTACCGCCGCCCCGGCGGGTGGCTCCGTTGCCTGCTTGATCGAAAGGCCGATGCGCATGCGATCTAGCTCGACCTTGATCACTTTCACCTTCACCTTGTCCCCGACCTTTACGGCCTCGGCTGGGTCCTTGATGAAGCGGTGCGATAGCTCCGAGATATGCACCAGGCCATCCTGATGCACACCGACGTCGACGAAGGCGCCGAAGTTGGTGACGTTGGTCACCACGCCGTTTAGAACCATGCCCTCTTTGAGATGGCTGACCTCGGTCACATCGGGGTTGAAGCCGACTTCTTCAAAGTCCTGACGCGGATCCAAGCCCGGCTTCTCAAGCTCGGCCAAGATATCGCGCAGCGTCGGCTCGCCGCGTCGGTCATCGATATAGCGTCGGATATCGATCTTTGAGATCAGGTCGCGGTTGCCGATCAAGCCCGCGATGTCGACGGACAGATCGCTGGCCATGCGCTCGACGATGTCATAGCTCTCGGGGTGGACGGCTGAGTTGTCGAGCGGGCTTTCTCCGTCTTGGCGAACTCGCAAGAAGCCCGCCGCTTGCTCAAAGGCCTTGGCACCGAGCCGCGCGACGTCCAAAAGCTGCTTGCGGCTGCGGAACGGCCCGTTTTGGCTGCGATGTGCGACGATGCCTTTGGCCAAGCTCTCACCGATCCCGGCCACGTACTGCAGAAGACGCGGCGAGGCCGTATTCAGATCGACACCGACTTGGTTCACACAGCTCTCGACCACCTGATCAAGCTGCTTCTTCAGCGTCGGCTGGTGAACGTCGTGCTGGTACTGCCCGACGCCGATCGACTTCGGCTCGATTTTTACAAGCTCGGCCAGCGGATCCTGCAGACGGCGCCCGATCGAGACCGCGCCGCGGACCGTAGGATCGTGCGTCGGAAGCTCTTGCCGCCCGACTTCGGATGTCGAATACACCGAGGCCCCGGCTTCATTGACGACCACAATCTTTACGCTCGGCAGCTTGCCCGCGGCAGCCAAGCGGCGAACGAACTGCTCGGTCTCTCGACTGGCCGTGCCGTTACCGATCGCGATCGCCTGGATCTTGTGCTCTTGCGCAAGCTGTTCCAGTCGCATGGCGGCTTCCACGCGTCGGGACTCGCTGTGCGTCGGATACACGACATCGTGAACCAACAGATCGCCTTTTTCGTCGATGGCGGCGAGCTTGCAGCCGGTGCGATAGCCGGGATCCAAGGCCAGCACACGCTTTCCACCAAGCGGCGCAGCCAAGAGCAAGTGCCGCAGGTTCTCGGCGAACACTCGGATCGCTTCTCCGTCGGCTCGCTCGCGCAGCGCCAAGCGAACATCGACTTCGATGGCCGGCTTCAGCAAGCGATCCCAGGCGTCGGTCAGCGCCTTATCCAGGTCCGCGTACAGGCTGGCCTGGCGATTGCGCACGATCTGCTGCGCCACCAAGCCCACCGCGGTGTCGCGATCGATTTCCAGCGTCACGCGCAGAAAGCCGTCTTTCTCGCCCCGACGCAGCGCCAGCATGCGATGCGACGGAATCGACTTCACAGCCTCTTCGTACTCGAAGTAGTCCGAGAACTTGGCCGCCGGATCCTCTTTCTTGCCGTCACCTTTGGCCTCGGATCGCTCGCTGCGCTCAGCGGATGGGTCCTTTTCATTGCCGGGCTCGGGCTTGTCGTCGTCGGCACTGGGCTCGGGCTTTTTGGCGATCAGGCGCGAGCGCATGATGCCGTGATCCATCGCCAAGCCGCGCAGCGCAGCGCGCACTGCCGCATCGTCCGCGATGATCTCAGCGACGATATCGCGCGCACCAGCAAACGCGCTGTCGCAGTCTGGGACCCCTTTGTCACTGCTGATGTACGGCGCGGCCAGACCCTCGCGGCTTTCGAGGCCAGCCTGCTGTTCCAGAATCAGCAGAGCCAAGGGCTCTAGGCCTTTGTCGCGAGCCACCGTCGCCCGCGTCCGCCGCTTGGGCTTGTACGGTAAGTACAGATCCTCTAGCTCGGTCTTTGACAGTGTGGCGACCAGCTTGCGCTCAAGCTCGGGGCTCAGCTTGCCCTGCTTGTGGATCTCGCTCAGGATGACCGTCTTTCGCGCCACAAGCTCCGTCAGATAGGCGCCGCGATCCTGCACGCTTGCGATCTGCACTTCATCCAGGCCGCCCGTCACTTCTTTGCGATAACGGGCGATGAAGGGCAGCGTCGCCCCTTCTTCTAAGAGCGCCAGGGTCCGCTCGACCTGCGGGCGACGCAGTCCAAGCTCCTGCGCAATGACCTGCGCGCGATCGATCTGCACGGGCCACGTGGGACTGCCCGCGCCAGCCGCAGCGTCCGTGTCTGCCTGCGCCAGCCCGCCGGCCTTGGCTTCCGCGCTCAGCACGGACGAAGAAGGTGTTGTAGCCTCAAGGGTTCCTGACATGACGCAGTCTGAGGTACACCAAATCTTCGTCGGCGATCAAGTCCCCGCGCATCCGGCCCAAGAGACGCGCAGTGGCTTGCCAGGATCTGCACACCGAATTCGCGAGGTGACCCGCTCGCGCACCGTGGGGCGGTGGGCTGGTTTTCGCCTTGGCTCCACGTCTGAAGCGGTCCGACCCAAGCCCACCTGTCCGACCAGCTCTCTGCCGAATTTTCAGTCAGTCACACTGCATACTTGTCGCCGTTGACGGGTCTGGAGTACCTTAAAAACCATGGCCCGATTTAGGCTGCGCATGCGCACCATGGAGATCAACTTGCCATTAGGCGAGGTCATCATCGGTCGCGGGCCTGAGTGCTATCTGCGCGTTGATGAACCGATGGTCTCCCGACGACATGCGCGTCTGCGAATTACTCAAAATGCCGTGATTCTGGAAGACCTGGGAAGCCGCAATGGCTCCCGCGTAAACGGGATCAACGCAACCGGCACCGTTGAGCTAAAGCCTGGCGACATCCTCGGCGTTGGCACCCAGCAGTTCACGCTAGAGCGAGAAGAAGATCCCTCGCCGCACCGCCCGACGGTCAACGTGGCGCCCCAGTGGAATCCACATGCCCAATCGGGGCTCAACGCTGGCTCGGTCTCGACCAATAGCGAGGAGAGCCCAGCCAATCCGGTATTCGTTGCGGCCGCACCTAGCTTTGCCATGGGCGGCATGACCAACCCCGGAGTCCCGCAGCCCAACGTGGTGGCGCCCGACCCAACCAGCTTGGGTCTCGACATGCCCACGCACGCGCCGCATCCCGAAAACGAGCCCAGCGACATGGGCCAGAACCAGAACCGCGGCTCAGCCTATCGCTTGTTCTGGGGGCTGTCCGATCGCGTGCTCGCCATGGGGCGCGTCGACGAAGCCGAGCGCATGATGGGCCCGCGCCTAAACGAGATGCTGAGCCGCGCACAAAACGGCGAGATCCCCGAGGAGTCGGTCATCGTCGACGTGCTGCGCCGCGCGCTCAAGCTCGCTGGCTCGACGAAAAAAGACGTCTGGTTCGGCTGGCTCTTCGACTTCGCACGGGTCACCAAGCACAAGATGGCGCTGCAGCTTCTCGACGATATCTATGCGCAAGTCTTTGTCGTGCGGCCGGCGATCGGAGCCAAGATCGTAAGCTACGCGCAGACCGTCGAAGACGAGACGATCGTCGTTCGCTTGGCCACGCTGCGCCGGCTGTGTCGCGAATAGCAGCCCTGCTCTGCGACGATCTGTAAGCGTCCGAGCACCTGGCGAGCCCAGACCTAGCGAGCCCAGACCTAGCGAGCCCAGACCTAGCGAGCCCAGACCTAGCGAGCCCACATAGAGATCCAGGCCGACTGCGCTGTGTCACATGATCTCTATTGATCGGGGCAGGCGGCTTGCGGCATCGTCCCGTGGCTACGCCGATGCCTGCAAACGACTTCTCGCCCGTCGCTGCCAATCGAGACCGCGTGCTCACGTGGTCGGTGTTGGCGTTCTTGCTGCTTTTGTACGTCCCCTTCGCCGGCAACTACGGTCTATGGGACCCGTGGGAGACACACTACGGCGAGGTGGCCCGCCAGATGGCCGCCCGCGGAGATGGCATCAGCCTGTGGTGGCCCGGCTCGCCGCAGGATCCCGCATCGGGCGTCTTCTTCTCGAAGCCCGTGCTCACGTTTTGGCTGATGGCGCTTTCGCTGAAAGTCTTTGGCCTGGGCCACGGTGATCCCGGCCATTACAGCGAAATGACCGTCGGCTGGCGGGCCGAGTGGGCCCTGCGCATGCCGATGATCCTCATCAGCCTGGTTGGCATCTGGGCGGTGTATGAGCTCTTGCGCCGGCTGGTGTCGCGACGCGCCGGACTGTGGGCGGCCCTTGTTCTTTCGACCAGCGCGCAGTGGGCGCTGATCTCGCGCCAGGCGATGACCGATATGCCGTTTGTCGTGCCGATGACCGTCGCTGTGGTCTTCGCCGCGCTCGCCTTGATCTCGCCCCCAAGACAGCGCGATGAAGACGCCGTCCCCGACCCAAGGGCCGAGCTACCGCGACGAACGACACGACTTGCGGGTCGGCTTGTGTCGTGGCCGGACAGCCCCGCGTTCTATGGCTTTTTGGCGGTGTACATGCTGTGCGTGCTGCCGCAGCTTCTGACGAACCTGATCCAGCTTCAGAGCTTCGTCATCGTCTTCTTCAACCAGACGCGGCGCGTACCCGGAGCCCTGGCCGTTCTGCCCTTTGTCGTGCTGTTTGTCCTTTCGCTGTTCCTGGCGATGCAGGCACGCACGCGTCGCACGCTGTACCTGTGGACGGCGTACTTGATGGGTGGCTTGGCGACGCTGGCCAAAGGTCCTGCCGGTATCGCAATGCCCATATTGGCGATCTTTCTTTACCTGCTCCTGGCCGGTCGCATTGACGAGATCTGGGGGGGCCACCCGCCCGAGGACGAAGCCCGACCACGTCGCCTGTCGTCCGAGCTACTGCAAGAGCTCAAAGCCGGCCACGATGGCCTTGAGATCCTGCGCGGCGCCCTGGTCTTCTTCTGCGTGGCTGCGCCATGGTACGTGGCGATGCTTGCCCGTCATGGTCTGCCGTTTTGGATGGAGCTCATCGGGGACAACTACGTCCACCGCGCCCAAGGTCGTCACGGCGATCGCGGCACCTTCGAGTACTACCTGCGTCAGCTTGGCGCGGGCCTGTTTCCGTGGTCAGGCATGGTGCTGGCGGCAGGCGTTCAGATCGGACGCTGGCTGCGCGATAGCGACCCGCGCACTGCAAGCAAGCGCCAGGTCCTATTGCTCTGCTTCGTCTGGTTCGTGGTCGACTTCACCATCGTCACCTTGGTGAACACCAAGTTCCATCACTACATCCTGCCGGCCCTGCCGCCGCTTGCCGTCCTGGGTGGCGTGTTCATCGACGAGCTCTGCGAAGCCGCGCCGCACGTGACGCAAAGCAGCCGCTTGGCGCTGTGGCTTCTGGCTGCGCCGGTCACGTTCTTAAGCGGACGCGATCTCGCGAACTTCCCGGCGCGCATCGGCTGGCTGTTCAACTATGACTATGTGAATGTGCCCGGCAGTGGTCGTCCCTGGCCGCTGCCCGCCGTCTATGGCCAGCGCTATGAATACGCAACGCCGCTTCTGGCCCTGGCCTTTTTGGCCACCGTGGCGACGCTGGTCTTGGCGACACCGCGCCGCCCTGACGCCACACCCGACAATCCGCAGGCCGCACCACAGGCCCCACGCTGGGCCTTGCGCCTGGGTCTGCTATGTCTGCTGTTGGTCGTCGGCATCCTGGCCGGCCCCAGCGCCGATCGAGTCGTTCAGTTCACAAGTTCGAAGCTGCCGCCTGACACCCAGATCCCGTTCGATCTGCGCTTCGCGTTTCTGGTCCCGACGCTGGGTGCCGCTGTGTGGCTGGTGCTTATGTGGCGAGGCAGCCGTGGCTGGCGCGCTCTTCCCTTGGCACTTGTGGCGGTGCTCAGCACGAGCTTCTTTATCGACCGCTTCCTCGTCGACATCTCGCCGCACTGGAGCCAGAAGCACATCTTCGCCTCGTACTACCGTCTGCGGCAAAGCCCAAACGAGCCGGTGATCGCCTGGATGATGTACTGGCGCGGTGAGAACCTATATACGGGCAACCAGATCTATGACCACCGCATCGAGGCCGGCGAAAAGACCGTGTTCCTCGGCGACAAGAACATGGAAAAGCTGCAGGCCTATATCAGCAGCCACCGCGGCCGCACGATGTACTTTTTGATTGAGCGCCACCGCCTAGAGGGCCTGCGCAGCCTGCTGCCGAACGATGCCCGCGGCTCGCTTGAGATCGTCGACGACACCAACAACAAGGTCTATCTAGTGCGCGCTCGGCTCTAAGCGCCCCTGGATGATGGGCTGCAGCGCGGACAGGACGACGGGCGCTGTGGCGCGTGGACCTCGTCGCTGCGGAGCGCCTTTGGACTCGTTGGGAAGCGGCGGCGGAATCGGCCCATCAACGCGCAGGTGGCTGACCAGTCGACGCGTCTTGGCCTCATAGACGTCGATCTCGTAGCCCTGCCGAAACTGCACGATCTCGTAGGCCTTGCTGCCGTAGCTGCCCATGCCGTGATAGAGCTTCCGCTCGTGCTCGGTCCAGCTCTCCTGCATGCAAGCAACCAGCTCGGGAAGCTCGCTTGCATACAAATCCGTCGGATAGCCATCGGCGACGCCCAGCTCATGCCATAAAAAGCGCTCGCCCTGGTCGAGCGGATCGGACTTTAGCTCGGCGATGCGAATCGAGTGTGGAGCCGACCCGCCCAGAGCCGGCGCGTCGGGAATCGGTGCCGCCTTTTCGCACAGCAAGTAGACCGCTCGGCTGCGCGCCCACGCCGCGTTCTGATCTGCGAAGTGCTTCAGACGAAACGCCAGCATGGCGAAGGCGACAAGGCCAATGGCTGCGCACGTGGCTAGGGCCGCCTTGGCATGCACATACCTTGCAAGGAAGCGTCCGATCAGACCCAGGCCCAGCAGAAGGGGCAGCAGGCTCAGGGCGAAAAAGAGCCCGAGCTCGTTCCGCATATCCGAAGCGCTGGCCAGCACCGAGGAAGCCAACAAGAGGGCCAGCACCCCCACGGCAAGGGCGATGTAGGCAGGAACTCTGGGACGCGGTCGGGATTCAGGGCTCATGAGTGGCTCACCGCATCCAGCATAAGAGAAAGAGCAGCCCCCTTGTCCAAGAGATTCACCCGCGCCCACTGAGCGACGGCATGCGGTGCGCATTGGAAAATACGCTAAGACTTGTTTGTGTGATTATTCGCATATCCTTTGCGTTATTAATTTAGAATTGCGAATTGTTCACAATGGCCGAGACTATCACTCAATAAATATTGTTCTTATAAAGAACATTATATGATCGACATAAAAGCTCAAGAAGATCACACATGGCACAATTCGCAAAGATTATTGACGTATATTTCTGTCCGTCAGCGACTCGGCCGTCATGGCCTGGTGCAGCGTACCCTCGTCGAGAGCTTGCCCCCGTACCGCCAGGCGGTGTGCCGCGCTGACGCGGGCTCGCTGCGTTACTTTCTGCTGCGGTCGGGTAGCGGGCACGGCGGTCCGTGCGGGTCGTGATGTACCTCGATGCGCTGCACGGACCAACGCTGCGGCATAGGCAGGCGGCTGCTGCGGCTGTTCAGTCGCTGGTCCACGCTGCAGAGCTGACCGGCGTTGCCGAGAGCTTCCTCGCTGGTCAGCATGATGTACGTGTCGATGGACGCATCACCCGAGGCACAAAACGGCGACTGCTCTCTGCCGTTGAGAGGAATCTCGTGCGGTCCATCGGGCCCGTCGGGCAGGCTGTTTTCCTGATCCCCTTGGCTGAGCGGATACAAGAGCGTCATGCCGCCTTGGCTGCTGACAGCGCATAGGTATACGAAGCGGCGCTGGTTCGCGCTGTTGGCAATGCGCCGGTCGCGCGACAGGTGAAGGTAATAGGTCTCGCCCGTGTGGGTCTGCCCGCCGGACAACAGCTCGCGCTGCGGGTTGTCCAGGCTGACCAGACGCATGCGATACGGGAACCCTTGATACGCGTCGCCGGGATTGGGCAGCGTCAGCCACAGGTGCTGCCTGACCAGCAGCTCAGCGCTGCTGACGATGTCCAGAGCATGACTTGGCTTGGTCTGCACCGGCATGTTCGGACGCCGATGCCCTGGCTCTTGTTCCAGGGTGAAGCGCACACCGTCGCTCAAGCTGCCGCGCAGGACATAGTCGGCGCTGACCTTTTGCCCCTCGGCGTACAGCACGCGCGCCCCGATCGACGGCAGATCGCGGCGCAGAAGCTCATGCTCGCTGAGGTTCAGCGGCCACTCAACGAACAGCCGTGCATGGCGCGGCAGAACGGACTGCAGGGGAGCCATCGCAAGCTGCGCCCCCAGAGCCTGCGCTTGCGAGCGCTCAGCCGACAGCAGCTGCCATTCCCCGGCGTGATAGCGCAGGCGATGCGTCGCGTTCTTTTCACCTACGGCCCATTGGAAGAACCCATGCTGCTGCAGCCCGAACAGAAAGACGCCTGCTGCCTCCAGCTCAGCCGGCTCGGGTCCGATCTCGCCCAGCCAGATCCCCAGAATGGGACGCTCTGCCGCCCGCATTGTCCGCACGCGAAACAGATCCCCGACGCTAGGCCGTACCTCAGGTTGCGATGCGAGGCTGGCCAGGCTGTTCGTCAGATCCAGCACGCGCGTCACGCGCAGCTCCATCGCAGGCTGCGTAAGCCCCTCTAGCACAGTGCCCTCGTCCAGTCCCAGAATCAGCCCGCCGCTTACGTGAACATCGCTGCCTTGAACGTTCTTGACGGTGACATAGCGCCCTTTGGCTGCAGCGTCCCCGAACAAGGTCTGCCCCTGCCGTGCGGCGCTGGCGGCATAGCCCGGCGTCTGTCGCTCGACGCGGGTCCAGATGCGCATGTGCGCCTCGATGTTGTCGCGAAGCTGCGCCACCGACGGCTCGATGGCCTCATTCTTCAGCGCCTCTTCCAGGGCTGCGGTGAACACACCGTGCGAGACTCCCCGGATCATGCGCTCTTGCGACTTCTGATCCGACTGCGTGGCGGTCAGGATCAACGCGCCGCGCTCGTGCAAAGGCTGCGGCAGCGGCGGCGCCAAGGGCGGCAACACCTGCGACGGGGCAGCGAAGCGGAAACGCAGATCCAGGTCTTCATCACGATCCCGCGGATGGCGGCCTCGCTCGCTTCCACTTCCCATGGTGATAGAGCCGCTGTGGCAGCTATCAAACAGAGCGACCAGCTTGCCGCCGCGATCCAAGACCTGACTGAACAGGTACCTTAGCTCTTTGTCGCGCACGTCCGGGACGTTCAGGTTCGCGTCGCTGGGGACGATGGTTTGGTCTGGCCGATGTTCTTCGCCAGGCCACGGATTGCTCGCTTCAGAGCCGTGGCCTGCATAGAACCAAAAGACCTGATCCCCCATCTGGGTGCGCTCGATCAGAAACGAGCGGATGGTGCCGACGATCGTCTCGCGCGTGGCGTCTTCATCGCGCAGCTCACAGATCTCATCGTCGCGGAAGCCGTACCGACGCTGCAGCAGCGACCGCACCGAGCGCACGTCGTTGTAAGCGCCGCGCAGGTCACGCGCCCGCGGCACTCCGCTTGGGGCGGGGATGTAGTGATCGATGCCAACCAGCAGCGCCCGCTTGCGCGAGTCCGGCCCAGGCGTGCGGCAGGCCGACAGCGGAATCGGCACGACCATGGTGCCCTGACTGGACGAAGAATACGGACTATTATCAAAATCGGAATTCGCTTTATCCTTATTTTCTTGCGTCTCACTCGGACGATTGCCTTTGCCGATTGTGCCGGGCTGGCCTTCGCCTTTCGGTGGTGGTTGCTGGCTGGGTCGGCTGTCCGGGCCGATCGCGCCGGGCTGGCCTTCGCCTTGTGGCGGCTTCTTTTCGTCGGACGGCTTGCTCTCGCTCTTTGACTGGTTCTTGCTATCAGCCGGCTTGTTTTCGGAAGGCGTGGGCGGGCCCGATTTCTCGTCTCGTGGACCAGGGGCCGAGCTTCCTTGGGCTGCCGACGAGGGTGCCGTGCGGGCATACAGTCGCTGGATGCGCGCTGTCGGCAGGCAGTGCGGCAGATCCCCGAGGACTGGCGTCTCGCTGATGATCAGGCAGAGCTGCTCATCCCGTTGCAGGGCCGGCACGATCAAGTCGCTCCCGTCGGTCGGAATCCGCTGCGGCCCCCCCGAGGGCAAGCGCACAGCCGGCCCGAGCGGATACAGCGCCTGCGTTGCCGCACCCGGCTGCGAGCGCGTCACATAGACGTATCCAGCACTGGGAAGCTGCACGTGTACTGAAAACCGCTCGCCTGCGCTTAGACCCTGCCCTGGCTTTAGCGTCTGGAACGCGACGGCATCCCGCCGGACCTGGAACTGCACCCGCAGACCGCCACAGCCTGAGGCCAGCGCCAGCAGCGCCACAAGCACAGGCAAGCTCCACCGCAGCAACCACGAGCGCTTCATTTCACCGTCCCCTGGGGTAGCGGGGAAAGCGGCTGTGCGCAGCGAAAGCCGACGTTTTCGAAGAAGCGCTTCTCGGCGGCGTGCCCCCGGAAGGTGGCTCGTGCTTGGACTCGGCTGGCTGCATAACTGCTGCCGCGAATCACGCGATACAGGTCTAGCTCGCCCGTGCTCGGGTCGTGGGTACCAACGGGGGCTTCTGGATCTTTGCAGGCATCGCATGGCCAGTAGCTCTGCACGAAGCGATCCAACGTCCACTCGATGACGCTGCCGCCCAGGTCATAGACTCCTTCGGGCGAGCGATCGAGCGCACTGCTGCCCACGGCCGGCAGCCCTGTGCCGGCACACCCGCCGTCGACTTCATGGCCCAGGGCCACGGCGCTTCCGCACTCGGGCGGCGTGTCGCCCCACGGGTACTTGGCGTGGCCGTGCTGGCTGGCGACGTATTCGAACTGCGCCTCCGATGGCAGCTTAAGTCCGCGGTCAGCGCAGTAGATCGTCGCGCCGATCCAGCTCACATTCACCATCGGGCGATCGGCCATTCCGGGCTTGGCTTCATACCGGCTGCCGGTCCACATCAGCCCCGACGCTTGGCCATGAAGCGACGCGATGGGCCGACTGCCCAGGCGAATGGAGTGACCGCCTTCCAGATCAAAGACACGCGAGCCGCTGTTGAGCCACGTGGCAAACGCCTGGTTTTTGACCTCGGTCTGATCCAGAAAAAACGGACTGATCGCGACGGCGCGCTGCGGCTGCTGCCGTCGGAACTGCGCCTCGATGCAGTGGCCTTCGACTTGTTCGCAGTCAGCCAGCTGATCTTGGATCTGCGACTCACTGCTGCCTTGAACGAAGCGCCCGCCAGCGATGAACACCATCCCAGGCGGCGGCGTACGGTACGCAGCCGCTTCTGGAAAGGGCACGGTGTCGAAGTCGAGGCCGCGACGCGCGGAGTGTTGCAGTCGCCATGCAAGGATCCCGACGCCGGCCAAGCCGCACACACCCGCAAGCGAGCCAATGCGACGCAGCCAGCGCCCGTGATGAATCGACGCAGAAATCGCGACAGCACGCTGGGCATTCCGGTGGGCCAATGCCGGCGACGCAGCCTGTAGATATTCCCCCAAGCTGGGGGACTGCGGAGGATCTGTGGCGTCGCTGCGGGGGAAATCGAACGCCGGAAGATGCAGCACCAGCTCTTCATCCGGTACTTGCGCTAGCAGCGAAGCCAACTGATCGGCCACCTGCTGTGCGCTCGGTCGCCGCGCTGGGTCTTTGTCGAGGATCTGCAGCAAGAGGCACGACAGCTCAGCCGGTGCCTGAGGCCACAGAGCCTGCAGGGACAGCGGCGGCTCCATCAAGTGCAGATGAATCAGCGTTTCGGCCGAGTCATCTGTCGGTTGCAGCGGATGCGCCCCGGTTATCGCCTCGAAAAGCAGAACGCCAAGCGCATAGACGTCCACGGCCCCGGTCAGCTCGCGCACCTTCCGAAAGCGCTCGGGGGCCGAGTAACGAAGCGTACCCAACCAGGGCCCAGTCTCGGTTAGCTCGTCAGACTCGTGCAGATGGCGCGCGATGCCAAAGTCGACGAGCTTGACGTGCTCATCGGCTCCTTCACCGACCAGCATCACATTCGCGGGCTTCAGATCGCGATGCACGATCTCGGCACCGTGGATGGCCGCGAGCGCCAGCGCCACTTCGTGCCCGATCGCAAGCGCTCGGCGAACCGACAGCGGGCCCGCGGCATCGTTGAGAACAGCGCGCAGATCCCGCCCGCGTACTAGCTCCATGCGCAGATACAGAGAGCCATCGGCCAACCGACCATGGCTATGCACCTTCACGATGTGCGGGTGGCGCAGCGCCATCGCCAGGCGGGCTTCGCGTTCAAACAGGGCCACGCGCTTGGGGTCGTCTGCATGCGACCCTTCAAGCAGCTTGAAAGCCACCTCGTCCTCATCGTGTGGCCGGTCTGGCAGCGCCGTGCTGCAGTCTGCGCGGATGGCGCGATAGACCCGGCCCATGTTGCCGTCGCCCAGTGCTTCGCAGAGCCTGTATCCGTCGATCACGGTCCCCAGCTGCAGCGCGGGCTGTGACATCGGCGAAGTATGCCTCAGCGGCGAAAGCATGCTCAATCTTGCCCCGCAATAGAGGGCTCGCCGCCTTGCGCGTGGTGATGCAGATCCGCTGGCTCTGCGCGCGAACAGTGCTTCTGCCGCAGCGGAAGCAGGCGAATCGGCAGCGCGACTCTGTCTTCTCCCGCCGTGTGCAGCCGAGCGATTCCACTTGCCTGCGTGCAGCCCTGTGCGTCGACGCTGGCCACACGGATCTCAAGGGCACCGAACGCCCGCAGCGGCAGTTGAAGCTGTCTTCGTTCGGGCCCATGCAAGCCACCTGTGCCGATCTCGGTCTGGCACAACACGCGGTCGCCCAGCCGCACCTGCGCCATCAAGACGCCCGCCTGCAGGTGCTCTGCACCGTCGATCTGCAGCTCGATCCGCGATGGATGAAAAAACGATACCCACTGCGTCCAAGCACACGCATACGTGTTCAGTCGCCCGCTCGATATCAGAAGCAGCCAGGTTACGGGCCAGACAATAAGCGGGATGAACAGAGCAGAGCTGAATCGCCTTGCGCGACGAGAATCAGGACAAGCGTCCGCGGACATAGAAATCCTCCTAGGCGTTTTGGGGATTGCACACGCCGTGCCGCTAGCGCTTGCGAGCCCGACCAAGAGAGGGCCGCAGACCCAGCGCGCAGGGCAAGGCACGTGCTCTGTCCCCATGGGGAAGCTGGGGCAAGCCCCTGGGGAAGCTGGGGGCGATTGCCCACTTGAATCGCCCCAGTGTCGTCGGGATGATGGGCCCATGGCACCGTCCCCTGAGCACGTCGCGACAAACCCGGTGTTGGCCAATCAGCTCGATGCTGCCGTTTCGCTGTGCCCGTCTCTATTTCGCGTCTTTTCGCCCGACCGCCAGATCCTCGAAGAGGCGCCCGTGCGCCTGCAGCCAGGAGTCAATCGCATCGGTCGCGAAGCCGGCATCCCGCCACGCATCGTTCTTTCGGGCGACCGCGGCGTATCGCGTGAACATGCTCACGTCGAATACGACCCAGCCACCAACCTCTGCACGCTGCACGACACCAGCAGTCTGCAGAGCAGCTGGTTAAACGGCGTCCGACTCAAGCGCGGAGAAAAGCAGCGACTGCAGCCGCAGGACGTGATTCGGCTCGGCGATTCGATCCTGGTCTATGTGGCGGCGAGTGCGCCCTATTTCTCGCTCTTTGCCGATGACTCCGGCGTTCCTGCAGAAGCCCGCACGGCGAAGCTGATGGGACGCGCCGCTGCCATCCTCGACCTGCGCCGCAAGCTGGCCACGGTGGCGCGTGCGGCCGAGCCCTTCCCGCTGCTGCTGCTCGGTGAATCCGGTACAGGCAAAGAGCGCGCTGCCGAGGAGTTTCATATCGCCAGCGGTCGGCGCTCGTTCGTCCCCATCAACTGCGCCATGCTCGAAGCGGCCACCGCCGAAAGCACGCTGTTCGGGCACGTCCGTGGTGCCTTCACAAATGCGCTGCAGAACCGCGCTGGACTGTTCGGCGCGGCGCACCAGGGCACCCTCTTTCTGGACGAAGTGGCCGAGCTACCCGCCGACGTGCAGTCCAAGCTGCTGCGCGTCCTGGCTGAGCACCAAGTGCATCGCATGGGGGAAGAAGAGCAGGCCGGCAAGCGCGTCGATGTGCTGGTCGTGGCCGCCACCAGCCGCCCGCTGGTCGAGGATGTTCGCAGCGGC
The DNA here is from genome assembly GCA_964554495.1 of uncultured Myxococcales bacterium. Taxonomy (GTDB): domain Bacteria; phylum Myxococcota_A; class Polyangia; order Palsa-1104; family JAEUJZ01; genus JAEUJZ01. Next base: position 26,011 of record CAZKOY010000071.1, read on the forward strand.
GCATTCCGCTTCGACTTGTTTCGTCGCCTGCGCGGCATCTCGCTGCGTGTCCCGTCGCTGCGCAGTCGGCGGGAAGACATCCTGTATCTGCTGCAGCGCGCTCCGGCGATGCGTAAAGACAAGAGCACGCCCGCACCCATTCCGGCTCTGCCGGTGCTCAACGCCAGCCAGGTCGAGCTGCTGTTGCTGCACCACTGGCCCGGCAATGTCGCCGAGCTGCTCTCGGTCCGCAGCCACCTGACGAACCTGGGCTTTGATGCGGATCTCATCGAGCGACTGCGCGAGCCGCCCCCCACCGCGAACGCGAGCGCTCTGGCTCCCCCATCGTCTCCTCCCGCCCCTTGGCCGGTCGCTGGGGCATCCTTCGCCGCGCCCGGCTCTGCCCGCTTTGACCCCGCTGCCCTCGACCCGACGCGTGCCGATGTCGCCGCCAGATCGTCCACGCACAACGAGCCACGACCAAGCGCCGCGCGAATCCACGAGCTGCTTTTGAAACACCGCGGCAACTTGGTGCAGATGGAAAAAGAGACCGGCTGGAGCCGCCGCACGCTGCGCGAGCTTGTCTACGACTGCGGCCTCACCGACTTGATGAACAAGCTGCGCGACCCCAGCTAACCTCGCCCGCCGGCTGCGTTTTTGCCTTCTCTCCTCGCATCCGTGGCACGCAGCGTGCAACCGTTCGCCGTCACGAGGTGTTCCATGTTGCTCGCTCGCACCGTGCTTTGGTTCGTTGTTGCCTTTCTGCTTCCGTGCCTGCTTGCGCACCAGCGCGCCGCGTGGGCTCAGCCTGCTGCGCCAGAGGCGCCGGCCCAGCCCGACGAGGTCTTCACGCAAGTCATGGAGACGTGCTTCAAGCAGCCGGCTGCCCTGGCTCTCGATGCCTGCCTCGCGCTCGATGCCGCGCTTCAGCGTACGTCTGATGTGCCCCCGGATGCGTCGCTCGCGCTCAACAGTCGCCTGCGCAATGTCCTGCTTGAGCTGGGCCGATACTCCGACGCCGAAGCCCCCGCCCGACGCGCCCTCGCCGCGGCCGAGGCGCGCAAGGACGCTAGCAACCAAAGACAGGTGATTTCTGTCCAACTCGATCGGCTGGCGAGCACGCTGCAGCAAAGCGGCAAGCTGGCCGAAGCGGAGCCCCTGTTCCGACGCGCCCTGGACATCGATGAAGCCACCCTAGGCCCCCGGCATCTCTCGGTGGGAGCGGCCCTCAACAACCTCGCGGGATTGCTCAAGGATCGCGGTCAGTTGGACGAAGCAGAGCCCCTGTTCCGACGCGCCTTGGACATCAATGAAGCCGCGCTCGGCCCCAAGCATCTTGTGGTCGCGACCAACCTCAACAACCTCG